>NZ_JAUBOS010000057.1:0-41016 GCF_036700365.1 Microcoleus sp. w2-18bC1
CTTGCACTTTACTATTGAGCGCGCGATCAAATAACCCAGGCCACGTAACACGCGGGCGATATATTCAGCAAGCCCTATATAGTGCTAATCTGAATCAGGCAAACTTAGTCAATGCCAACCTTACTCAGGCTAGTTTATCCAGTGCCAATCTGGAGCGGGCAAATTTAATCAATGCCAACCTCTCTCAGGCTAATTTACAATCAGCTAAACTAGAAAAAGCAAAATTGAGCAAGGCGAGTTTAAGAGGAGCAAAACTAGAAAATGCAAATTTTAGTGAAGCCGATTTGAATGGTGCAAACCTCAGCGGGTCTAAACTTAGTCAACAAACAAAATTCACAACTGCAAACCTCAGTCAAGCTAACTTAAGCGGGCTATACTTAAGGAAAACCGACCTAAACAATGCTGATTTGACAAAGGCAAATCTGAGTAATTCTAACCTTTTAGAAGCCAACCTCGATCGAGCAAATCTCAAAGGAGTTCAGCTTCAAGGAGCTATTTGCAATCAAGCAACTTTATTTCCTACTGATTTCGATCCCGTGAAAGCGGGCGCTTACTTAATTGCTCCTTATGTATCGCTGCAAAATGTCGATCTAACTGGTAGGGACTTGAGCAGTGTTAACTTGATGGGAGCCAATTTACAAGGTGTTAATTTGATTTCTGCACAATTGACGAGTTCCAATTTGAGAGATGCGAATTTGAGTGGGGCAAAACTTCAGGGAGCAAACCTAGACGGCACAAATTTGAGCCGAGCTAATTTAAGACAGGTTAACTTGAATGATGCAAGATTACAAAGTGCCGATCTAACTACAGCAGACTTAACCGAAGCTGATTTGCGACAAGCATATTTATATGTTGCAAAACTGCGTGGTGCTGACCTAATTTCAGCAGACCTCCGCGCGGCAAACTTAACAGGTGCAGACTTATCTGGCGCTAACTTAACTGGTGCAAAAATAGGAGGAGCAGAGTTGGCAAATGCTAAACTCACTGGTGCAATTATGCCAGATGGATCTACTCACGAATAAAATTAGTTAAGGGGTTTGCTAAACAAACTCTACTCAAAAAGCCTGAATACATTCTTTCACCATAAAATAAATATAATGAGAGGTTGTCTAAAAAAGTGATTGCTCTTCCGTTTCTAAGGTCGGGGGCCGATCGCCCTTTAATATCTAATTACTTAAATTCACAATACTTGCCCTTTGTCAAGCATAGAATTGGTGAGGTTGCGGATTTGAGAGCTGGCTGCTGAGAACGGTTCGACTCAGACAGAGGTTGCCACTCGATCGGGCGTTCACTACAGCACGCTGAAAAGCTATGCCCGATCGCCCGGTATGGCAATGGCTGACATCGGTGCTCTGCTAAAATTGGCGCGGACGTTTGATGTGTCGATCGCAGAATTGTTCGATTTTGTGGAACAGTAACAAATTACACTTAAAATAAACCAGCGCTACCAGCGCCAACCAGTTCGACCTCGCAGGGACGATCGACTGTGGGCCCAAGTAACAAATGCGAGAGTTGGCGGATGGGACGGGGCGAGGTCAGAAAGAGATGATATACTCTCAGCGGCAATTGTAGCTGTCCGATCGCCCATATCGGTCTACAATTTGTAACGTTGAGCCTTATTGAAGTGCAGGAGTGGAGCTGGCTTGGATAACGCTAGTCTGTCAAGAAAACCCCCGCAAGCCTCGGAGCTTGTCGCCGACGAAATTCCAGAAGCAGTGCGAGACCACCCATACCCAGAAGCACGGCAGAGTCAGTCTAAGAAAAAAGGGCTGATTTGGAAACTGCTAGGGTTGGCCGCCTTAGCCTTTGGGGTCAGCATCTGGCTGCACCTCAACTTTAACTTGTTCCCAGCCACCAGTCAGGCAGAGCAAACTCAACAAGACTCAGCGCCCACCAGTTCCGCGTCTCCGTCTGTCGCGAGTCCAGCTACCACCCCCAAAGTCCCCGCAATCCCAGAAAACCTGCTGGGACACTTGCCATACCCAGAAGCACCAGCAAAAGACTTGGTAAGCGTCACCTCCGACGGTAGCGTCAAACTCCGCACCTCAGCAGCAGCAAAATATCAGGAAATGGTTAACGCCGCAGCGGCATCAGGCATCTACTTCGCTCCCATTTCCGGCTTTCGCTCCCTGCAAGACCAACAGCACGTATTTTTTGACGTGAAAGCCGAACGCAGGCAAAACGCCAGCAAGCGAGCCGAAGTCAGCGCCCCTCCAGGTTACAGCGAACACCACACCGGTTATGCGATCGACATTGGCGACGGCACCGCCCCGGAACACAACCTCAGTCCCAGTTTTGAAAATACCCAAGCATTCAAGTGGTTAGAAGCCAACGCCGTCGCCTTCAGCTTTGAAATGTCATTTCCCAAAAACAATCGCCAAGGCGTCAGTTACGAGCCTTGGCATTGGCGGTTTGTGGGCGACAAGCAAAGCCTCGAAACTTTCTACAAAGCTCATTCCATGAAAAAGTAGATGTCAGTTGACAGTTGACAGTTGACAGTTGTCAGAAGGAAGGCACTACACGGATTAACACGGATACAAGGATAATAGACTCTCCCACTCCCCCGCTCTCTCTCCTCTTATGCCACATTCCCCCACTCCCCCCCACTTCGTTGAGCCAAACTCGTGATTGCAATCTATCCAGGCAGCTTTGACCCCATTACCTTCGGTCACGCAGACATTATCGAGCGGGGATCTAAACTTTTTGACCGGGTAATTGTTACCGTCGTCAGAAACCCCAGCAAAACGCCTCTCTTCACCGTAGAGGAACGGATCGAGCAGATCCGGCGCTCTACCCAACACTTGCAAAATGTAGAAGTAGACAGTTTTGAGGGTTTGACAGTAAACTATGCTAAGATTCGACAAGCCAAAGTGCTGCTGCGGGGGCTCCGGGTATTAACAGATTTTGAAATGGAACTCCAGATGGCCCACACCAATAAAACCCTTCTGGGTGAAATTGAAACAGTTTTTTTGGCAACTTCTAACGAGTACAGCTTTTTAAGTAGTAGTGTAGTTAAAGAAATAGCCAAGTTTGGTGGCTCCGTAGATCATCTTGTTCCGAAACACGTCGCCCTAGATATTTACAAATGTTACGCCAGCAGGAACCAACTCGCATCGAACCCGACACTACCGGACGCGGCACTGAGAACGAATCACCTCAGAACACAGCCACCTTCGGAGACCCCACCCGAACCGCAGGAGTAGACATCCAGCGGGAATTGAATCGGCTTGAGGAAATTGTTCTCGACAGTCCGCGAATTCCCATGACCAGACGCACTCTGGTGGATGAAGAACAGTTGCTCGATCAGTTAGACTTGGTGAGGTTAAATTTGCCGATCGCCTTTCAGGAAGCCGAGACGATCATCCGGCACAAGGACGACTTGCTTCAAGAAGCGGAACTTTACGCTCAGGAAGTGATAGAAGCAGCAGAACAGCGAGCAGCAGAAATTTTAAACGATATGGGCTTGCTCCAGCAGGCGAAGATAGAGGCAGATCAGTTGCGACAGCAAGTTTTGCTCGACTGCGAGGCAATTCAGCAGGCGACGCTGGCGGAAGTCGAACAAATTCGCTACCAGGCTCAAGAAGAATTGGAAGAGATGAGAGTCAGGGCGATGGCTGAATGCGAGGAAATTCAGAACGGAGCTGATGATTATGCCGACCAAGTTCTCGATAATATCGAGCACAAGTTGAGCGATATGCTGCGCGTGATCCGCAACGGGCGCGATCAGTTGGATAGTGTTTCTGCGTCGCACATCCATCACAGCAACGGTTAGCCAACAGTGAACTCATTGCTTGAACATTTCTAAAAGTCTACCTAATTTAGGTAGATTTTTTTTCGCAATAGTCTCTATAGTCTTTATTCCTCAGTCCCAGCAGTCGGTGACTTATTTTTGCCGGCCTAAGTTTTGTGAAGATAGGAGCAGATATAAAATTTCATGCTAGAGTTTGGTGAAAACTAATCAGACAAAAAATTCTTAATTGGGTTCCAATTTTTACAATCTAATTTTTACCATGCAAAAAGTTTCTAATCGGTTCGCTGAATTTGATTTGATCCGAGCTTTAGCAATCGTCAGTGTGGTGATTACTCATGCTGGGTTCTTTACATTTCGCGATCGCAGAATTTTATTTGTGGCGATCGATACATTTCAACTATTTTGCGTACCTGCATTTTTACTGTTGAGCGGTTTTTTTCTTAGCAACAAACTGGAAAATCAAAATAATCCCGCACTGGTAGTCAAAAAAAGACTGTCAAAAATTATACCCCCTTATCTGTTTTGGTCAGTAGCTTTGTACATCTTAAATAATTTGGGAGAAATCCAAAAATTTGACTTACTTTCATTACTCAGAGATATCTTGACGGGTTCAGTGATGCCTCCCTATTACTTCATCGTTGTGATTGTTCAATGCTACGGCTGGTGGTGGCTTCTCGTGAAGTTAAGATTTTTAGAACCCAGAAAAATTTTGGCTTTGGGCTTAACAATTCAAACAATTTTTACAATCTTCTTCTACTTAACCGCTTTCCAATACATATCAATACCTCTACCTTTGATGGAGCGGTGGATTTTCAGTTGGATTTTGCCATTTTCAACTGGTCTATTTTTGGGCAGCTCCTATGACAGAATTCAACCCGTTCTCGAAGGAATGAAAATGCCAATTTTAGGGGCTACCATCCTTTTTTATCTAGCTAGCATTTGGGAATTTTACCTAAAAAGTGGAGTTAATTCGGAGGCATGGTTTCTCCGATCGTTTTTTAAACTATCTGCTCAAGGATACGCAATTTTATTCGTATTGTCGATCCTCGCATTTTCTAAGAATATTGCACTTCCCATTAGAGTGTCTGGGTTAGTCAAAATATTGGCTGCTTACTCATTCCCTATATATCTGCTGGATTCGACAGTAGTGAAATATGTCTTGTTAGTGTTTTATAAGTTTATTGACCCGGTAAATCCGCTACTGAAGCTCGGCTTTTTAGTTACTGGGACTTTGTTAGGTTGTTGGGCGATTATTTACCTGTTGCAGAAAGTTTTGCCGCCAAAATACAACCAATACATTCTTGGAATTTAAGCGGGTTTTGTGTTCAGCGGATGTCTTCATAAAACTGCTTGAGATACCTTGGGGAAACGCCAAAACCCCACAAAAAACCAATCGAAAGATAGATCGCAATAGCTTTAAATTCGCCCCAAGTTGCAACTCGACGGTCGCTACTTTCCACTACCCGATTGACTAACTTAAGTCTTCCCCGTCGCACTAACTTCAAACACAAATCCGCTTCCTCCATAATTGGCAGCGCGGCATCGAAACCAGCGCATTCCCAAAAATCGGTACGGCGGCAAAAAATAACTTGGTCGCCAAACAGCAAGCGCAATCCTTTGAAAAATAAATGAGGTCGAAATAACAGCGGCGCGTAATAAGTTTTTAGGTAATTGTGGAGGGAAAAACCCCATCTTGTTTGCTGCGAACCAGCCATCATGGAGATAAACCCGCCGCCGGCAATTTCGGCATCGGACAATGTTTTCTGGATGACTGCTACAATGTCGTCGGGAACTAAAGTATCGGCGTGGAGAAAGCACAGAATTTCACCGGTGGCGACTTGAGCACCTAAGTTCATTTGCACGGAACGTCCGGCTATACTGCTAGAAATAACGCGCGTGGCGGCGGAAAGTGCGATCGCCACTGTTTCGTCTTGACTGCCACCGTCTACCACCAACACTTCCCAAGCGGGAGGATTAAGGATGCTGAGTTGGCGGAGGGTGCGTTCCAGACAAGTCGCTTCGTTGAGGGCTGGGATGATAATAGAAACGCGATCCATCTGGTTGAAATTTATGCCAAAGATATTATAATAAACAACTGTGGCGATTCACAATTCACGAGAAAATAGAACTTACGCCCACAGATTCAAAAACCCGGTGTCTGCCTGTGAACTCGTCACGAAACATCCGATTTTATACAGAAATTGGGTTTTTTGGCGTCATTCCTATAAAATCACGCAAAAGTGCAATCGCCATCTATATTTTCCACTAAGTCAGGACAGAGAAAATCGTGCAGAAAACAGAAGTAAAAAATGATTTAGAATTTTATGAGGAAAATGCCAATAATTGGTGGGACGAAAATGCTAAAATTTATGCCTTATACCATCTAAATAAACCCAGATTTGAGTTTTTCGACAGACACGCGACTAATTGGCAAGGGCTGAAAACCTTAGATGTCGGGTGCGGCGGCGGCTTTTCTTGCGAGTTTATGGCCGAGAGAGGTGCTATTGTTTCTGGAATAGATCGATCGCAAAAATGTATTGTAGCAGCTCAAAATCACGCATTTACCAGCGGTTTCGAGATTAACTACAGGCAAGGTTTTGCCGAAAATATGCCCTACGAAGACAATACCTTTGATGTTGTAATCTGCGTGGATGTTTTGGAACATGTGGCCGATTACAAAAAAGTTGTGTCTGAGGTTCACAGGATTCTTAAGCCTGGGGGACTGTTCTTTTTTGATACAATCAACCGAACTTTTTCCTCGCAAGTTGTGATGATTGGGCTGATGGAAAATATTTTGCAGGAGATTAGGCGGGGCGTTCACGATTGGGAAAAATTTATTACCCCGGATGAACTGTCTGTTGTAATGCGCGATACGGGTTTCGGCAAGATTGAAATTAAAGGTTTTGATATGTTTGGAGAAATGGGCGCTATTTTAGCCCAGATGCACGGTTTTTGGGGGAATCTTACAAGTGGAAAGCAGCTATTTCCTTCGGGGGAAAGTTTCCAACAAGTTTCTCAAGTGCTAATCTCTAATATCGCTAACTATTTTGATTACAAAAAGTCGGGCTTGTTTAAAATCAAAATTAATGAGGATACGTCGATTATGTATGTGGGCGTAGGGGCGAAGAATTAGTCGGTTAATTGGTGACTCTTGTCATTAGGGGCGGGTTTTAGACTGGTTTTTGCGATTGACAAATCCGGCTAAACCCCGCCTCTATTACATTTTTTAGGGTAAGCACGCAGCGGTACACCTTATCCTGTTGAGTGCAATACACATATTCCGTAGGCACGGCGCCGTATCCTTACTGTATTGCGGGCAATTGAGAATTGCTATATTGGCGAGCGCACGACAAACCTAAGTCTGGGCTCAGGGATACTGAGTATCGATCGAATTTTCATGACTCGCCCCAACTCCTCAAATAGCGATCGAGCAAGCATATATACTTAAATGTTAGGGCGGACATAGTGGCATCGCCCCTACCGATTCACAATTTATCAAGAATTATGCCAGCAAGTTTTCTGCCAAAATCGATCGCACAACTTACAGAATCTACCTCAATTGCCTTAGCCCAAAGCATTCAACAAGCAGCAATTACAACTCCCCTATCTTCTCGACCAATTGCCACAACCTACGTGCGCCAAGGCAGTGGCAACACACCAATTTTGCTAATTCACGGCTTCGACAGTTCCTTGTTTGAATTCCGCCGCCTGTTGCCGCTGCTAGCTGCCGAAAATGAAACTTGGGCGGTTGATTTGTTGGGTTTCGGGTTTACAGAAAGAGCGGCAGGCTTGGCATTCAGCGCGAGGGCAATTGAAAGTCACCTTTACTATTTTTGGAAAACGCTAATTTCGCAGCCTGTAATCTTAGTCGGTGCTTCAATGGGAGGTGCAGCAGCAATTGATTTCACTCTCAATTATCCAGAAGCTGTAAAACAATTAGTGTTAATAGATAGCGCAGGTTTTGCCATCAGTTCTAATAAGGGAAAGTTTTTAATTCCTCCTTTAGGGTATCTGGCAACTTCATTTTTACGCAATCCCAAAATTCGCCAGCGAATTAGCGTCAATGCTTATTTCGATAAAAATTTGGCTTCTCAAGACGCTCAAACTTGTGCTGCTTTGCACTTGGAAATGCCCAACTGGAATCAAGCTTTAATTGCGTTTACCAAAAGCGGAGGTTACGGTGGTTTTGGGGAAAAATTATCGCAAATTCAGCAGCAGGCGCTGATTTTGTGGGGAAAACAAGACCGGATTTTGGGGACGGCGGATGCGGAAAAGTTTGCCAGGGCGATCACAAATTCTCAACTAATTTGGATACCCGACTGCGGGCACGTTCCCCACTTAGAAAAGCCACAGATTACCGCGCAACATATTTTAGAATTCATCACAAAAAGCGGACTCACGCAAAAAAATTAAACCTAGGGTGCGCTGCGGCGCACCTTATATATATGTTATATATATGTTTTCCCTTGGATATTTGGTATAGTTTGAGGTCAAATAGACAGGTTTCAAACTTTCGGCAAATACTTTTGTACGATCGTCCATCCTGTGAGCAACACAGTCACAAATCCCCCAAACAAGGCCAAATTAGTGCCGATGTGGAGGGGGCGCGCCCAGGGATGTTTAGGACCAATTTGCAGCCCGCTGCCAACAGAAACCAACACCAAAGCTACAACAGCTAACCCCGCCGGTAAATGAGCCGAGTGACCCAAATTGCCGTAGTATCCTAGCGTACCGACTACACCAATTCCCAGCAGTAAAATTACCAAAGTCGCCATCCCCGCACCAGTGGCTAAATGAAAGGGACGCAGCCATTTTGGGCGCGGTTGTTTGGTACTCCTAGCGGCAAACATCCACGTTCCAGTAACGGCCAGCAACAAGTAAGCCAACAGGGAAACACCCATTGACCAAGCCGCTATTTTCCACAACCACAAGAAAGAAGGCAGATTCATCGGTTGTATCCCTAATTAGGATTTTCCACAAAAGGTTTCTTTCCGATTTTAGCTGGACTTGAAAGCAAAAATGAATTATTTTGAGAGAAAGTGCGATCAGACTATCCACAGATTGCATCAGTCTTACCTTAAAGTCAAACCCACTTTCTCCGATACTCAGCTTAATTTATGCTAGAGATTGGTCGCTCACCTTTTTAGGAGCCACCTTTCCATTCTAGCTGGCTGGTTTTGCTCTCCAGGAAAGGCATTTTATAAAACCCTAATTTTTGTTCTAAGATTAACCGGAAAAAAGGCAGACCTTCAATCAAATATCTTTTCCACAACCTTCTCGGTTCACTTAACAGTCGGTACGCCCATTCTATGCCGACTTCGCTCATCCATTTGGGAGCTCTGGCTTTGCAACCAGCTTCAAAATCAATGGTTGCACCTACGGCTAAGAAAATTTTGACGTGTGTTAATTTGCTCCTGTATTTAACCAGCCACTTCTCTTGCTTGGGCGCTCCCACTCCTATAGCGAGAACAGTCGCTTCTGATTTATTGATCGCGTCAATTATTGTTTCACATTCTTCCTCGTTTTTTTCAAACCCAAAAGAAGGAGAAAGTGCTTCAACCACTATTTCTCTACCAATTTTTTGGTTAATTTTTTCCTGGGCTTTCTTAGCAATACCTTCAGCCGCTCCTAGCAAAAATATTTTAATCTTCTCGTTATCTTTGTGATACATATAAAATGCAGGGAACAAATCAGAACCAGAAATCTTTTCTTTGAGAGGAGTACCCAAAAACTTGGAGGCATACATCAATATTTGACTGTCGCAGACTCTATAAGTAGATGTATTGTAAGCTTCATAGAAGTCGCGGTCATACTGCAACTTAATCAAGTGGTCTACATTGGGTGTAAATACGACACCACCTTCGCAGTCGAGTTTTTCAAATAACTCTGTGATTGACAAGTTATCTATCGAGACATTCAATAAATTAACTGTTTTCATTTATGATGCCCTTCCCGCTTTATATTAAACTACAACCCAAACTATTATAACCCACAATTCAGTTTCGTGTTTTAACTACCTGGGTGCTTCAGTGAACATACTTTTCTCAGTATATCCTCCTACACCCTGCCTGTCTAGTGAGGATTTTTAAAGATTATGTAAAGAATCAGCTCGTTTTAGAAAAAGTGTATAAAGCCAATTTTTAAGTTTATAAGTCGCAACACAGTTTCAAGTAAAAAGCCATCCAGTGCTAATACTTGTTGAAGCATTGCAAATGAATGTAAAAAAAAGAGTTTATGAGATTAAGAGTTTAACCTAGTGACAAATATCTGGCAACTTCCGAACTGGATTTCATCCAAAAGTGGTAGATTTTTTAGTTTTTGTCTCCAGGGAAGGCAAGCTAGTGTCAAGCTTGAAGTGAAGCAGCGATCGCCTTCAGGAAAATCATCCGGATTTTTGGTGAACCAGCGCCTGTCTTCTTGGTGGCGAACTGGTTTTCTTTGCCTTAAGACTTTCTGGAGCTTTTAAGACGAGACCCGATATTCCTCCAGCAATCAGCGCAAAAATCGGGTTAGTCATAGCATTCAAAACACAGTCAAACACGTACATACTTAAGGCTACTCCCAGGGCGGCAGCAGGGGCTACTTTGGGATTAGACCAGGTTCTGGCGGGATATTTGAACAAGCAAAAGACGATAACAGGAAGTAACATTGAAGAAAATAAACTAACTAAACCGACTGCACCGTTGATGCCAAATGCAATAATCCATAAGCTGTCGGTGACCGAGATATCATCACCGTACTCGTTATACACGCGGTTTCCGCCGGAATCTCCCCAGCCAAACATAAATCTTTGCCGCGCCTTTTCCCCCAATATCTCTTCATTGTCAAATCTAAACTTCAAAGAGGCGGCTCGTTCTTCGCCAAATATTTGAGTAATGAATGCAACCACGTCTTGGCTCGAAAATTGACCCGATGCAGCTATGTACAGATAAAACACTATATATCCAATTATCAAGAGCAAGGGCAAAGAGGTGCGAAAAATCTTGGCAGAGAATAATACGAGCAACGCCATTCCAAATAAACTGTAGGCGCCAGTAGAACGGCACAGGAAAAAAGCTATAGTTAATATAATTGCTAAAGTCTTGATGTTACGGCCCATAAACTTTTTGAGCGTCCCAGTTTGCCACAGCCAAACAGCAATTAAGGCGGCTGTCATCATCCACAGGCCCACCATCAAACCGTGCTGCATAAACACTACTGGTCTCCACCCCCCCAAACGCCTTGCTTGACCCCAGTCCTCAAAGGCATTGACGCCGTAAATCATTTGGTGCAGAATTGGGCCCCTAACCCCTTCAATTAAAGTAAAAGGAATGTAGGCTAACCCACCTGCAAAAATGCCGATCGCTAATTGTCGCAGCCCGTCTAAACTACCCACATACAAGCGTCCTAAAAAATAAGGCAGACCCCAAGTAACGATTTGGTTGATAGTCGGAGAAATCGGGCTGCCACCATTACTAACTTGTGAAATAATTGGACACAAACAGTAAATTACCATTGGCACGTCCAGCCAACCGGGCTTAAAAGAGGTGAGGCGCGCAGTATCGTAGATAAGAGTCCCCAGCAAAATCCCGTAGCAAGCTGCAGAGATTTTGGTATACGGTGGCAATGAGGGGATGGGATAAGAAGCTTGCGGTAAAAAAAGCCACGCTACTACAAAACTTATAATTACCGCCCGCTGAGCCGGAAACCTTATAAACAGGTAACAAACGACTGGAATAAAGCCGAACATAGCCAGTGGGATCAATGCAACCATAGGTCTTTTTTGGCAGTAAAATTGTAGAAAGAAAACTCAAATTGCCCGATAAAAATTCTCGATTAAACGATCGCCCAACCCCACTCTTTTAAATCAACCTCAATTTTACATCTTGTTCGTTAATTGTGCCTGACGTTCCAAAGCAGTGTACAGTGCCGCCTCGAAGAGATTAGTTGCATCCTCCCAAGTATAATTTATTACCGTATCCAAAGCTGCCTCGGACATTGCGCGCCATTCGGCATCAGGCAACTGACAAATCTGCTCGATCGCTTTTGCCATATCCTCTGGGTCTTCTGGCTTGACAAGTATGCCACCCCCGCCAGCAAGTAGTTCCGGAGCCGCACCAGCAGGAGTGCCGATGACTGGAGTGCCACAAGCCATAGCTTCTAAAATTGGCAAGCCGAAGCCTTCGGATCTGCTGGAAAACAGCCAAGCATCGCATTTGCTGTAAAATTCTTTTAGTTGGTCTTGAGTAGGTTCCTTATTATACTCAGTATCCTCTGGCATCAAATGGGGAAGAGGACTATCGTCGCCGGAACTAAATGCAACTAAACGAAGGTTAGGAATTTTTTTAGCAGCTATAGACAAAGCTTTCAGGGCAATATCGCAGCCTTTCCAAGGAGTTGTAGTATAGTACATTCCGACTGTAGGAACTAATTGCTTGCCTCGTGGCTGCTTCGCTCGCGACTGGGGGTCGTAAAACTGTTTGGTGTCCACCGTAGGAGGGACGAGAGATACAGACAAATCGCCGTATTCATTCCGAGCTATGTCGGCCAGCCACTGGGCCACAGCGATTTTGTGCATCGGCAGCCGCCAAGTTGCCTCTACTCGACCTTTTGGTACGTAGTCAAAAGCCTCATAATGTTGGAGAAAATATACTTTCGCTCCTTTGCTGGGAGAGAGTTTTGCCACCCACTCAGCAGTTTCCCACCAAGTAGCCATGATAATATCGGCATCAGGCACGTCCAGGTCGGTAATTGGACGGTTGGTTTCGAGAACTCGACTTTCGACATCCACTTTGTCAAAGTGAGACTTTTGTGTCTGGGAAGCGGACAGCCAACCCCTACCCCTCAGCAGTGATCGCAATTGTTGGAGCAAAGTTGGTTGCGGCACGGGCATAGACACGATAAATATTTTGTGTCCTCGCTTTTGCAGCAGTTCTGTGTAGATAGATAACACCCTCATACCACCTGTAAGGCTCAGGGTAGGAAGGACAAAAGTAATTTTCATGAATAGATGCTGAAGATTGATACTGGTTAAAACTCCTCCATAACAGCAAGTTCGCACTTACCAGCCTATTTTTGGCTTTTTTGCGGGGTGCGGATCTGTGCTGGAGGCGATCGTAACTCGATAGTCGAGCCGATCTTAACTTTGTCGTCAGGGACTTTTCCCAATTACAAATCGGGAGATGTTTGATGACAAGACAAGTTTAACCGGTAACGGAGCCAGCCTTAAAACCTCCGTTGCCCTCTAGTTAAGATTTTGGCAGATCAATTTATAACCTGTATTCCGTCGTCGCTGCGGTCAGAATTCGTGTCGAGACTGCTGCGTAGAAAACAGGACACAGGCGATTTTATTTGTAGCAGAAGTACCCCACCAAACGATATTGAGTTTCTCCCCAGAATCCGGCGCCGAAAACGCCCGTAGCGCCGAATTTCAAATGGCAGCGCGGCACTTAGCATTCAACCAGAATTTTTTTGTCCGCATAGTAGGGAGAAAAGCAATCTATGTTAACCTCGCGGTTTTTAGATTTGTCTACAGCAACTTCCAATGCCGCTTCAAAATGATCCGTGGCATCTTCCCAAGTATAATTGTTTACCTTGGCATAGGCGGCTTCAGACATGGCTTGCCACTTGGAATTTGGCAACTGACAGATAGACTCTATGGCTTTTGCCATTTCTTGGGGATCTTCTGGTCTTACAAGTATGCCAGTACCGCCGCTCAAAATTTCAGGAGCAGCACCTGCTGGGGTACTGATGACGGGAGTGCGGCACGCCATCGCTTCGATAATTGGCAAGCCGAAGCCTTCTGATCTGCTCGCCAGCAGCCATGCATCGCATTTGCTGTAATAGTCTTTGATTTTGTCTTGGTCGGGTTGAATTACATACTCGGCATTGGCCGGTAGGGGCAATTCCGAGGATGGGGCATCTACACCGAAGGCAACCAGACGCAAGTTGGGGATCTTTTCGGCTGCTAGGGAAAAAGCTTTGAGGGCGATGTCGGTTCCTTTCCAGTAGATTGTAGAGTACATTAGGCCAACTGTAGGAACCGATTGTTTGTTGCGAGGACAGGCGTAAAATTGTTTGGTGTCCACGCTAGGAGGAGCTAAGGAAACTTGGTCATCGCCATATTTAGTCCGAGCTAGCTCAACTAACCACTCAGAGATCGTAATTTTGTGCATGGGCAGCATCCAAGTTGCTTCTACTCTTCCTTGAGGTAGATAGTCAAAAATTTCGTGGTGCTGGATAAAATAAGCTTTTGCTCCTTTGCTAGGAGAGAGTTTGGCTACCCACTCGGCGGTTTCCCACCAGGTGGCAACTACTACGTCAGCGTCAGGTACATCTTTGTCTTCTACGGGGCGGTAGCGATCGGTAATTTTGTGTTCTACACCTAAGTTATCGAAAAATGAGGGTTCATTTTCAGGTGGGGAAATCCAACCCCGTCCTCGCAGCAGCGACTTGACTTGCTGGCGCATACTCGGCTGGGCACTGGGTACAGAGATGACGAACACGGAGTGTCCTCGCTTTCTCAAAAGTTCTGCGAAAATAGATATTACTCGTATTCCACCAGTCAGAGACAGAGTAGGAAGAACAAAGGTGATTTTCATTTTTAAGTCCCGCTGACGACTTTAACTCGCTCTCGGCGCTGCTAGCAGCGCTGATATTAGAGCCCAAAAGGAAAGAGGGGCGGGTGAATATTAATTACCGCTTTCCTGGTGTTTACATAGAATCCAACTGATCGACTGTTCGCAACACCCCAACATCTATCTGCCAAAATATCACTGTCATTGCATTGATGATAAGGATTTATTTGATCGCGAAACAGTTCCTAGAGGGATAATTTTCAGGTCAGCGAAAGTTCCTCCTGAAGATAGATTCCTCATCAAATAGGAGCTTTGTTCGCGACAAACACCAAGCTAGACAACACCCTCTGTTAAAGATAACATCATTTACGATTAAACAGACAGAGATGTACGGTAAACCGAATATCAGCCAACTTTTAATGTGGGGGATAAAGGTAGCATTAACAACAATATGCAGTAGATAGACACCGCTTTTGGCAAAATTTTATACTCGATTCAAGAGGGGAATTCTTACCTTGAGAATGTTGATTGCCTCATTGAACCAACAGAGCTAAATACAATCAGTGGCTGTGGTTTTTTGGTAACTGTGCTGTCGGTATTGCTTGATACAATATCCTATTTGGTCAAGATTCAGAGATGGTGGTTTTCTCAGATACCAGCAGGGGCGCGATCGCGCGAATCACCGTTGTGAACGCGCGAATGAGGGGAGAAACCCTGTTTTTCAAGCGATATCCCTAGCCCTCACTTGTCGTATGTTCGTGTAAAAACCCGGTTGATGCGTCCACTGTTTGACAAAATAGGTTTCCCAATCGTGCTAAAGAAGATAGAGTTTTACCGATATAAATTTAGTTAGCTGCCTGAGTTTTAAATTTGTTAATAAAAGGCGATCGCATGAAAAAGTTCCCAAAAGAGACTGCCACTTCGGGGCAAAGTATATGTAGCGTCCCTGCCCAAGTTCTGTATAAGTAATTACCGTAAAAAACTTCTTACACAAATTATCAAATTATCCTAGAAAGATCAAAGGAATACTCAAGGTTGAGCCGCCTATATCGTGCAAACCTTGACTCCTAAGCAGTAGCAGCAACTTCGTGGTATGTATCAAGCGATTTCGCGTACAAAAAATTTCATGTTATGAAGGGATCATTTTTCCTAAGTTTGCAATTCCAGATGACAATCGGTGTGCTGTTGGGGCCCGGCCGCCGATGATTGTAGCGGTATGTGGGCCAGTTTTCATGCAGCTAAAATTATGCGATCGCCAGCAAAACCCAACCTAGAATTAAAATCAGATGCCTTAACGAGAAGCATCTTCCGGTGGGAAGATATGAACGGTCGATTATTGCACAGCATCAGTCAAGAGCTCAGTACAATCAGCATCAATGCCAGCAAACACTTGTCGCTGCTAGTTGGCATCAACCGCAGCTATAGCCACATATACCTTGCCGAATTTTAAAATTTGTCAGGGTACATTATCGCCCGCGGCAGTGGCACGCCGCCCGGATGATGGGGGGAGAGATTAATCTGGAGAGTGAGTTGGGCAAAAAGTCAATTTTTACTGTAGAATTGCCTGCGATTGTCGCTGAAAAAGCAGCTAGTTAAAAAGAATTTCCCAACCAATAGTTGCTAGGGCTAAATCTGCGATCGCGTGGCTGATATAACTCGACCAAAGCGAACGGTAAGTCACATAAGAGTGCGACCAAATTATCCCGGCGGCGAAGACAGCTAATGAACCTAATAGCACAGCCTGCCAGTCGCTGTAAGCTGCTATTACAAAAATGTGGTGGAGGGTGAAAAATAGCGAACTCAGAAATATTGCTTTTGGGCCCGGTATGAGAATCTGGCACTTGTTGCAGACAAACCACCGCCAAGTAAATTCTTCAATCAGCGAGTTAACTAGCACAAAATATGCTTCTACAATCAAGTAAATAGTAGGGCTGCTAATACCTAATTGGTACGATTTTTCTTTAGCAACTACAGGATCGATCCACTGCTGACCGAAAAGGCTAGAGATACCCAGAATTACGGCAAACATGAATATTCCCCAAATAGATCCAGCCAGCAATTCTTGGCGCTTGGGCAGGGATAAACGGAGCTTTTTGCGATCGACAAAAACAGACCACGCGATCGGAAAAACCAACAACCAAACTTGACAAAAGACTGACAGTGTTTGTCCCCAGCTTCCAGGGGCAATATACAAGGCTGCTATGATACCGATACTAGCGGCAGGGACAAGCAGTGTTAAAGCCAATAGTGCTGAGTTGCGATCGCCCATGTCCAACATTTTTCACGCTTCATTACAAAATTGGATTAATACCAAAGGTAAAAAATTGCGACGGCGGAGAGATTATACCATTTTCAAGAAACAATGCAACTTTATGCCCAAATTCCCAACCCTTATGCAGTTAGTCATTCTCAAGGTTTTAATATAAAATCTAAAAGGGGAGGAGTTTTGTGCCGCTTATAAAAGTGGCGCTTATTTGTTGCAAATAAAAATATGCAGTTGCACAAAATTGAAGACTCGGCCGCGAAAGCTGTTCCGGTTGTAACAAAATCTTTATTCAAGCACAATTTGAGAATCTATTTGCATTTGCCGCTCCAAATACCATATTATAATCTAATCCCTAGTAGCTGTGTATTTTGGCTGAATGACGATCGCAATTGACTTTGGAACTAGCAACACCGTCGTCGCTCGCTGGAATCAAGTCCTCCAGCAGCCCGAAACTTTAAAATTACCGGGGTTGTCGGCAATCTCGGCTCAAAATCCGCCCCTAATTCCCAGTTTACTCTACGTTGAGGACGCTGCTCAAAGTAAAGTCATACTCGGTCAGCAAGTCCGCGACAAAGGCCTGGATTTGAGTGGAGATTCTCGGTTTTTTCGCAATTTTAAGCGGGGAATTGGCACTTCTGTTCAGGGTTTTGTGCCGGAACTTGACGGGCAACTTATTACTTTTGAACAAGTAGGTGAGTGGTATTTAAGCCAAATTGTGAACTCAATTCGCGAACTGCCTTTGCCGATCGACTCTTTGATTTTTACAGTGCCTGTAGATAGTTTTGAAGCTTACCGCCATTGGTTGGGCAAAGTGTCACAATCTCTGCAAGTAGAACAGGTGCGAATGTTGGACGAACCTACGGCGGCTGCTTTGGGTTACGGTTTAGCCGATCGCGAAAATCTGTTAGTAATTGATTTCGGCGGCGGAACTCTAGACCTTTCTTTAGTGCGTTTGGACGCTTCCACCGACAAAAAGCCCCTCGGTTTTATTCTTAAGTGGGGCGAAAAGCTATTAGCTGAATCTTCAGCGCAAAAAACAAAAGTTGCCCGGGTTTTGGCTAAAGCCGGACAAAATTTAGGCGGTTCTGATATTGATAATTGGCTAGTTGACTATTTTGTTAAAACAAAAGGGCTGGCAAAATCTCCGATTACAACGAGATTAGCAGAACGGTTAAAGATTCAGTTATCTTTAGTAAATCAGGCAGTTGAAGTTTATTTTGATGACGAAAATTTTGAGAGTTACGAATTAGAATTAGACAGAAGTCGTTTTGAATCTATCCTCGCGGAACATCAATTTTTTGACAAACTAGACGACTGTATAAATCAAGTATTGCAGCAAGCGCGGCGCCAAGGCTTAGAAATTGGCGATATTGATGCAGTTTTGCTAGTTGGCGGTACTGTACAAATTCCCGCTGTCGGGCGTTGGGTGCAGCAATATTTCGATCCGGCAAAAATTTGCTGTGACAAACCCTTTGAGGCGATCGCCCAAGGTGCTCTGCAACTGAGTCAAGGCATAGAAATCAAAGATTTTCTCTATCACAGTTACGGCATTCGCTACTGGAACCGCCGCGACAATTGCCACAGTTGGCACAGTTTAATCAAATCCGGCCAATCTTATCCGATGAGCGAACCCGTAGAATTAGTCTTGGGAGCTTCTTTAGAAAGTCAGCCAAGTATAGAATTAATTATCGGCGAATTGGGAGCGGAAACTGGTGGCACGGAGATATATTTTGACGGCGACAGGCTAATTACTCGCCAACTCGCGGGTCAAACATCGGTACAGCCCTTAAATGATAAAGAAGGTGCACGCAGCATCGCTCAATTGACGCCGCCTGGGTATCCGGGGAGCGATCGCATAAAAGTTTTGTTCCGCGTTGACGAACAGCGCTTTTTACGCATTACGGTGGAAGATTTGCTGACAAATGAAACTTTGTTAGAGGATAAACCCGTGGTGCAGCTAAGTTAAGCATTCCTGAACGCATAGGAGCTCAGAAACCGGGTTTTTTACGAAAATCCTTCGTTGCAGCCCGCCGATTAAGTGAAAAACCCGGTTTCTTTGATGGAGTGTGTCCAAAACTAAAATTATTAAAAGCAGATGAACTACAAACTAGAATGTCCACTCTCTCCAGAACTAGAAAAGTATCGCGACAGAATCGAAGCTACCATTAAACCTTACATCGAAATTCAAACCCAGAATAATGATGACGTTAATTGGTGGCAGAGTAAATTTGGGGGATTGCCCTATTTACCTAAAGGCTTTGAATATCCCAAAACTTGTGACGGTAAATATTTATTTTTGCTAGCGCAACTCAACTTTGATGAAATACCGCCTTTAGATGGTTTTCCCGATCGGGGTATCTTAGAGTTCTATATAGCTGACGATGACCTATATGGTTTAAATTTGGACAATTCTGCCAATGCAAATAATCATACAATCGAAGACCAATTCAAAATAATCTATTTTCCTCAGCCCGACTTCAAAGTTGAAAACATCATTACCAATTATGATTTTTTGCCGGAACCAGAATATTTTCCTGTTCAGGGCTGTTACGGCTTGCAATTTACTAAAAAATATGCGCCGATTAGTACAAATGACTACCAATTTACCGAACTTTTAGGATCGGAAATTGAAGAGTTATTTATGAACTCTGAAATAGAGGATGAGTACCTAGAAATATCACAACCCGTTGGTCATAAAATAGGTGGTTATCCTGATTTTACACAAGAGGACGTAAGAAAATATAGTAATACATCTGAGCAAAAACAAAAGCTAGACATTCTTCTATTGCAAATGGATACCGATTGCAATGAGACAGTAGATATCATGTGGGGAGACACTGGTGTAGGTAACTTTTTTATTGATGAATCAGCACTCAGAGAATTAGATTTTAGTGAGGTTTTATATAATTGGGATTGTGCTTGAAGGCAGTAATGAAGTAAGCAAGCTAAAAAAACCAGAACTGATGAACTCCGATCGAATAAACCGGGTTTTTGACCGAATCTACGGCTGTAACGCAGTATTTCCCAAAAAAACCCGGTTTCTGACCATCGGTGCATAAGTTCTAATAATGTTCGACTATGCCCGATGCCCGATGCCCAATTCCCAATTCCCTAAACCTGAGATTTGTGCACAACCACGGGTGTTCCCACCGAGGCCCATTCAAATAGCCATTTAGCGTGATTGACAGCTACATTTGTGCAGCCGTGAGTAACGGGATTGCCAAACAAATTGTGCCAGTAAGCGCCGTGAATTGCCATGCCTCCGTCGTAATACATTGTATAGGGAACGTCGGGTACGTCGTAGTCCGGCCCAGTCATTCTAGTAACGCGGTGTTTGGTTTCAACGGCAAAGGTTCCCGTGCGGGTGGGAGTCGATGATTTGCCGCTGGAAATAATCACGGCGTAAACGGGTGTATTTCCTTCCCAAGCTATTAACCTTTGTCTTGACAAATCTATTTCTATCCAGCGTTCGCTGGATTGCTGCAACAGCATAATTTTATTGGCAATTATGTTGTGCTGTTCGCTGGCAAATGCGGTCATTGAACCGCCGCAGAATGTAGCAAAAGTGAGGGCGAAGCCGGCACAGAAAGTTCCAGCGCGACGGAAGTAAGTTGAGTTAATAATCCTGTTCATTTCTCACACCTCGTACTATTTTAGATTTTAGGTTTTAGATTTTAGATTGGCTTGTCCTATTTTAGATTTTAGATTTGAAATGTTGGATTGGGAAAGTGGACTTAACAAGTTGTTAAGTTTTGGGCGAGAGTTCGGGCAATTTGGACGATCGCCCGCCAATCGCGATTTTCCACTAAGTGTTTAGGAAATAAGTCTCCGGCTAAACCAACGGCGATCGCCCCGGCGTCAATAAATACTTTGGCATTTTCCAGCGTCACCCCGCCAGTGGGAATTAAAGGAATGTTTCCCAGGGGGCCTTGCAGGCTTTTCAGGTAAGCCGCGCCTCCCAAAGCCGATATCGGAAATACTTTAACGCAGGTAGCGCCTGCTTGCCACGCCGTCACAATTTCCGTGGGAGAAAAAGCACCGGGGACGATCGGCACTCCGGCGTCAACTGCTGTTTTAATCATCGCTAAATCGGTGTGCGGAGTAAACAGAAATTGAGCGCCGCAGTCTATTGCTTGTTGCAACTCTTTTAAGTTTAATAAAGTGCCGGTACCAATACTCAAAGTAGGAAATTCTGACCGGAGTTCGGCAATTAATTCAGCAGCTTTGTGCGTGTTCCAAGTGATTTCAATAAACTGGATTCCTCCTGCTGCTACCGCTTTTGCCATCTGGGAAGCGAGTTCTTTTTCGGAGGAGCGGATAACTGCGATCGCGCGGTGTTTTTTTAGTAGTGTCAGCCAAAATTGATGATTCATACAATTTTAGATTTTAGATTTTAGATTTTAGATTTTAGATTTCAGCGTGCTCAGTCGAAGGATTTTAAATTGGGCAGATCCCAAATTTGAAACTCCTATCATTCTGACTCGCATCTAATTTTAATACAGGTTGCTAACTTCGATATATGGCAAATTACAATATGTGCGACGTTCAATTTTTAACGGACAATCTAGGCAACAAAACCGCTGCAATTGTTGACCTCAAAAACCACATAGATTTTTGAGCTGACGGCGTTGCTGATTTACGGTAGGAAAGGGTAAATATGCAAATCATAGAAACCAGTATCTATAAAGCTTCTGGATTTTCAACTAATTTTTTCATACCCTGATTAAGCAACGCCGAGCTGACGTGCTGGCTGAATGCGGCGAACCGACAGACTTTCTGTTTTTATATCAATTCCTGTTGTATCGGAATGATGAAACCGCAGAGGAAACAGAGGATACAGAGAAAGGGAAGAGAGAGATGAATAATTCCGATGCCAACGGATTTGATATTAGTTGAGTCTTAAGGCTAAAAAATCGCCTTACTGCTTGACTTCCAGTACCCAGACGATATCTGGGAGGATGTTGAGGACTGTCGGATTATTGAATATAGAAAAGATGAAAGAAGATTTCCCTGGGAATAATTTAAGCCCCAGCTTGAGGGAAAGCGTATGTTGAATGTCTGATTGCTTGGCTATTCTTTAGATTAAATCTAAAATCCAAAATTTAAAATCTAAAATCGCTCGATCGCGCTCATAAAAAAATCGGGGCGATTCCAGACAATCCCAGAATCACCCCAATTATTGATTTCAAACTTTAGATTTAATCTAAAATCCAAAATCCCAAATCCAAAATTGATTAGGCGATGGTCGCCATTTTTACATCGCTATTAGCTAACAAATTTTGCAATTCATCAGCATCCACCGTTTCCTTTTCAACTAGCATATCTGCCAAAGCATTAAGGACATGGCGGTTGCCGACGAGTACATCTTTAGCGCGACGGTAAGCTTGTTCTACCAACAAACGCACTTCATCGTCGATCGTCGCTGCGGTTTCTTCCGAGAAATCGCGTTCAGCCATAATATCGCGACCCATGAACATATTGCCTTGTTGACGACCGAGAGCTACAGGGCCTAGCCGATCGCTCATTCCGAAGCGAGTCACCATTTGCCGCGCTACTCTTGCCACTTGCTGCAAGTCGTTAGATGCCCCAGTCGTTACTTCTTCTTCGCCGAAGACAATTTCTTCAGCAATGCGGCCGCCCAAAGCTACCGCCATTTGATTTTGCAAGTAAGACCGAGAATACAAGCCAGAATCCATCCGATCTTCGCTGGGTGTGAACCAAGTCAAACCGCCAGCGCGGCCGCGGGGGATAATGCTAATTTTCTGCACCGGGTCATAATCGGGCATCAGCGCGCCGACTAAAGCGTGACCGGCTTCGTGGTAAGCTACCAAAGTTTTGCGCTTTTCGCTCATCACGCGGTCTTTCTTTTCCGGGCCTGCGAGCACGCGGTCGATCGCGTCGTTGACTTCATCCATCGAGACTTCGGTCAAGTTGCGACGGGCGGCTAAAATTGCTGCTTCGTTGAGTAGGTTGGACAAATCCGCACCTGTGAAACCGGGTGTCCGGCGGGCGATTTTTTCCAAGTCCACGTCTTTGGACAAAGTTTTGCCGCGGGCGTGAACGTTGAGAATTTCTAGGCGGCCTCCGAAGTCGGGGCGATCGACTACAACTTGGCGATCGAAGCGACCCGGACGCAGCAGCGCCGCATCGAGCACGTCGGGGCGGTTTGTGGCAGCAATCAAAATGATGCCAGTATTGCCCTCAAAGCCGTCCATTTCTGTCAGCAACTGGTTCAGGGTTTGTTCCCGTTCGTCGTTACCACCGCCCAAACCAGCGCCCCGCTGGCGGCCTACTGCGTCAATTTCATCGATAAATACGATACAAGGAGCGTTCGATTTAGCTTGTTCAAACAAGTCACGGACGCGGGAAGCACCGACACCCACGAACATTTCCACAAATTCTGAACCGGAAATCGAGAAGAAGGGAACGCCTGCTTCTCCAGCCACTGCTTTTGCCAGCAGGGTTTTACCAGTTCCGGGAGGGCCGACCAGCAGCACGCCTTTGGGGATTTTTGCTCCGACTGCGGTGAAGCGGTCTGCATTTTTCAGGAAGTCCACGACTTCTGCGAGCTCTAGCTTGGCTTGTTCGATGCCCGCCACGTCGCCGAAAGTTACCTGAGTTTGTGGCTCCATTTGGACTCTAGCTTTGGATTTGCCGAAGTTCATGGCTTGGTTGCCGGGCCCGTTTTGCGCGCGCCGCACCAGGAAAAACAGTCCGACCAAAAGCAAGATCGGGAAGAACAGGCTGCTGAGGGCTTTTACCCAGAAGCCTTCGTCGCTTTGGGGCAGAACTGAAATATCTACGTTATTTTTGGTCAGGATGTTGATCAGTTCGGGGTCGTTCGGCAGGTTAACGAGTACCTTGTTTCCGTCCTGGGCTGTGACCAGGGCTTTGCTGCGATCGGAACTGATATTTATTTTGTCTACTCTCTTGCCTTCGACTTCCTGAATGAATTGACTGTACTTCCAAACTTCGCGGCTTGGGGGCTGTTTGTCAAAAAAAGCCGTTGCTAAGGCAATGACTACAATAGCCAGCAGTGCGTACAGGCCAGCGTTTCTCCACCGTTTATTCACCGAGGTCGATCCTCCTAATTTTTAGTCCCTGTGATTTGGGAATTTTTATTTATGTTCATCAATCTTAACGTAATTGTAACTTGTTTTTGTGTGGTGAGGAATCCCGGCCATGCTGCGGCGGTCTGATGTGAGGTCGTGGAAACCGAACTGCCCTGAGCGTCGTCAGGAGATGCGGGTGCTGTCTTAATCGTTGAATTTTCGCCTACACTATAAGACAGAATTTGTCAATAGATTGTCTCTCGATCGACTGATAAATTAACTTGTTCGCAGTTGCACGCTCTTTGCACCGCGTGGCATTGAAACGCAACTTCTGTTTAGACCGAAAATGTGACCGGAAATTTGGGTGCAAGCCCCTTCTTCAGTGGCCGGCTTTAATTATTTTATTGAAAAAGCGTCCCGACGTTCGCTCATGGTTGTGGTAGAGTCAGGTAGGAGGATAGAGCAAATGTTTAATTTAACCTACGAATTCAAACTTAAACCAACAACGGGACAGACAGCAATCTTTGAGGATTGGCTAGAACAATGCCGTGGCGTGTATAACTACGCATTAGCTGAACGTAAAGACTGGTTTAAGTCTCGTAGTTGTCAGATTAACGCTTGCTCTATCCGATCTGAATTCATCATAGGAGCTGAAACAAAACGACCAACTTATGCCAGCCAGTGCAAAAGTTTAACTACGGCTAGGGCAAACATACCTGCTTTGGCTGCTGTTCAGGTACACGTTCTACAACAGACACTGAAAAGACTTGAAAAAGCTTTTGTAAGTATGTGGGAACAAAAGCACGGTTTCCCTCGCTTTAAGAAAGCAGGAACAATGCGATCGTTTGTATTCCCACAATTGGGGGTTAACCCCGTCCAAAATCAAGCGGTGAAGCTTCCTAAGATTGGTTTGGTTAAGTTTCATCAATCACGGACTATCCCTGATGGTGCAACGATGAAGCAAGCAAGGATAGTCCGTAGGGTTAGCGGTTGGTACGTGATGTTAACCCTACAATGGGACGTTTCAGCGCCAAATCCAATGCCCCACGGTGAAGGTATCGGAATTGATGTTGGATTAACTAATTTCATAGCAACTTCTAACGGTCTTTTAGTCAAGCGCCAAAGATTTTTTAAAGACGCAGAACGCAAGCTTAAATTGCTGCAACAACGTGTCTGTCGTAAAAAACTAGGTTCTAACAATTGGCGTAAAGCTCAAAAAAAAGTCGCAAAACTGCATGAGTACGTTGCTAACAGTCGGAAAGATTGGCATCGTAAATTATCTCATCAAATCTGTCAAAACGTAGGAATGATTTTCGTTGAGGATCTGAATCTGATTGGGCTCTCTAGGGCGATGCTAGGGAAACATTGCTTAGACGCAAGCTGGGGTCAGTTCTTCACGATCCTAGAGCAAACTTGTTTGAAATATGGCGTGTACTTTCAGAAGGTAAGCGCCCACAAGACAAGTCAGACTTGCCCTAACTGCCTAACGGAAACGGGTAAAAAAGAGCTGTCAGAACGTACTCATTCATGCTTGAATTGCGGCTATACAACCGACAGAGACGTTGCAGCAGCCCAAGTAGTTCTAATTAGAGGACTTGCAGCCGTAGGGCATACGGTCAAGATGCTTTCTGAGGGTAAATTCGTCGGAATCCCTGCGAAGAAAGAATCTCCATGCCTTTAGGCTGGGGTATGTCAAGTATAAATTAAGATGCACCGATCGCAATTCACCGATCGCCAATAGCCCAAGGAAAACTCAAAATGTCAGATTCGCAAGATACTTTCATTTTCAACGGTCAACGGCTCGCCTACAACCGGCTCAAGCACAACAACTATCCCGCCTCGGAGAGAGCGGTAGAAATACCAATAGCCTACAACTTTATTGCCGGATTGAAGGATAAAAGCAGACTGCTGGAAGTGGGTAACGTGCTGCAATATTACCCCGAACTGCTCCCGACAGATATTGCCGAAATTCAAGCTAGAAGAATTATCGACAAATACGAAACTGCTGTGGGAGTAGACAAAATTGATTTAATGGATGCCGATCCTGAAGAGAAGTATAGCGGTATAATTTGCATCTCTACAGTAGAACACATAGGACAAGGATCTGACCCAAGTGAAGCTTACGGTGAAGAGCAGGAAAAATATGATTGGCAAGGGCCTTTAAAGGCGATCGCCAAAATCTACGATTTGCTGTCAGATAATGGTAGAGCGCTGATTACAGTACCCTTCGGTAAATTCCTCGAAAGGGGGTGGTATATCCAATTCAGCCAAGATTACTTAAATCTCTTATTTGAGCAATACAATATTCCTAAAAATGCGGTCAGTGCCAGTTATTTAAAATTAGTTAAAGTTGACCCATCCCAGCCGCACCCTTCAGTTTGGCAACAAGCAAATCCCGAAGAACTTGTTAGCGCACAATACAATGCACCTTTTCCTTTTGCCAATGCGATCGCCGTCCTAGATATTACCAAAATTCCCGCAACTCGAGGGGCATTGACTCAACCCCCAACCGCCGACAAACAGCCGCTAGTATTTAGTAGAGTAACAAGCAAGCTGTGCGTCAACCGAGACTTCGAGACAGATTACTATGAGCATTGGATAGACAAACTCCAAGCTTCCAAAACTATTCACCGCAAAAATTGGGAGTGGGTTGTCATGTCTCAAGCTTTGAATGAAAGAGGATTTCTCAAACCCGGAAAAAAAGGCATGGGTTTTGCGGTTGGTAACGAACCGCTACCGTCAGCATTCGCTTCTTTAGGGTGCGAAATTGTCGCCACCGACCAAAATTACGACATTCCGGAAGCCCAGGAACACTGGGCCACAACAGATCAACTTTGTCGCGGCAAACAAGCACTTAATGAAAAGCAAATCTGCCCGCCAGAAACCTTTGACAAACTTGTCAGCTTCCGCGAAGTTGACATGAACAATATCCCCGAAGACTTAAAGCAAGGTGAGTTCGATTTTATTTGGTCTTCCTGTGCCTTTGAGCATATAGGTTCGATCGAACACGGACTCAGATTTGCCAAAGAATCTCTGAAATGCTTAAAGCCCGGCGGTATGGCAATTCATACAACAGAGTTCAACTGTTCATCAAATGAAGGAACCTTAAACACAGACAATTTAGTATTCTTCAGACACAGAGACATTCAGCGTTTAATCAGCGAACTAACAGCCGAGGGATATCGCGTAGAACCTCCAGATTACTGGATGGGCGACAGCAAATACGATTTGACGCCGATGAAAGATCTTAGCAATCAATGGGCACCGCACCTGAAAATAGAATTGGGCGGTTACATTGCAACTTCCTTGCTTTTAATAATCCACAAACCCCAGGAAATATCTGCCGAATCTTACCCGCCAGTCTATGCGTATAGCGAAAAACAGCAGGAGTTGATCAAGATTTTTTATGACATATCCGTACTGGGATACGGACACTACGATTCGCGTTCTCGAACCGGTGTTGCCAGAGTCATCGAGAATATCGCATCGGGTTTAATTGCCTCGAAAGAGTTGGATTTATCTTTTTGCGCGACTAATTCTTGGTACGCCGTGAAGTCTTGCCTGGATTACTTGCAGACTCAGCCGAATTTTCGCGGGATACCTTTGGCTCACTCCAGCTTTTTCAAAAACTTTGAAAGCAAATTAATGGAGCTTTACAAGATGTTAGAAAACCGGGAAAAAATCTTCCCGGAACACAGCCAAGAACCCCAATCCAAACTTTTAACAGACAACTTAAAAAAATACCTCTCAAATTCGATCGGCATTTCAAAGCAACGCAGCCATTTAATCGACCAGGAGAGCTTGAGCGAAGCCGATATTTTCCACGCGACATTCTATCAGATTCCCAACCAAGCACGCGAGTGCAAAAAAGTCAAAAAAATTGCCACTGTTTACGATTTGATTCCCATCCTATTGTCGCAGTTATTTATCGGTAAAAATGATGAGGATTATCAGAGAATGCAGGCATCTTTAAACAGCTTAACGGCCGAGGATTACATTCTCTGCATATCTCAAGCCACCAAAAACGATTTGCTAAATCACGTCAAACTCAACCCGGAAAGAGTTTTGGTAACTCATCTCGCGGCAAATACCGCTTTATTTTACCGCTGTAATGATGCGGAAAATATGGCATCTGTCAAGCAGAAATACGGCATTCCCGACGCACCGTATATCTTGGGTGTCAGCACATTAGAACCTCGGAAAAACCTCGAACACGTCATCCGCTGTTTCGCAAAAGTCGTGCAGCAACAAGGTATCAAAGACCTCAACTTAGTTTTAGTCGGTGCCAAAGGTTGGGAGTACGAAAAAATATTTCAAGAAATTGCTAACTTCGGTCTCTCAAAAGACCGTATCATTATAACTGGCTATGTAGCTGATGAAGATTTAGCCGTCATCTACAGCGGTGCGATGGTTTTTGTTTACCCGTCGCTGTATGAAGGTTTCGGTTTGCCGCCTTTAGAAGCAATGCAGTGCGGGATTCCTGTGATCACCTCGAATAATTCATCGTTTCCCGAAGTAGTCGGCGATGCGGGAGTTATGCTTAATCCGACAGATGCTGACGGACTTTGCCACAGCATCCTAACACTGTACCGTACACCTGCTTTGCGGCAAGAAATGTCTTTAAAGTCGCTAGCACAAGCGAAAAAGTTTAGCTGGGAAAGGTGCACTCAGGAGACAATTGCTGCTTACAAAACAGCTTTGTCTGGTTGAGAAATCCCAGCAGGTTGACTGCGTAATTCCAGTCTGTCATTCGCAAGTGTGGCGAAGAATCTCAACCCTTTTCAACACCGCCATTGAGTGCGTAAGTCCTGTAAGTGTACGAAGCGAGTTAACCGAGTATGTCAATTGCACGGGAGAATCAAATTAAAGTTATTTACGATATCTCTGTCCTCGGACAGGGACACATGCACCAGCGCGCTAGAACCGGCATTTTTAGAGTTGTTGAAAGTATTGCTGAGAATTTAGCAAACTCGAAAGAATGCGATTTGTTATTTTGTGTCAGTCAGTATTTGCATTTGTTGGATGCGAGTTTCGATTATCTGGAAACGAATCCAAAATTAGCGGGTATTCCCCTGCTGCATTCGAGCTTTGCCAGGGTTTTTTACAGGCAGCTACTCGATGTTTACAATATGCTGGGTCTTCAAATCCAAGCAAATGAGGCGGGCAATGCTGTCGCGGAAAAAGCTGTTTTTGACCATTTGAAGAACAATTTACAAAATGCCGTTCAAATCATGGGTGGTTCCTGTGTTCCGGTAGATGCTAATAATTTAGAGTCAGCAGATATTTTTCACTCGCCCTACGATGAAATCCCTGTTTGGGCAAAGCAAACAAGTAAAGCTCAGATTTTTTTGACTATCTATGACTTGATTCCTATTTTGTACCCGCAGTTTCTGCTGAGCGAGCAAATCCCTTTACTTTACAAAAAAACCTTAGCAAGCATCTCTCAAAAAGATTGGGTGATTTGCATATCGCATTGTACTAAGAATGATCTTTGCAACTATCTAAAAATTGACGAATCGAGAGTTATTGTCACTCACTTAGCTGCGGAACCGAGTATATTTTATCCTTGTCGCGATGCTGCAAAGATTGCCTCGATTCGCAGCAAATACGGGATTCCTGATACGGGTTACATTTTGAGTTTGGGTACGCTAGAACCTCGGAAAAATATAGACCACGCTATCCGCTGTTTTGCTCAACTGATTCAGGAACAAAAAATCAAAGATTTGTATCTGGTGTTAGTGGGGACTCCGGGGTGGAAATATGACAAAATTATGGCAGAAGTTTCCAAGCAGGGTTTATTGAAAGAGCGGATAATTTTTACTGGATACGTGCCAGAATCAGATTTGGCAGCTCTTTACAGCGGTGCTTTAGCTTTTGTATATCCTTCTTTTTACGAAGGTTTTGGTTTGCCGCCTTTGGAAGCGATGCAGTGCGGAGTACCGGTGATTACCTCAAATACATCTTCGCTTCCCGAAGTAGTTGGGGAAGCGGGAATTATGGTAGATCCAAAAGATACCGACGCGCTTTGTCATAGTATGCTAGAAATCTACAACAAATCATCGCTGCGAGAAAGTATGTCTTCCAAATCTTTGGCACAAGCTAAACTTTTTAGCTGGCAAAGGTGTACTGACGAAACTATCGCTGCTTATCGAACTGCTTTATCGTAATTTTACAGGAAACTCACTAATCATGAAAATAGTTATTGACGGCATATTTTTTCAAAGCCAGCAAAAAAGTGGGATTGCTCGCGTTTGGCAGTCTTTGATGGAAGAATGGGTAAAAAGCGGTTTCGCTGAGCATATAGTAATGCTGGATCGCGCAGGCACTGTACCGAAGATTGCCGGCATTCAATATCGCTCGATTCCGGTTTACGATTACAACAAAACCGATGCTGACAAACAAATGTTGCAGCAAATGTGCGATCGAGAAAATGCAGATTTATTTGTTTCTACCTACTATACAACACCGATTTCGACGCGATCGGCATTTGTCGCCTACGATATGATACCCGAAGTTACGGGAGGCGACCTGAATAATCCCATGTGGCGAGAAAAACATCATGCTATCCGCCAAGCATCTTCCTACATCGCCATTTCCCAAAGCACGGCCCGCGACTTAGTAAAGTTTTTCCCCCAAATATCTCCCGCATCAATTACTGTCGCTCACTGCGGCATTCAAAAACATTTTTATCCTTCTAGTCTACCAGAAATAGAAGCATTTAAAACTGCACACCGAATTGTAAAACCCTACTTTTTAATAGTGGGAGAAAGATTGGGATTCAACGGTTATAAAAATACGATCGCTTTTTTTCAAGCTTTATCGAGACTCAGCAGCAAGTCGGGATTTGATGTTGTTTGTACTAGCGGTCAACCTTCGCTAGAACCTAAATTACAACCGTACACTGCTGGTGTCAACGTCCACCTGCTGTATTTGGGCGACGCTGAATTAAGAGCGGCTTATTCGGGTGCGATCGCCCTGATATTTCCCTCAAAGTATGAAGGTTTCGGACTGCCAATATTGGAAGCAATGACTTGCGGTTGTCCCGTCGTCACTTCTCCCAACAGCTCGATTCCAGAAGTAGCAGGCGAAGCAGCATTGTATGTAAGTGAAAATGATGTTAATGCGCTGGGAAATGCCCTGCTTGACGTGCAGAAACCGGATATTCGCAACTCGTTAATTGCTGCCGGACTTGGACAATCCCGCAAATTTTCTTGGTCAAAAATGGCAACAACAGTTAGTTCAGCGTTGATGCAAGCCTGTGGCAGCCAACAGCAAATCCCGGCAAAATCGCCGGAAGCTCCAATCTTATTGTCAAGCATTATCGAGCAATACCAGAAAAATTCCGCTGATTTATCTGCACTAGAAAATGTCCGCCAAGCTAGAAAACAAATTGCTGCTATTTGGCTTAGCTTACCAGCCGAACAAGTTGCAAGTGCCTTTGCAGGCGAAGCAGGCAAACAGCACCAAGCGCTGCTGGCCAGCGACATTAGATATGAACCGCTAACGGATACAGAAGAGAGTTTTGTGAGCGAATTAGTCGCAAATGTGGCGAAAGGATTTAACGAGCCAAAAGCGATTAATTACCTGCTCGCAGCCATGCTGTACCGACGGGCAGACCAATTGCCGCTCAAGTACGATCGCGCTACAGTGCCTAATTGGTTCGCCAACGAATATCTCAAATTCATGTTTACTTGTCCGAACGTATTTCAAACCCGAGGAGAAGCAGACACTTACTATCAATTCATCCAAGGCTGGATTGATTACTTACATACTAATTTGTTCAACAATCCAGATTCGCCACTGTGGCAAAATATTGCTTTGTTGTTCGCGCAAGTTGCGAACTTTATCCCGCTTTATTTTACCACGGCAAACCTACGCGATATTTACACCAAACGGGCGGAAATTATTGAGTTTTCGCTCAAAAATCGCGGCAGTTCAATTGATTGTGTCTTCCCCGCGCGATCGCCAAATCGGACAAAAATCCGCGTGGGCATCATCAACGACCATTTCGCGCCGCAAACCGAAACCTTCGCTACCATCCCGGTTTTCGAGCATTTAAACCGCAACGAGTTCGAGATATACCTGTACGCGCTCAACACCAGCGGCCACCAATTAGAACAATACTGTCAAAGTCGCGCCGACAAACTGGTTGCACTTCCGAAAGACTTTGCATCGCAAGTCCAAACAATCCGCGCCGACGACTTAGATATCCTGTTTTTCGGTACGAATTTAACAGCTATTAACAAACCGCTGACTTCACTAGCAATGCACCGTTTAGCGCGGGTACAAACTACATCTTTCTGTTCCCCGACAACCACCGGAATCCGGCACATGGATTACTACATCGCAGGTCAATTTACTGCGCCGGATGCTAGTTATCAAGAACAATATCGCGAACAGTTGGCTGTTCTTCAAGGCAGCGGTTTTTGTTTCACATACGCAACAGAATCGGAAGTAGCTACAGTTAAACCTACCCGCCAAAGTCTGGGGATTTCAGACAATACAACCGTTTTTATCTCCGGCGCCAACTTCTACAAAATTCTGCCGGAGTTGAGAGAGAGTTGGGTAAAAATTCTAGCTGCTGTACCCGATTCAATCTTGATTTTATATCCCTTCGGACCGGCTTGGACTCGGACTTATCCAGCGACACCTTTTGTCAACAATCTGAACGCTGTTTGCGCTAAATACGGGGTCAATAACAACCGCTTGCGGTTCGTAAAACAACTGCCAAGCCGCGCGGATGTGAAAGAATTTTTGCAGCTAGCAGATATTTATCTCGATTCCTATCCTTATGCTGGGGCAACATCGTTAATTGATCCTTTGCAAGTAGGATTGTCGGTGGTGGTTGTGGAAGGAAATGCTTTGCGGTTCCGCCAAGGTTCGGCGATGCTGCGGGAACTGCAAATGTCTGATTTAATTGCTTATGACGAAGCATCTTACATTCAGCTAGCTGTTACCCTCGGCACTAACCCGCAATTGCGGCAGCAAAAACGGCAGGAAATTCAGCAAAAAATGCAAGCTAATCCGGCTTGTTTTGACAGTGTTGCATACTCTGGGGCGATCGGCAAATTATTCCAAGAACTGTTTTGCCAATGGCAAACCAGCCACCTGGAAGCATCGCGAAACTTACAGGATAGCATTCCCAAGCAGCCAGATTTGGACGAGATTCTCTCGAATGCCCTCAAGCTTTACCAACGAAACTCCTCAAACATTTCAGCAATATCCGAACTGCGTCAAATCCGCAAACAAATCGCTGATTTTTGGCTGAACCTTCCCACTGAAAACCTGGAAACCGCTTACAAAAGCGCTTCAGGTAACAGCTATAAAATCCTGCTCAAAAGCGATTTCCAACGTCAACCGATGATCGAAAGCGAACAAATATTTTTGCAGCAATTAACCCAGATTAGCAAAGGATTAGTGCATCCCAAAGCTGTCAACGCCTTACTCGCGGCGATGCTGTATTTCCCGCCGGAAACTATGCGAATTCCCGCCGCTCGCAACCGTTTGCCGCACTGGTTAATTGGGGATTACGAACAAGTTTTTGAGACGGAAGCCGCCGCCAAGTCTGATTCAACTTCTGACTTGCTCGCTCAATACATTCAATCCCCGCAATTTGTGAATCAACTGTTAGGATGCGTCAATCTTTACCGCATTGATCCGTCAGACGAATCGGTAGTTTTGGAACTCCGCCAAATCAGGAAACAAATGGCTGATTTTTGGCTGACTGTTCCTTCGGAGAAACTAGAAAATTTTTACCGAGGACAAGTTCGCAAGGGATATCAAGCAATTCTTAGCTGCGGCTTGCAAGCAGAATCGATGACTGAAGTCGAACAGCAGTTTTTGCACAAATTGACTGAAATTAGCAAAGGGTTGGTGCAGCCTCAAGCTATCAATGCTCTGCTGGGGGCAATGCTGTATTTTGTACCGGGTAAAATGCGGGTTCCCGATGCTCGCACCCGCTTACCCCAGTGGTTGCTTGAAGATTACGAAAAGGTGTTTGAAAGCGCATTGGCGACCACAGAACAAACAGTGATCCAACAAGATTATATGCCGCAGTTTCTCAATGAATTAACTGCTGCCGTCAATCTCTATGAAATTGACCCGACGGATGAATTGGTAATAGCAGATTTGCGGCATATTCGCAAGCAAATTGCCGATTTGTGGCTGAGCGTTTCCGGCGAACAAGTAGAAGTTTTGTACCGGAGCGATTTGGGCAAGGGTTACAAAGCAATTCTGGGCAGCGGGTTTATTAACGAGCCGCTGAATGAGAGCGATCGCGAGTTTTTTAACTCGTTGGTTGTTGAGTTGAGTAAAGGGTTTGAAGGGCCGAAAGCTGTGAATAATTTGTTGGCGGCGATGCTGTATTGTCGCCCTGGACAGTTGCGGGTTCAGGATGCGAATACTTGTTTGCCTCCGTGGTTGTTGGCGGATTACGAGAAGTTGGTTGGGGGTGCGGTAAAGGTTGCTGTTGGGTGAAAAAGTGCGTTAGCGAAGCCCTCGAAGAGGATCGCGCTGCTGTTTACATCGGTACTATTGACTGGTATATTTTCTAAAATTACTACCGAAGTTTCCATTTTCTACAGATGAACAGCACCAGCGATCGAGACTCCAATTCCAACAGCAATTCGGATGCAGGAGCGATCGCCCGCAAGGATATTTCAGCGCTCAACCGCCAAGCTGCTGTATATTTTACTCAGGGGAAGTTTGCAGAAGCGATCGCACTTTGCCATCAAGTCATCATCATCAAACCGGATTGCGCTTTAGCCTACGACATTCTGGGTGCTGCTCTCATGTCACAGAAAAAAGCAGCCCCGGCTATTCGCTCGTTTTCTCAAGCCCTAGCAATCAATCCTAACTCAGCACAAATCCTTGCTAAATTAGGCTATTGTTTGGTTGCAGAGGGGCGACTGGATGAAGCAATAACTACTTACCAAAAAGCCCTTCAGTTAAACCCGAATTGGGCTGATGTTTATTTGAGAATGGGCAAGGTATTGAGTCAGCAAAACCGCTGGGAGGAAGCTTTAGATTGTTGGCTTAAAGTTGCTCAAATCGCTCCGACAAGCATTAGTTCCCAGTCATTCTTAGAGTTAGGAAATTTTCATTTTACTCAAGGTAAATTAGATATGGCGAGCGCTTGTTACCGCCAGTCGATTTCTCATAAACCCGACTGTAAGTTGAGTTACTTAAACTTAGGAGTTGTCCTCAAAAAGCAAGGAAAAATCCCAGAAGCGATCGCTACTTGGATTCAACTCCTTCAAATTTTGCCGTCTGTGGACGAAGCTTACTACTATTTATTCAAATTATTTACACATTTAGGTAGAAAAGATGAGGCTATGGCTTGTTACTACAGCGCAATTCCTGTGCACCTAATTCGTGAATTTTGCCCTTCTAGCCTCGATAGTCAGTTAGTTACCTCTACATCAAAGGCGAAAATACCTGTTCTATCCCCGCAATTTCTACCCAGCGAAAACCTTGACTCTAATTCCCCAGCAAGTGAGGGTGAAAACGCACAACCATTTGTAGCTGTTATCCCTAACGGACGTGCTTGGGGAGATAAATTTACTCGGGCCGTCATTACTTCAGACGATCGGCTGTTAGAGGATATATCTACAGGTAGTCCCAGTTTGATTATCTCTTCAGATCGGTTGCCTCCCCCGGTTGCAATTGAAGGAACAGTAGCTTTTTTCGCGAAAAACTACTGTCACAATTATTATCACTGGATGTTTGAGTTTTTGCCACAGATGGAATTGCTCCGCCGATCGGGTATAGATATAGGTAGTATCGATAAATTTGCTGTCAATCATTGTTGCTTCCCGTTTCAGAGAGAAACAGTCAGCTTGTTGGGTATTCCGTTAGAAAAAATTGTAGAAATCGATAATAATAATAATCACATTCAAGCTCGTCAATTACTGGTGAGCACTGTCATCAGAGAAAGTACAAAATGGGCCTGCGATTTTCTCAGAAGAGAATTTTTAAATGATTCCATCATTGGCTTGCAGAAAAAACAGCGAATTTTTATATCTCGCAAAGAAAGACGCAGAGTGATTAATGAAGATGAATTAGTGGCATTTTTAAGTAAGTTTGGCTTTAAGAGTCTCGCGCCCGAATCACTGTCTGTTGCCGAACAAGTATCGCTGTTTGCTGCTGCTGAAGTTGTAATCGGAGTTCACGGTGCGGCTCTGACTAACACAGTGTTTTGCAGTCCAGGTACTAAAGTTATAGAAATATTTGCACCGGATTATGTCAACCCTTGTTACCGCAAACTTAGCAGTCAAGTTGGTCTCGAATACTGGGAATTTATCGGCGAAAGGGTTCTCGATCTTGACTCGCACAACCAGCAGGAGGGAGGGGAGAAAATTCACTACGTATTTGAAGATATTTTAGTCAATATTGCTGCGTTATTAAATATGATGAAATTGGCAGGTGCGATCTAGCCACCCTAAATGATTCCTGTAGCTTCTTCCAGGCAGAGCCTGGAAATTAAAAAAGGTTAATTCAATTCAACACCAGTTCTGGCTGCTGAGTCTCAAACAAAGGGCTAGTTACCTGACGCAGCAGCACTGTTTCTAAACTGCCTTCTACTACATTTGCTGCTTCTATTTCCAACTCGCCCCACAATAGCCGATCGCCTTGATTGGGCATTTTACCTAAATTGTGGATCACGAATCCGGCGATTGTTTGGTAAGCTTGGTTAGTTGGCAGGTTTAACCCTAGTTTTTCGTTAACTGCTGTCACTTCCCAATTGCCAGAAATGAGTGCCGAATGAGCATCTTTTTGAACGAAAGTTGCCTGGGAAGATGACACCAGCGGTTGAGACTCTTTACTGGTAATCCAACCAGTCAGCAGCCACACAGTACCGTTGAGAATTACTAGCAGCGGCCACAGTAATTTTGAGCAGAGTTCGAGGGCCGGCATCAGCAGCAAAGCGGTACGTTCTGGGGCGTGGGTTGCTAATACTTTTGGGATGAGTTCTCCTAAGACTATTTCTACGTAAGTTACTAAGATAAAAGCTACGGGAACTGCGATCGAATGAGCAGTCAGCACGGCCGGCAAATGACCGATCGGCAATTTCTCGATCCACGGTTCGATCCAGTGTACAGTCGCTCCCTCACCCAACCAACCCAGCAGCAAACTCCCTGCTGTTGTGCCAGTTTGAGTCACAGACAGGTAATGCGGTATGTTGTTTTGAGCTTGGTGGACGAGTTGGGCGGTTTTAGCGGTTGGGCGATCGTCCAAGTGGGCAAGTTGGCGGATTTGATGGCGATCGGCTGATACTAATGCTAGTTCGGACGCCACAAAAAAGGCGATTAAAAGTGTTAAGCCCACCAACATTGCTAACCTCAGCATTGTTTGAGCGACTTCTACTTCCAGGCAAGTAAGGTTGTTCAAGATAGATATCTAATATGATAGATGTTTTAAGTTAATTCTTTTATTTTAGCTTGGGATTCAGATATGTTTATCCCCCGACATTTCGGATATCCCCACTACCCTTATTCGTAGGTGCACCGAGGCGCACCTTACCCGTAGAACTTGCAAACTCTTTCTCTTCTCTTCCTTCGCGCCCTTCGCGTCTTCGCGGTTCGTTTTAACTGAGATATTGCACCATTCTCAATTACTTGTTTAGGAACAGGCATCTTGCCTGTTCTTGACAATGGTGCAAGATGTGAGTAAAAAAATCTAATTCACAAAGCCGGAACTCATTGCTGTATCAACTCTCCCTTACTCCCCTGAGCGAGTTAATTTCCGTAAAAGTCTGCACCGGATCGGACTTCAATCCGCCTTGAATGTAATTCAACTTCACTTCTTCTAACAAATCCGACAGCAGCGACTGCAATTCCGCGAGAGTTTTCTCATCTTGCAATTCCCGTCGCAAACTTTGATTAAATTCTTGGCTGAAATTATCGAGAATTTTTCTACCTTTATCGTCTTCATAAGTAGTAGCTACCACATCCACAGCAGTTTGAGCCAAATAATTCGCTAACTGTTCCGTCATCTCCGTCGGCAAAATGTTAATCGGAGAGAAAGTTTGCAGGATTTGATAGAAATCCGACTGTTTGATTGTTGTTTCCAAATTGTGGTGCAGCAAATCTTCCAAATCCGGTTGCACCTGCGGCAAAACTTTGTAAATTGTCAGATCCAAAATCCGCTTGGTAATTTGTTCGATCGTATTTTCTTGATTGACGTGAAGGTACGGCTGCTGCGCCAGCAACATCTGCGCCGCGTCGCCCTGTTTGATCGAACTTTTAGCTTGATTGATAAACCGCACCATCATGTATTCCGACATCGTATTGGCTAAATAAGCCACCGGTTCGTAGGTAACTTGAGTAACTACGCGATCGAGATTTACCAAACCCGACTTGTGCAGCCGCACCAATACCGGCAGAATCCGCCACCCCTGCCAAATCGGGATCACCAGAAACACTTCATACCAGCGCCTCAGCACAAAATTAAACCAAGTTACCCCCGGTTTACGGCGGGTGTGGAACAGACTTTTAATCAAAAATTCCGCCCCAAAAAAACCGATAAAAAACGTATCAATTCGCCAAAACTGGTCAGCGCTTTTCAAATATTCGGGATTTTGCAAACTCGAATCAATGCCTTTAATCGGGTCATAAATTTTAACTAAACCCGGAAAATAGCTCTGATAAACAGGACGCAACTGAAGGTAACTGAAATGGAAAAGCACCAGCAAGAAATTGACCACCGCTACTAATGCGCTCATTTTGGCCCAAGAAATTGCTTTTTTGGACATTTTTCCCTCGGTGTTGTTAACTGTTGTGTGGGAATCTGACATAAAAATAATCTTCCGAATTTGCTACTCGATAAATCTATCTTGTGGCTGAGGCTAAAAGACTCTTAACCTAGTATAATTCCTTATACTCAAAGTATAAGGAAACCAAATGCCGTGAAATTAAAAACAGTCATATCGCTGCTCAAAGAAACTTTTACTGAATGGCAAGAAGATAAAGCCCCAACCTTAGCCGCCGCCCTAGCCTATTACACAGTCTTCTCCCTAGCCCCGCTGCTAATTATCGTAATTGCGATCGCCGGTTTAGTCTTTGGTGCAGACGCAGCCCAAGGTCAAATCGTCGCCCAACTCCAAAGCTTAATCGGGAAAGATGGGGCCGAAACCGTCCAAGAACTAATCCTCAAAGCCTCCGAACCAAAGTCGGGAATGATTGCTACTTTAATCGGTATCGCTACACTTTTGTGGGGGGCTTCCAATGTGTTTACTAATCTCAAAGAAGCCCTCAATACTATTTGGAATGTTTCACCGCCTCCTGGACGCGGGATCTGGGGATTTCTGCAAGATCGCGTATTGTCTTTTGCAATGATTTTAGGCATAGGCTTTCTACTGCTAGTATCTTTAGTAATTAGTGCCATTTTAGCCGCCGTTAGCTATTGGTTGAACGGCTTGCTGCACTTACCAGTCGGCATTTGGCAGGTTGTGGACTTTGCTCTCTCCTTTGGCGTAGTTACGCTGCTTTTTGCCTTAATTTACAAACTTTTGCCCGATGTCAATCTTGCCTGGAATGATGTTTGGATCGGCGCCGCCATCACCTCAGTGCTATTTACGATCGGCAAATCCTTAATTGGAGTTTACCTAGGTGGTAGCGGTATTGCCTCTACCTACGGTGCTGCTGGCTCGTTCGTGATTATCTTACTTTGGATCAATTATTCGGCTCAGATTCTCTTCTTAGGTGCTGAGTTTACTCAAGTTTGGGCTAACCGCTACGGTTCCCTGATGCTGGCAAAACGCAAAAATTTGCTCAGCATTCAAGCTGAGGAATCCTCCGGGCCCAAACACCGGTAGAATTCTTAATATTAGATACAAAAAAATGCGATCGCTCGCTTTTGAGCCAGCCGGATGCCAGTACCTTGAAACCTATGTCAGTTGGGATGGCGAGGTCTGTCGAATCACTAAATTTTAGACTCAAACCATCGCCCAATCTGCCCGTGAACTTGACCGGGCGAACACTTAGTAGTATCACTGGATATGGTTGAAACCAGTTTATCTTGATCCCTATCGCTGCCCTTCGGTGATGACCGAAAAATTTGAAGTTTGCGATCGCCCCGAAAGAGATTTGTTTCCTTGCCAGTCCCCAATTTCAACAGTGAAACCAATCTCAAGTCCACAAACTGGGATATTTCAACCTGAACTGATATCAGGAGGTACTTTTGTACGCATCAAAACATCTGGGAAGCCACCTGCTCCCTATGTCAGACATGGAGCTAATTCGCCTGTGGGTAAACCGCAAACCCCCCCGCAACCGGCGCTTTAGCTGGCAGGCGGCCAACCATTTTCGAGTGTTTGTCGCAAAACCGCTGGCACAAGTTACTCTGACAGATGTGGAGACTTTCGCCAGAGCGATGAGATCTCGGAAACTTCCACCGCGTTTCTACCAGCAAACCTTGCTAGCGCTGAAATCGCTGTTCGCCTTCGGCCAGCAAACGAAAATTTTGCCCGCAACACTCCCCCTTCACCGGTGGCCGGTTCTGCGCCGGAATCACTCCAAACTCCTTCGTTTTCAACTCTCTTGGGGTTTCTTAATCTGTTTGTGCTTTTTCTTGGGTCGAATGACGCCGAGGCTGTTGTGGGGACAATCGGTCTCGGCAGGAAGCTCGCCCGCCCCGAAACGCCTGCAGGAAGTTGCGGCGCTCGATTCACCAGACAAACGAGAGGATAACATCGATCGCGATCGAGCACCAGAAACTGCAACCCTGAATTCACCAGCTCCCAGACAGGATAGCAGACTCGATAGCATCAGCCCGGAACGTCGAGTCAAAGCCTTTCTCGACACCATCGCAGCCGCCGAAGGAACCGCTAGCCCCGACGGCTACCGCACCCAGTACACCGGTACAAAATTTGTCAGCTTTCAAGATCATCCCAGGGAAATGAGGTGCGGCCGCCGCTATGGCAAAAAACTCTGTTCCGACGCAGCGGGGCGATATCAGTTTCTCAGCACCACTTGGGACAGATTTGCTAAAAAATTTGGTGTCCGCGATTTCAGCCCTCAAAATCAAGATTTGATGGCTATAGAGTTAATCCGAGAAAAAGGCGCATTAGAAGATATAGAAGCGGGTCGATTGGAGTCAGCAGTCAGAAAACTCGCTTACATCTGGCCTTCTTTTAGGCGTTATGGCGGTTCCGTGGAATCGTCGATGCCCAAACTCGAAGCAATGTACCTGCAAAATTTGGGGATTTACCGGCAAGGATTGGTTGTTAGAAATTAGTCAACAGTTCCAGGACAAGTTTAGATTGGGGTTGGGCAATTTTGGATTAAATTTTGACATCCAAAATTGAAAATGGGGGAGTTATGGGTGATGTCTATTCTTCGGAAATTTAAAAATTAGGCTAATTTTCCATCTTCCATGTGAAGGATGCGATCG
>NZ_JAUBOS010000058.1:0-37481 GCF_036700365.1 Microcoleus sp. w2-18bC1
GTCTGACCAGTTTTTTTTCAACAATTCTCTAAAAGCCTCTTGACAAAAGACTTACAGTCTTAACTTGTCACCAATGATCTGGCAGGGAGATGCGAGAGTTTTGTGTATTGTAGCTCACAACTGCCCACATTTTCGTACATTTTCGTACATTGTTGTACAAACTTAGATTAAAGTTAAAGTAAAACCGAGGAAGAAGTGGCAGCAAAATAGAACATTTTTGGGCTAGACAAACCTTGAATTTATTAAGGATAATGGATCAAGTATTAAAAGGATAAATTGATTTATGAATTGGGAAGATTTTGCCAGTAAAGCAGGTGAAGAAGTTGTAGAAAATGTTGTAGAAAAAAATATGGGGATTAATGGAAATACAGTCAAAACAGTCAAAGCGGTTGCAGAAACTGGTGCTGCGGTAGGTGCGGCTGCCAGTGCTGCAACAGGGTTGACTGTTGCAGCAACTTCAGGAGCAGGAATTACTTCGGGTTTAGCTGCAGCAGGTGGTGTGGTTGGTGGTGGTATGGCGGCGGCTCCTGCGGTATTAGCAGCAGGCCCAGCTTATCTTGGGGCAAAAATAATGAATGAAACTTTGTTCAAAGAGCAATCGAACTTGTCTGAGGAAGAGAATGAGGCTCGTGCAGTGGCAAGAACAGCTACAAACATTGGGGCTGTTGCTGGTTTAGCTGGTGCTGGTGCTGTAACGGTAGCTGGCGGTGCTTCTGGTGCTGCAATTATGGGCACCCTTGCTGGTATCGGTGGCGTTGTCGGGGGAGGCGCAATTGCTGGTACTGCCATAGTTGCTGCTGCACCTGTTGCTGCGGCGGCTGCTGTTGGATACGGAATATATAAACTGTTTGGAGGTAAAGGGTAAAGATAGTTAGTTCAGTTTGACTTTGAAGGTCTAATTAATCTGAAGTTTAGCGGAGCACTTAATTATTATGGATGAGATAGTCAATAAGTTAGCTGGTCTAGGAGTTGCTGGTTTAGTCTTAGTTGGGCTTGTTGCAACCTCTTCTTATGCAGGAGCCGTAGCAATTACAACTTCGTTAGCTTTTTTAGGTGGTCCTTTTGGCATGATTGGTGGCGCACTTGCTCTCACCTTGATTGCAGGCGTTTCAAGCATGATTGCAAAGGTTGGGGTTGACACTTTAGCAAAGGCTGTAGTTCAGGAGCTTAAGAAGAGTGGCATATCTGAGAGTTCTATCATTCAAGAAATCAATAATTTTCCAATGATTACTCAAGGTCTACGTTCCCAACTACGTGAATATGTCCGCCTAGTATAAAAGGAATAAGTGTGATTGCTGCTCTCCATTAGTGCGATCGCCTTTTTTTGTAGGTTGGGTTGACGTTGGTGTCACCCAACCTCTTTTTTCACTCACAATCTTATCCATTTCCACCATTTCAAAGTGCGCTGATTGCACCGAGAGCGATAGCCTCACCAATCATAAAGAGCGATCGCCCCTCGCACCAAATACCACATACGGCGATGATTGTACAGAGTGCGATGCTTGAGTTAAACAAAAGATCGATCGCCCTATGGACAAAGATTTCTGCTAAAGTATAGCGCGTACTTAAATCAAACAGCCTACACTTGTGGAAAAAATTCCAAACGAGGCTTTAGTAGTTCGTGGCGGTCGCAATCGTCCTGAAGATATTAAACGCAGCACGGCAACTCACCCCAGCGGCATCACGGGAATTTCTGTAGAATGTGCAGTAGGATTATCTGTAGCAGAGTTAGCAGTGACAATCCCTCATGGACAAGTTGGTGTGACGACAGTGGGTGAGGTTCGATCGTCCGATAGAGATGTCATCCGTACTTCTGGCCGAAGTCCAAATCATGCAACATTAACTGGCTTAACACCAGAACAAGCAAGTCTGCTGCTGACACCAACGATTCCTAATCCATCACAACAATCATCCTAAGTAAAGTGAAAATATGAAATTTCCCAGAATCTTTGCAGATTTTCATAATGCGGATGAGCAGGGTCGCCTTCGCCTAAATTGCGTGGGTACGATTGAAGATTTGAGTCACCAAAATATTAAGTTGCAAGATGGTCAATTGCTAGCATTGTATGACGAAGAGTTAGAAGTCGATGGCGTAGTGCAATATTCAGAAGAGGAAAGTCTTTGGGTTGCAGTAATTGATTGGAAGCAAATTAGGCAGGTAGAGGATATGCTTGTTCAAGCAACAGTTTAGTGCGATCGCTAGCTAAATGCGGGTATCGAGTAAAAGTTTCATTCTAAAACTTCCCACTGTTCGGCGACAGGAGCAATTAAATCTCCTAATATTTCACCGCTTCCTTTCATGGCACCAAAGGTGGGGCGTAGATATTGGGTGGTCGCAGGATAAATAACCACTAATGCTTTTCCTTCATGGATGACGGTTAAAGGGGTTTTGGTACGTTCGACCTCTATAAATAGAGTCTGGAGGGTTTGAGGTAATTCAGTTGTGGTAATTTGTGCCATTTGTTGACCGTTCACAATCTTATTCTATTTCTACTATGATAATGCGAGGATTAGACGGAAAGCGATGCTTGAGTGAAAAAAGATCGATCGCCCCTCGCACCAAATACCAAACACTGCGATTATTCTACGGAGTGAGATCGCCACTTTCTTATACTCCGAAGGTTTAGGTTTTGCCGATAGTAAACCGGGTCGAGGTCAATAAGGGGCGATCGACACTCGTTATAATCAAAGTATCAATTCTCTACCAGATGCCGCGATGACCATCAAAGAACTCCTCATCCAAGAAATCGATAGCACCCCTGACGAACTGCTCGCAGATATTCTTAGCTTGGTACGATCGCTAAAATCCACTCCAAACCCCCAACTTAATACCTACGAACAACTGCTAGAGCGCATCGACTACCTCGAAGCCATCATCGGCATCCGCAAAGGACTCGAAAGCTTTGATCGAGGAGAAGGTATTCCAGCCGAGAGAGCCATGACAGCGCTACAGCAGCAGTTCAACATCCCTCCTCGTCTATGAGTTATCAAGTCATAATCCAACCACCCGCCTTTCAAGAAATTGAAAACGCCTACCGTTGGATGTGCGATTATCTGAGTGCTGATGCCGCAAATCAGTGGTACTACGACCTCCAAGATGCGATCGCATCCCTGCAACAGTTTCCTTACCGTTGCTCAGTTGCCCCCGAAGCTGCGATCATTGGTCGGGAAATTCGACAACTTTGGGTTGGTAAAAGAAGAACCTATCGGATTCTGTTTGTGGTGGAGGGCGATACCATTGCGATATTACATATTCGTCACCGCCGTCAAGCCCCTCTCGATAGTGAACCGCCAGAGTAATCGCCTCAAATAGTCAATAAAGGGCGATCGCCCCTCGCACCAAATACCAAACACTGCGATGATTCTACGCATACTGATCGCACATAATCATCATCCCTAATTGGCTATCGACCTCCCGCATCAATTCTCCACAAACCATCCGGCTGAGGTTCCTTATCTGCATCCAAGCACACAGTAGCATTGTCGCCCAATTCCACCCCAGCCAACCTCTAATTTGATTGTGTTGTTCGCCGTGACTTCTGAATCTTACCGATAATGCCACATAAAATATTTTTTCAATCTATTCTATTCAGTTAGCGATAAAAATTTAAGTAAACATCGCATCGCAAGGGCGAGTTCCCTAGGAGTTTACTCCATTCCGATCTAGATTTAAAAAAAAGCCGCTCCTTGTATTTTCTTCTCCTTCTTCCTTCGCGTCCTTCGCGTCTTCGCGGTTCGTTTCTAACACAAATACCCAATCCAAGTTGGCAAAACCTCCGGCGAACCGTACCAATTCCCCGGAGAACGAGGCGAATGCCAAACCCCCTCCAACACCAGATTTTCGGCTCCATCCAAAACAGCAGCTTCCACCGGCGTAATTCCATCTCCCCAAGTTTCGCCCTTCCCCACAGTCAACTCGTAACTTTTATAAGCCAGCCAAGTCCCTAAACCACGCTTGCCAAAAACAGCCTTCCCAGCAGCGCACACGTAGCGCACCTGCGGGTGAAAAGCCCCCGGATAGTGAATTTTGACAAAATCTAGATTTTTGCGCGTCCAGCGCTCTTGAGAGACGTGCGGCGTGCCTAAAGTGATTAAAGTATTTACATAAGGGTGAGCTTCCCACAAACCCGCGTCCTCAAGCACGTCGCCGTGAATCGTGTAAGGCTTTTCGCCCAAATAGATGCGAGAAATCCAGCCGCCGGCGGAATGAGCGACGAGATTGATCTGGGGAACGCCGTATTGCTGTAACATTTGTTTGACAGTGCGATCGAGCTGTCGCAAAATAGGCACCATCGACCGCCCGCCAAAAGTCGGCAACCAATCTCCCTTGCCCAGAGGCACTGTTACTGTTGGGAAACCTCGATCGACCAGAGACTTTTCTAATTCGCGATAGTCGGAAGCAGCAGCAAAATATCCTGGTAAAATCACGGTTGGTAATGGCATTGTCAATTTTAGATTTTAGATTTTAAATTTTAGATTTTGCGGCCGGAGTGCTACGATCTGTTTTTCAAGTTCAAAGACACTTGCCGAAGCATCCTTTGGATTGCTAACATCTGCCGCTCGTTAAACCTTTTGCTTAGGGAATATCTACTTCTATGGCTCGCGAGCCGATTCAAACATGGTATTTTACCCTAGTTGTCGTTCACTTAGAAGACCGTTTTCTACTGGTACAAGAGCGCAAGTACGAGCAGCAGTGGTATCTCCCAGCAGGGCGAGTGGAAAAAGGGGAAACTTTGCTCGAAGCTGCTATGCGTAATACCCTCGAAGAAGCGGGCATTTCCATCATCGTTGAGGGAATTCTCCGGGTAGAGCACACAGTGATGCCTAGGGGCAATGTGCGCCTCCGAGTCATTTTTGTGGCTCGTCCACAAGATAAGACGCCACCCAAGAGTAAGCCGGATGAGCATACTTTGTGCGCGGGCTGGTATTCTCTCAAGGAATTAGACCAGTTGTCGTTGCGGGGAGAGGAAGTTCGGGAAATGTTTCAATACATGGCAAGCGGCGCTCCAATTTATCCCATCGACTTGCTCACCATTGAGGGAGCTCCTTTTAAAAATTACCGCTATCGCTGGTGAATCCATCGATTTTGGATTTTGGATTTTGGATTTTGGATTGAGTCATTACTGCCACGGATGAATCCGGTTGTGTAACCGAATTGGAAACAGGGGTCCATCCGTTTGCTCGATCGTGTTTAATAAATTAGGGGCGATCCAGATCCCGGAAAAAGACGGTATAGCAGCGGCGCAGTCTGTTTTTTGCTCGCCTCAGTCCGGCCCGCCTGACGCCCCGCTCACCATTCTCAACAATATCTGAGAAACCGCGTATAGGATTCGGCCAAAGGCAGTAGGCAAGAAAAACAATGGTTTCAGCAATTAACAACGTCCTCACCCTATTAGCGGCTGCTATACAAGCGTTGAACCAGCACTCAACCCGGTTTCTCGGCTTGAGTGCTGGATGTGAGGGTCGCGAAATCTCAATAAAAGTCGATCACGCAATTTCGATACCGACCGTGCTACAATTATACCTTTGAATTCCCCAACCTCTCCTCATTAAAACGAATTCACACTCAATCACAACCACAACAATATAAATTACCAATCCCCCAATCACTCAATCCCCCAATCCCCCAATCTAAAATCTAAAATCTAACCATATCCCAATCCCCCAATCTAAAATCTAACCATATCCCAATCCCCCAATCTAAAATCTAAAATCTAAAATTTAAATGACTGACTCTTCCTCCCTAGCAAACACCCTTTCCGAACCGCTGCGCCAGCCTTTTTGGTGGGCAGCCCTAGCTTCTGTGGGCCTGCACGGAGTCCTCGGAGCAACCGCCCCGACGCTCTCAAACATACTTTATGGTGGAAATTCCTCAAAAAATATCCCCGGTTCTGTCGGCTTAGTAGAACTAACTCCCGCAGAAGCCGGCCGCCTGCCACAAACCATACCACCGAAACCGTCTAATACGCGATTTACGCCATTTTCGATCGCACCAGTTCCTCTTCGACCAGGGCCAAAGTTAGCTCCGCCCTTGCCCCCCCCACCTGATACCATCAACTTGCCCGCCATGCCGCCGGGAATGCCACCTCCTGGATTCTTTTCCCCTCTGCCTCCTTCCCCTCTCCCGCCCTTCACGGCCCCAACAGCCCCGCCACCTCCCAAGACTCCATCCCCAACAGTCAGAGCCCCCTCCCAGCCAATACCCACTTTCGTCCCACCCGTACCTCCCAGCGGTTTCCTTTTCCCTCCCTTACCAGGTAATTTTGATCGCAATATCCCGCCACCACCATCGCTGCCAGAAGCGCCGCAGTTTCCCGGCGGCGGCTCGGAAGATGAAGCAGAGGCGCTCAAAAAGATCATAGCCAGTAGAGGCGGACTTCCACTATTTCCAGACGGAGCTCCAGTCTTTACCCCAGAATTCCCAATTGCCGGCAGGAATGTGGGGCCCGATGGAGTACCAAAATTGACTCAAAAAGATCCCAATAAAAGGAATCTCATCGCAGAAACTCCCGAAGAAAGAATCAGGAGGCAACAATTTGAAGAAGGACAGCGACAGCTAGGACAGCTCGGACAACCCGGTTCAAACTCATCCACCGACACAGGGGCACAGCAAACTGCGTTTGTAACTAACTATCGTGCTTTGTTTGACAGATTCCAAAAGGCTTATCCTGACTTGCAAATGACGGGATCGACTCCTGTGAATGTCCCTTATCCCGTAACAGCTTGCTCGCAAAAACTCCAAGGAACTGCAGTTTTTGGAGCAGTTGTCAGCCCTCAAGGCTTGCTCAAGGCAGAGCCTCAGCCGATCGTCCCCACGGGTTACGGTATTCTCGATAATGCGGCTAAAATTGCGATTATTAGCCCTTCTCTAACATTTGAAGCAGCCAGCACGCACAAGCTTTACCAACTGGCTGTCGAGTTTAAGTACGACGAAAAAGTTTGCAGTGGCATTCCTGTCACCCCAACCAGGCCCAACCCACCAGGCCAGCAGCAGCCAGCGCCCGCCCCCACAGCGCCCAGCAGACCAACAGGCCAGCCGCCCTCCCCAGCGCCTACAGAAGTGAAACCGCAGTTTGAGAAGCCGCCGGCCCCCTCAAACAAACCGCAGCCAGGGGCCCAACCGTCGTCGCCCGCACCCAAGCCCACAGCTCAACCGTCGCCCTCGCCTGAACCGAAACCAGCCGCGGAACAGTCGCCTTCTCCTCAACCGCAACCGGCCGAAGAGTCTCCGCAGCCCGCCGAAGCAGCGCCATCTCCTGCCGCCGAAGAGTCTCCGCAGCCCGAAGCTGCACCATCTCCTGCTGCCGAAGAGTCCCCGCAGCCCGAAGTGTCGCCATCTCCTGCCCCGGAAGCAGCGCCATCTCCTGCTGCCGAAGTGTCGCCGTCACCATCGCCGGAAGCAACGCCATCTCCTGCGGCTACCGAAAATTAATTGGGCGTCGGTAATTGGCAATCCGCTATGGGAATAGGTAATATCCAATCTGCTTGCTTCACTATTGTGAGTTAGTAGTTAGTAGGGTGCGTCAGCTTGAATATTTGTTGCTTTTCAAACTAATTTGTACTTGCTGACTTACCCTACTTTATCAACTTCTAAGAATGAAGTTGTTTGTCGTCGGTCAGGCCAGGGTTTGGATGATTGAATTTTTGAGTAAAAAGCTAATTACCTATTCCCCTTAACCTCTCAATTGTATTGAACTTTATACATTTGAAATAAGTCGCCACTTTGCTTTTTTACTACCTTAGCGCCCGCAGCTTTAATCATTTTCTCCCAATCTTCTATTGTCTCTAAAAATACTTCCCCGGCTCGATAAGTTTCCAAAATTGCCCAATCTTCTGCTAAAGGAGCATTGGGGTTGAGGACATCAAAAACAAAATGACCACCCGGTTTTAATACCCGCTTTACTTCTCCCATGACAATACTCCAATAGTCTATAGGATAGTAACAGCTAAAGCCTGTAGCGAGGCATAAATCGAACTGAGCCTCCTCGTAATTTAACAGGTGAGCGGGAGCCCATTCTACACCTTTGAACAGCTTAGAATTGAGCTGAGGGCCGCGAGCGTTTAAGGCGTCTCGCGCTGCGCTGCTGATTTCTTGACCGTAAAAATATGCCTCCCAATCCCGCCAAGGGTAGATGAGAAAGCTGACTCCGCAGCCAATGTCTAAACAGCGCTGATTTTTTTGAGGTTTGGCAATTTTCCAAAAGGGAGAAACTGTTTTTGCTTGGAGAGTTCCTGCAACAGATTCTAGGAAAATCGGCATTGCTTCGACTTCTTCGGGTAAAGCGAAAGCTTCTCCCCGGTATTCGCGATCAAATCGAGAAGCGACTTGCGACAGTAAAACTTGCCAGCTATCTGATTTTCCTTTAGCAAACCAAGTCTGCTCCTGACCCGCTACTGGGCGATCGGACTTTTTAGACATTCTTGAATTACCTTTTAGAAGCTTTGAGAGCTTTTGTAAAGTTTTGGCGGTAAGGCTTATTAAAAATTAACGCCGGCCAGAGCAGCGCGAGCTTCAGGCGATTTGTAAAACTTCTGTCGAAGTTAGTGCGATCGAAACCATTCCAAAATTTCCAAATACCGCCACCGTAGGCGATCAGCAATGCCAAGCTAATTAACGTACTCATTTAAAAAACCCCTAAGCAATGGATAGGATTTTGGGTCAGCTAGTCAAAGCGCTACCCTTAATCTATCATTTATCAGACGCCAAGGCGCACCGATAGCTGTAGTAATTCCACCTTCAGAAAGAGACTGCAAAATGCCCGCTGGCGACAAACTTAAAAATAACACCCCCGAAATAGCTTTCACCGAGCAAGCAAGAAGGGACTTCTGCCAAAAGTCGATGGTTCTGAGGACTTATAAGATTGAATAAGTGAAGAATTCAAGAATTGGGAATGGCTGATGATATAAGGGTTTGGAGCACGGGCCTACAGTTGCATTCTTTTTTTTAACTGGTATTATCCAACATCCCCTACCAATCCGAGCTCGACCGGGGGATAGGTGCAATGTCGCAAGTTCTAATTCGGTTGAAATCGGTTGCTGTTGGGGGACGGCCAGGCCGAACGGGATTTCCCAGACGTGTCACTACTCGAAGATATTTAAGTAAGAACTGATTGCTGGTGGCCCACGAATTACAGCAGGCAAACTTTTTCTAGCGGACAATGACGGTAGAGAGCTTTCTAAGCAAGGAGGATTTTATGCGTGCAGTGCTAATGGCTGGGGGGTCGGGAACGAGGCTCAGACCCTTGACCTGCGATTTGCCCAAACCGATGGTGCCGATTCTCAATCGCCCGATCGCAGAACACATTATTAATTTGCTAAAAAGGCATCAGATTACGGAAATTATTGCGACGCTGCACTACCTTCCCGATGTCATGCGCGAATATTTTACTGACGGGACAGAGTTTGGCGTTCAAATGACTTACGCTGTGGAGGAAGACCAACCGCTGGGTACGGCTGGTTGCGTCAAAAATATTGCTGAATTGCTCGATCGCACTTTTCTGGTCATCAGCGGCGACAGCATCACAGACTTCGACTTGACGGCAGCGATCAAATTTCACCGTAGCCAGCAATCCAAAGCCACGTTAATTTTAACTCGCGTTCCCAACCCGATGGAATTCGGGGTCGTGATTACTGAGGAAAATTACCGCATCAGTCGCTTTCTGGAAAAGCCTTCTAGCAGCGAAATTTTCTCCGATACTATCAATACCGGCATTTATATTTTAGAACCCGAAGTCTTGGATTACCTGCCGGTAAATCAGGAGTGCGACTTCTCGAAAGACTTGTTTCCCCTGCTACTGGAAAAAAACGAGCCGATGTACGGCTACATCGCCGAGGGTTACTGGTGCGATGTCGGCCAGCTAGATGTTTACCGGGAATCTCAGTACGACGCGCTGCGGGGAAAGGTCAAACTGGATTTGAGCTACTACAACGAAGTTCGATCGGGACTTTGGGTAGGTCAGAATACTTTTATTGACGATAGCGCGATCGTCGAAGTACCGACGATGATCGGCAGCAATTGTCGGATTGGAGCCCGAGTTAAAATCGATGCCGGTACAGTGATCGGAGATAACGTGACTGTCGGGGCGGACGCAAACCTCAAACGTCCCATCGTCTGGAACGGAGCAATTGTCGGCGAAGACGCTCATCTTAGGGCGTGCGTGATTTGCCGGAGCACGCGCGTAGACAGGCGCGCTCACGTCCTCGAAGGTGCTGTCGTCGGTTCAATGTCCATCGTGGGAGAAGAAGCACAAGTGGGGCCAAGCGTGCGCGTCTGGCCGAGCAAAAATATTGAATCCGGCGCTCTGTTAAATCAAAATTTAATTTGGGGAGAACAAGCTAAGCGGAATTTGTTCGGTCAGCGTGGCGTTCAAGGACTGGCAAATGTGGATGTTACCCCGGAATTTGCAGTGAAATTGGGCGCGGCTTATGGCTCGACTTTGAAACCTGGGACTTCGGTATCGGTTTCTCGTGACCAGCGGAGCATTTCGCGGATGGTTTCGAGGTCTTTGATTGCGGGTTTGATGTCGGTGGGAATTAATGTGATCAATTTGGAATCGACGGCAATTCCGATCGCGCGCACGGTTTCGTCTACGCTGTCGATTGCTGGCGGCATTCACGTTCGCATTTCGCCCGATCGCTCCGACCACATTTTAATTGAATTCTTCGATATCAAAGGCATCAATATTACTAAAGGAGCTGAGAAAAAAATCGAGGGGGCTTATTTTAAGGAAGATTTGCGGCGAGCTCTAATTCCCGAAATTGGAGAGATGACGTACTTTAACCAAGCTCTCGATGTTTACAACCGCATTTTTGAGCGGCAGATGAATGTTGAGGCAATACGCTACAGCAATTCTAAGGTGGTAATCGATTACGTTTACGCGGTTTCTGGAGCAATTCTGCCCCAAATGCTTGCCAAGTTCGGCTGCGATGCGGTGGTTCTCAATGCCAGTCTCAAACAGACTTCTCTAAGCAACGGGGAACGGGAATATTTGCTCGACCAACTCGGCCGGGTGGTGAAAGCACTCAGCGCTAATTTTGGAGTGCAGGTATCGGCTAACGGCGAACAGCTCATTTTGGTAGATGAGTCTGGGATAGCGATTCGTGGGGAAATGCTGACGGCGTTGATGGTAAATTTGATGCTAACTTCTCATCCCAAAGGTACAGTAGTAGTGCCGGTTCATGCGTCTTCTGCGGTGGAGGCGATCGCCCGACGCTATCAAAGCAAGGTAATCCGCACGAAGGCGAACCCAACTGCTTTGATGGAAGCCGCTAACAGGAACCCGAATGTGGTTTTGGGCGGCAGCGGCCTTATGGGTTTTATTTTCCCGCAGTTGCATCCCGGATTTGACGGAATGTTCTGCATTGCTAAAGTGATAGAAATGATGACGATTCAGGAGCGATCGCTCGGACAGATCAAGGCGGAGCTTCCCCGCATCACCCACCGCAGTTACAGCGTCCGCTGTCCTTGGACTATCAAGGGTTCGCTGATGCGACATTTAGTAGAAACTCATTCGCCCGATCGTTTAGAATTATTAGATGGAGTGAAGATTTTTAACTACAGCGACGACAATTGGGTATTAGTTTTACCCGATGCTAGTGAACCGACGGTTCATATCTTCGCCAACAGTGAGGATCGAGATTGGGTATCTGAAACGTTGAAGGAGTACCGCGCCCTCGTTCACGATTTTGTCAGTCAAGCCGAGGCGGCGGTTCTCCAAGATAAATTTGGTAATGTGTAATCCGTAATCGGTGACAACTAATAGCGAATAGCGCCTAAAAATCAGTAATCACCAATTACCAATTTGCAGGCAATTCCCAAAAGCAAGACGCACAAGTCATCGGTACACGGATAGCTATTTTTTCCTTCTTCCTTCTTCTTTCTTCCTTCTTTCTTCAACATCCAATTCCCAATTACGCACAGATAACAGATGAATAGCTGCATTTTGATGGCGGAAATAATTCAACAACCGCAACTACGTTATACTCCTGACAATCAACTTCAAATCGCTGAGATGTTGGTGCAGTTTCCCGGCCCAAAACCCGAAGATCCACCCGAACATTTGAAAGTGATAGGATGGGGAAATTTTGCTCAAGAAATTCACGAGAAATATCACGAGGGCGATCGCGTGATTATTGAAGGACGGCTGAGCATGAATACGATCGAAAGAGATGGTATTAAAGAAAAGCGCGCTGAACTGACAGCTCAAAGGATTTACAGTGTCGGCGCCGATGCCATGAGTTCGGCTCCCGCAGGTAGAACCGCCCCCGAACCTGCTCAAATTCGCGACAGCGCCCCGGCTAATGTGCCTAGCAATGTAGTACCTTTAGGCTCGCGGAACCGCAGTTCTAACAGCGCTCCAAGCGGCCCTAACCGCACGTCTAGTTCGGATTGGAACTCGCATCAGTCTTCAAGTTCTGAGTCCGATCGCCCGTCGGGTTCGTCTAACGAACCGGAAAATCCCGATTACGATCCGATTCCATTTTAAAAATTAGGGTGCATCACTTTACGAGCGATCGCAAAACTGCGCCGTTCGATCAAAAGTGACGCACCTTCATTTAAGAGCGATTCCCTACGGGATAACTTCGCACGCGCGTACTTCATTCAGGAAAAAAAGGGCGATCCTCTTCGAGGGCTGCGCTAACGAATTTGGCCCAACTACGAGCTCTCATTGCAAATTTTACAGCTTGATCGTCACAACTTTTTTCTTGCTTTTTTCGTCGCGCAGCACGACGGTATTGTAGGGTGATGTATCCGTCCCCAGCGGAATTGGCAGCTTAAAGCTGCTGCTTTTATGCTTAACTTCGCCTAAATCAATGCTTTTCGTTATATTGCCATCTGTTGCCAGATAAGCGGTAAGTTCGCCTTTATAATCTTCAATCAAAAAGTCTCTGAAGAAAACGACTTCCCCAGCCTCGGCATCGATAGCAAGGATGACCGTACCGCTAAACGTTGCGCCTTTTTCTTCTTCATCAACCGTCGCCATTTTAATTTCCGAGGGGTCTTGACCGGACATATCTGGCATAAATTTTTTCTCCTGAGCAAAGCGCAATAATTACAGCGGATTCCAGGTTTATGAAGTACACCCCAGAAACCCGGTTTCTTCTGGATTTCTCGCCAGAAATCGGTTTTATTCAAGAAACCTGGTTTCTCTGTACTTCACTTACCTGGAAAGTGCTGTAACAAGAAGCTTACCTCACGCTAGGGGCGATCGCAAAACTCTTAGGACGTATTTGTGCATCGGTCTTGCTTCTCTCTAAGGTTAGAGAAGCCCGCGATCGCGCATTAAGCTGTGGAGCATTTAAACCAGTAACGAGGCTAGTAGGGTGCGTCAGCTAGAACCCTTACGCTGAAACGGAAAACCTTAGATGCTGACGCACCTTACGCAAGTCCTTTAAATGCCGAACAGCTTATACCACCAATTATCTCAATTCTTGAATCAGTAAGGAATGAGAATTAAATAACTTCCACTCTTGAAAGTGGGATGGGCCTAAGATCCCGTCCAAAAAGGACGGGATCTTAGGCCCATCCCACAATAACAATTAAAATTGTAAGTTATTTAATTCGCGCTTCTAAGTACAGACTGTTAAAATTATCTCTAGAATACCCCCAAGTCTCGCAGACACCGCCGCGTTAATTCGATTCGATATTTAGCATCCTTACGGTTGAGTTTTTAAGTGATTGGGTGGAGAATTAAGCCTGATGTTTTTGAGAATTTAAGAGCGATCGCACTTTGCTCAATAAAGGGCGATCGCCCTAAAAAATTATTCTTTCCAGTAACGGGTTAAAATCCGCATTACTTCACCTGCTAGAGGGGACGGTAAAGGCGGGCTCCATTCACCAACTTCTGCAAAACCCAAAACGTGCAGCAGATTGATGATGCTTTCTACTCCTTTGGGAATCCCGCAAATCAACAATCGGATCGGTTGCTTTCCGATGGGTGCGTCGGGAATGTCTTCGCGAAGGATTTCGGGAACTGACTTTGGCTGTGATATCATGAGTTTTAACTACAAAATAGTCGGATAGCGATCGCCCTTGAGTTTTCGAGGCAAAGGGGCGATCGCTTTTCCGTTTGTACATCCTCAGCATAGTTCATTTTCTGAATTAGTCAACTGCCAAGCTCAAATAATTTACCGTAGCGGTTAATTAAAGGATAGTGAAGGTTGCGGGATGGTAACATCAGCTTGCAAAGTCCAGGCTATTAATTGAGCATCAACAGTGGTCATCCGTTGGAAATTGGCAGTTGTAATGGCCGAGCGAAATATCAGCAACAAAGAGTTGGCTGCTTTGGTGGGGATGCACCCAACTTCGTTTTCGAGACTCAAAACCCGCCGTCGCCTCACGAGAATTGACGAATCCACTCTCAATGCTCTGTGCAAAGCGCTAAACTGCCAACCGGGCGATTTAATGGTGTATGAGGAAGACGAGCCCGATCGCACTTAAAAAACCGACTGCGATAGTTAGTAGTGTTGACAGCGACGCACCCTACAGATTCGTGAAGCGAAGCTATCCCGTAGGGAATCGCACAATTTCCACTGCAAAAACGCGAGCAAACTCAGCGACAAGGATCGATCGCACTCGATCGACCTCAATTCCGGGAATAAACTGCTCTAAACTGCCAACAGGTCGATCGGGAATCCCGCAAGGTACAATTTGGCCAAAACCGGCAAGATCCGGACAAACATTTAAGGCAAAACCGTGCATCGTAATCCAGCGGCTGACTTTAATGCCGATCGCACCTAGCTTGCACCCATCCACCCAAACCCCAGTCATACCGGGAACCCGCGAACCCTTCAACCCCAAAACTTCCAGCACCCCCAGCAGCACTTCCTCCAACTGCCGCAAATACCAGTGCAAATCTTGTTGGTGACGGCGCAAATTTAAAATCGGATAGCCAACCAATTGACCCGGACAGTGGTAAGTCACCTCGCCGCCCCGCTCAACTCGGTGCAGTTCCGGCTGAGTTTGGCTTGGGTCAAATTTCAGAAATTCCAGCTTTGATCCCAGTCCCAAAGTGTAAACCGGCGGATGTTCCAGCAAAATCAGGACATCTGGCAAATCTGGCCTGTCGCGCCGTTCTTGCACGAGTTTTTGCTGGATTTCCCAAGCTTGGGAGTAGGGAACTTGTCCCCAATCGAGGAGCAAGCAGGGTTGTGCATTTAGTGGTTGATGGATTAGAGGAGAAACCATGCAAAAAATCAATAGTATTTTTACGGAATATTGGCCCAGCTTAAATCAAGAATTGTCAACATATAATAAAAGATTTGGAAGATAAGTGTTTTCGAGAATACATAGTGCTACTGTATAAAATATACCGAAGTTACAGAAGGGAGGGAGCTCTATGAAGCTTGTTATCCAGGGTAAAAATATAGAAATCACCGATGCGATTCGCGAGTACGTCAATCAAAAGGTGGAAAAGGCAGTTAGCCATTTTCAAACTTTGACGACTGAAGTGGACATACATCTATCGGTGGCTCGTAACCCCAGGATCAATCCTAAGCAGACTGCTGAGGTGACAATTTATGCTAACGGCAGCGTGATTCGGGCTGAGGAAAGCACGGAAAGCCTATATGCAAGCATAGATTTGGTTGCCGACAAGATAGCTCGTCAACTGCGGAAATTTAAGGAAAAACGTCACGACAACAAAATCCAGAGTAGTGCCAAAACGGTTACGGTAGTTGATGAACATCCTGTAGTAGCGGATCTGATTGGCGATCGAACTCCCGAACTTCCTGCTGAGGTTGTACGGACTAAGTATTTTGCTATGCCTCCAATGACTGTGCAACAAGCTTTGGAACAATTGCAGATTATCGATCACGATTTCTATATGTTCCGTAATGCGGAAACAGACGAAATTAACGTACTCTACGAACGCAAGACTCACGGTGGCTATGGAGTTATCCAACCCCGCCACAGCAACGGTAACGGTAATAGCAAAAATGGCAAAACTGCCGAAAGCGCTACATCTGAAAAATCGAGTGTTGCAAAAAGCTAGATAATTGCTGAGTGCTAATTGTTAATGGCTGCAAGTCGTTAGCAAAAAAGGACTAAAGTCCTTACTACGAACCACGAGTTTTTAGTAAGGACTTTAGTCCTTTCTTGGTTTTTTAGAGAATCAGGACTGAGGTGTTCACTACCAACAACTGGTAAAATCTGTCTTTACCAGCTAGCTGTATCTCGCGACTAAATCTTTCGCTGCTTGTCGGTGTTTTTCTACCAAACTCGGCGGGGAAAGCACTTGGGGGCTATCCATATATCTTTGCACCCACACACTGAATTCGTTCAGGGAGGGATGGGGCAAATTTATCTAATAATTAACATACAGCAGCTTGCCAAAACTGTCCCTCGGCCCTTCCTTAATTTTTTGTCGCGGGTGTCGCCGATCTCCCTCTAGACTCCTTGCGCTGTCTGGGGTGTAGAATGGAGGTGAAACTAATTGAATGGAATGTATGCGGAAGTTAGTTTTCTCAGATACAGAAATGTTTTATCGTGAGCTAAAGACAGCCTTGGAGCAAAGTGAGCAAGTTGAAGTTATTACAGACTACGAGCGATATTCAGACCTTCCAGAGAAGTTAAAAACCATTTTTGAGTTACACAAGAACAAATCGGGAGAGTGGGTAAATATAGCTACAGGTGCATTCATCCCTTCTTCTGCTGGGGTTACTACAATTAACTACTCTGCCCTCTATATTTTTGCTGGTGCAGGTGCAGGTGCTATTCTTGGATTTATAGTTGGTGGCCCTGTTGGAGCAGCAGTTGGCGGTGGTATCGGAGCCATAGTTGGAACTCTTGCTGTTGTGACATCAAGCGGAAGGCATCATGTAGATATAGAAATTGATGCGAAGGGTAAACTCCGGCTTAAGATTAGCCCAATCCATTGAACAACGCGACACTCCCCACTGGCTGGGGAAACTAATTGAATGGGAAGTTTGTTAACTCTGGGGTCAAGTTTGATAATCTGTGTTGGTGCTCCCCACTGGCTGGGGAAACTAATTGAATGGAAACTGACCTGCATCGGCGCAAGGGTCGCACCAAATTTGTTGGCCCAACTCCCCACTCGCTGGCGAAACTAATTGAATGGAAACGCGCGGCCTGCACTGCGATTTTCGCGCCAATATCGCAGAAACCGGGTTTTTTAGCTAATCTGCTAGATAGCAAATCATTTTCGTAAAAAACCCCGGTTTCTGGCCACCCGCGCGCCATCTAACTTTTGATGGTTTCTAAAGTTTTGAGTGCTTCTGCAACGTGTGCTTTAAAGTCTAACATGGAGTCAAAAATATGCTTGACAACGCCTTCTTTGTCAATGACATAAGTTACTCTACCGGGCATAATCCACAGGGTAGCTGGAACTCCATATAATTGCCGAACTTTGTTGCCAGTATCGCTCAGCAGTGTAAAGGGTAGCTGATATTTGGTGGCAAATTGTTGGTGCGATTGTTGGGTATCTTCGCTAATTCCTATGACTTCTGCGCCTGCGTCTTTGAAGACTTCGTAGCTATCTCGAAAAGCGCAAGCTTGGGTGGTGCATCCGGGTGTGTCGTCTTTGGGGTAAAAGTAGACTATGACGTTTTTTTTACCTTTAAAATCTTTGAGGCTGACTGATGTGCCAGTTTGAGATGGTAAGGTAAAATCGGGGGCGGTGTCTCCTACTTTGACGGTCATGTTTTTTTAACTTAGTAGATGTGTTGGCGTGAAATTTTAACTTTTGTTATTGTACAGTTTTTTGTGACCAATAGTTCGTAGTTGCGATCGCCCGATTCGGTATCATCCCATTTTTGCTTTCTCGCAATCCTAAAAACAACCGTTTTTACCAAATCTCGATGCAGCCGACCATTCGCAGTTATGGGTATTAATTGAAGAGGCTTGTTTGAACCGCACATCCACGGGGATTAACGAAGATTCTGATTAACAATGGGAGGCGCGGCGCAGAAGCCTTGCTACTGAGATGTTGCACCATTCTCTATAAGCCTTTTAGGAACAGGCTTTCCGGCCTGTTCCACAAGAAAATTCACTCTTTGTGGAACAGGCCGAAAAGCCTGTTCATGAGAATGGTGCAAGATGTGAGTTACTACAAAGTTATTTGTTATCGGCCTTTAGTTAAATTTTTTAATTCCCGCCATATTGGAGGAATTTGACCGGAGTGTGTGCGGGGCTGGGTGAGGATTCCTTGAGTGGGACTGAAGAGCAATGATAGCACAAATAACCCCGATGCAACTAAAACTATTGCGGGGCCGGATGGCAAGTTATAGAAGTAGCTGAGATACATTCCGCTAATGCTGGAAATAACTCCGATTATTGCGCCTAAAATCATTACTTGGTGCAGGCGAGTTACTAGGAGATAGGCGGTACTTGCGGGTGTAATTAATAGGGACAAGACTAGCACTACGCCAACGGCTTTGAGGCTGGCAACTATTGTGAGGGCGATGAGTACCATCAGTCCGAAGTTGAGCAGGTTTACTGGTAAACCTGTGGCTTGCGCTCCTAATGGATCGAATGTATAAAATAGCAGTTCTTTGTAAAAGACTACTACAACTAATAAGACTACGGCGACTATGACGGCTGTGTCGATCGCATCTTCGACAGTAACCCCCAGGATGTTGCCGAAAAGAAAGTGGTTGAGGTCGATTTTGTTGTCTTTTTGGACGATCGTAATTAGGGTGATGCCGAGGGCGAAGAATGCCGAAAATACGATGCCCATTGCCGCGTCTTCTTTAATTGTCGATCGAGCTTTGATCCAAGCTATGATTACTGTACTCAAAACTCCGGCAATGAAAGCGCCGATAAAAATGTTTGCTCCGAGGATAAATGCGATCGCCAATCCGGGCAAAACCGAGTGGCTGATGGCGTCTCCGAGCAAGGCCAGCCGCTGTACCATTAAGTAGCTGCCGACGATCGCGCAGACGATGCCGACGAGAATGGCAATTATGAGCGATCGCTGCATGAATCCGTACTGCAACGGCTCAATTAAGGTTTGGATCATAAAATTATCAAATCACAGTTAACTAATGACTAACAACCAAAGCAACCCGGTTTTATCTGAGATGTTGTACCATTCTCAATAAGCTTTTTAGGAACAGGCTTTCCGGCCTGTTCCACAAACAGTGAATTTTATTGTGGAACAGGCCGGAAAGCCTGTTCTTGAGAATGGTGCAAGATGTGAGTTCGATCCGAGATTTATCGTTGCCCAATTCAATATTATCCAAGAAACCGGGTTCAAGAGTGTAACTCCTAGATTAATGACTGCTGGCTAATTAAGCTGCTTGTCCGGCAAAGAACATTACTTGTCCGCCGTAGGCGCGGTAAAGGTTTTCTTGGGTTAGCACTTCTTGGCGGGAACCAGCGGCAATCAATTCTGTATTCAGCAAAATTAAATCATCAAAATTGGTGATTGATTCGCCTAAGTCGTGGTTGACTACTAAGACGATTTTTCCGGCATTTGCTAGCTGGTGGAAGATGTCAAAAATGATATTTTGAGTTTTTTGGTCAACGCCGACAAATGGCTCGTCAAAGCAGAAAATAGCGGCTTCTTGGGCTAATGCTCTAGCTAGAAATACTCGCTGTTGCTGTCCGCCGGAAAGTTGTCCGATCGGTCTGTCTTTGTAAGCACTCATACCTACTCTTTCTAAGGCATCGGCAGCGGTGCGGCGGCTAGCTGCCGAAAAGCGGCGAAACCATCCGGCTTTTCTGACTCTTCCCATCATCACGACATCCCAAACGGTGGCGGGATAGTTCCAGTCAATTTGCGATCGCTGGGGCACGTAGGCTACTGTTTCGAGTCGATCGGCGATCGCTTCTTCGCCCCAGGTAACAGTGCCGCGATTTGCCGGAATTAAGCCCAACATTGCTTTGATCAGCGTGCTTTTGCCGGCACCGTTGGGGCCAATAATACCCGTCAGCCTTCCCGGTTTGACGGAAAGATTGATATCTCTGAGTGCCTCTACCGTGCGGTAGTTTACTGCTAAGTGCTTAACAGCGATAATTTCAGTGTCGGTAGCGCTGTCTTTGAGGTGGCAAACCATTTCAGACCAAGGATTCTCGTTGGGGAAGGTGGCGGTATTCATTGCGGTGACTCTATCTCCTTTTTATTAAGTTTACTGTAAAAATGAAAAGAATATGAAATCATCGGTAAATAGGAATAATCGGGAACGCACCAGAGGTAGATAATGCGACAGTCCAAGCTGGAAACCCCTCAAACTATAGGTTTGGCGGCGAAAATCTCAAGTCGGTTAAAACTCATATCTTCCACAATTCTCAATAACAGGCAAGATGCCTGTTCCACAAAGAGTGAGTTTTCTGGTGGGGTGGGCATCCTGCCCGCCCAGACAAGGGTTATTGAGAATGGTGTCAGATGTGAATTAAAAGCGAGGGCAATTGTGAAGCAATCCTATAAAGGGGAGTTTAGCAGTGAGTCGGCGATTGAAACCTCCCGCCCTGGATTGAACAAGTCCAAAGTATTTTTTATCAGAACTATTGCCTGCGGCATTTTGACTTTGGGCTTATTTAGTTGTACTCAAACCCAGGGTGATCGCCTCTCTCCAGAGGCAGATGCTAAACCCAAGGTAGTTGCTACCAGCACAATTATTGAGGATTTGACCGATCGAGTAGCGGGTGGCGAAATTCAGCTAACAGGAATTTTGCAGCCGGGAACCGATCCTCACGTTTACGAACCTGTGCCAAAAGATTCTCAAGCTTTAGAACAAGCTAACTTAATTTTGTATAACGGTTACAATTTGGAACCGGGATTAATTAGGATGATGAATGCGGCCGGAATTAAGGCGCGGAAATTAGCAGTGGGGGAAGTTGTCAAGCCTTTGCTACTGAATAAAGAAGGCAATACAGTACCCGATCCGCACGTTTGGGGAAATGTGGAAAATGTAGTTCAAATGGTGGAAGCAATTCGGGATGCGCTAATTGACCTGTCGCCGGAAGATCGGGAGAAGTTTACGCAGAATGCTGTGAAACTTACTGCAGAGTTAAAACGTTTGGATAGTTGGATCGAACAAGAGATTAAAACTATTCCCGAAAATAAGCGCGAATTAGTAACAACCCACGATGCTTTTCAATATTACAGCCGCGCCTACGGATTGGGAAGTGCTGGCAGTTTGATCGGGATTAGTACGGAGGAACAGCCCAGCGCTCAAACGGTGCAAAAGTTAGTAGAATCCGTGAAAGCTGCGGGAGTTCCTGCTATTTTTGCCGAGACTACAATTAACCCGCAACTGATTAGAACAGTGGCGGAGGAAGCGGGGGTGAAATTGGCGGCGCAGCAACTTTATTCGGATTCGATTGGGGCGGCAGGAAGCGAGGGCGATTCTTATGTGAAAATGATGTCTGCTAATACTCGCGCCATCGTCGAAGCTTTGGGGGGGAAATACACGCCATTTGAAGTTAGCAAATAGCAAGTATGGTGCCCCGGAAGAGTTTTATTTTCTCTGCGGGGTGATAGCTAGCTGACGCAGCCTACAAGTTTCAGTAGGCTTGCATTGCATAAGTCTTTGATTGGTACATAAACCGCAGATGCAAGGCAGATAAACACAGATAAACGCAGATTATTGAAGGGATTGAAAGCTTGGGAATGCGAGAGGTCTAGTTTATCTGCTTCGACAAAATTAAATTGAGCACGTTCAATTCGTTGGAACTTAAAAGATATTTATCTGTAAAAATTTTTTCTCGGCTTTGTTCTAAACTGTAGCTTCTAAACACGATAAACGGGAATTCGTGATACTTGTACCCGATCGGCATTACACTATCTACAGGGTAGATCGATCGCACATAAGCCGACAAAATATCCCGAAACCGCCTGTCTTCCGGTTCTTCCAGCCTGCTGTCAGCAAAATACTCCTGCATTTCCTCCCCGCTGACAAAAGCAAACAGCGGTATGGCATAATAGCGATCGAAATGCTGACTCTGCTCTTCAAAATACTGAGTTTTCTCGACTTCGCTGTTGAGAAATTGCAAAAGCTCGATCGCACCGCCTCTAATGGCCGATATTACATTCTCCGGGGACGAATCGCTATCCCTAATTCGATACATTTTGTCCAGCAACTTCTTCTCTAGACATTCCTTAATTTCTCGATGAAGTGGCATCTGGTATGTTTCTACCAAATTTTGCTTAGCTAGAGGTACGAGCAACAAACTACCGCAAACATGACCAGTCTCTAGATTATCATAACTCAGCAAACCATCCAGCGGATTACACTTCTCCAAAAACTTACGATTAAAATCGTCCCGCATTTCCAGATAGAAATCGCCCTTTTGACGAGACTTCTCAGAATTTTTCAAAAGAAACTCCCCGCGACCCAAAAGCTGTTCCAGACTCGTATAAACCTCCTTAAACAACATATTTCCTCGCTGGCTCTCGCTCTTTAATGTCTTAATTAGAGCCGCCATTTTGCTGCTAAAAGTATCCCCGACTGCGGAAACCGACTTACCGCCAATCGGAATCATCAAAAACTTATCCCTACCCAAATATCCATATCCCACAATCCGCGTCATCACCGCAGTCTTCAGAATTAGCAGTAAATTCAACAAACTCAACTTGCTTTCTTGTAAAGAAAGTTCCGCATCATCAGCGTAATAAACTGCTGTATCAGACAGATAAAAAACCAATTCCTTATCTTCACCATCAAGGGTTTTACCGTTGTCATATTCTCCGCGTCCCCGATAAATTACCTGTATCACTTCCATGAGATTTTTCTCAATCTGAAAGCGGGGAATATCTACTAAAATATGCTTAGTTTTTGGGAAAGATAAGCCGCGACTTCCCGATGCAGTCATAAAAATTACTTTAGCTGTATTTTTGCACTTTTGTATTTGCTCCTTCTCCTCTTCCGAGATATTCGCGTGGACTTCCAGATAATCGGTATAGCGATTAAATTCTCGCTCATTTTGGATTTTATCAATTAACTCCGCCAATCTTCGCTTATCCTGAATGTAGACGATAATTTGTTCAACTCCCGGTATTGCTAACCGCTGATTGATATCCTCAATTATTTGAGACTGTACCCGTTTTACCAAATCATAATTTATTTTTAAAGAAATATCTTCAGTGAATTTAACAGCTTCTACAAACACCTTGTAAGTTATCTCTAAACTGCTAGCCGGATAGGAATTTGTATTGATAAGTTGAGCAGCTAATCGTTTAAATTCAAAAGGAATAACTTGTAAAGACGGGATTTGCTCAGAAGTTTTTGGGAGCTTTTTGAAATAGATTTTATCCGGTTCCGGCGAGGTATCATCGAGGTGTTGTTTAATCACGTCCGGGTCAACAATCGAAGCATCGGCTACAATAATTTTAGTATTAAAACCGTGTTTTGGGGTGTGCAAGTCATATTTGTTAAGCAGCCTACCAATTCCATGCAAAAACTCAACGCCGCCGTCGTCTCCAGTAATTTCATCGATCATAATGAAAATGTGTTTGATGCGGCTGGAGATTTCTTGCATTTTAGGAGAAATGACTGCTTTTTCCCCCTTGTTGTAAGCATCTTGAAATATTTTCTCTAAATGCTGGAGAGTATTTTTTCCGGTTTCTGTCACCTTTAAAGACTGAATGGAAACGGTAGCCACGATATTGTTCGATGTTTTACGATTGATGAGCGAATATATTCCCTCACAAACGCTATTTAGCACTCCATGCTTTTTGCCTATCCTAGGTTTGATTACTGTTTCTCCCTTCCTTTCAAGTTGCGGCTGGTGATATTCCTTCCGCTGCATTTCGGCCCTGTTGTTGATGAAGTGGACACTTTTTTTTTGAAAATTTTCGTGATGATTATTTGCGACGTAGTTGACGGTACATTGTCCAAAATTGCTGTCTATAGTATCGGAACTTGAGTTAATGCAAAATAAGCGATTGTCGCACAGCAAACCAGTCTTTTTGTCTCGAAATTTATCGATGATATCTAAGTTGACTTGCTTGCGGGGACTGACGTACAGGAATAAGAAACCGTCCTCGATATGGCTTTTGAGAAAATTGGCGATCGCAGTTGTTTTCCCAATTCCCGGATTCCCCGTCAAAAAGATATAAGTTTCATCAGATTGCAGTGCTTTGACAATCAATTGAGCGTGAGCATTTCTCAGATGTAATCCGCGATCGATTTGCAAATCATCGGCCAGTTTATCTGATATAATATCTATGGAATTAACAAAATTATCGATCCGCTCTGTATTACGTACAGGTGTAGAACTTTTGCCAAGCGTCAACAAATCGCTGACAAACTTTTTGCCATTTTGAAAACTGCGAGCTGCGTTGAGTTGAATCGTATCTAAAACATCGCCGCGAGCATCGTTAATCTCTTTATTTTTCGCTTCCTGCTGGTAGATTTTGGCACAATTCGCCAAGATGGCAATTTTATCACTGCGGAGGGAAATTGCGCTAATTGTGCGATCGCTATAACCGACAACATTCAACAACACCTCAGCACCATCAGGAATCATACCAGTCGTTTGCAGAAAACCGTAGAAGCTGTGAGCGTAGCTACCAGCCTGAATCAACTTAGCGCTTTCCTTATCCTTATACTTAAAAGCCGTAAAATAGCGGTTTAAACCCTCCGAAAAGTCAATACCTAAAGTGCTAGTATCGATTCGCAGATTAGAAAAAACACTTTTCGATCGCAAGTAGCTAATTTCTCTGAGCAAAGACTTCCGCATCACCTCTATTTCGTTGAGATTATCGACTTTTTCCGAAGTCAACGGAGGAGTAAACACAGACAAATCAACGCACAGAATTCTAAACTCCTTACCATTTTGCAACAAAATCAGGGTATCAGCTTGCAAAAACTCGCCTTTTTTCTTGTAGCGGCGGATGTAGGAGTTAATCTCATCGTCTGAGAAATTGGGTTGCGCTGTTTCAAACTGAGATAATACCTTCTTAAACGCTTTAAAAACTTCTGTCTCATCGTCATTCTGGGTTCTAATACTGTTAGCACAACTCAAACTGCACTGAAAATACAAGATTTGCGATAACCTTAAAGTCCAGCCCGTAGATGTGAGGTACTCCCGGAAGAAATTCAACCCACCAATAAAGCCTTTTTGGAGAAAAAATAGACTCCACTTCTCAACAATTTTAGCATCCAAACTACCGAGGAGATTAGCTTCCCTAGTTATTTCCGCCATCATCTTTGGCAATTCTAGTTTCTGCAAATCGAGACGGTAGGAATCTCCGAAATTGTGAGCTATATTTTCACGCTGAATATACGCCAGAATCCCAATATTAAATCCCACCTCAAACAGCCGTCCAAAATCTTCACCAATCATGATTAATACCTCCCTCATCCACATTTAAGACTTCTCTTACCTTATTCAAAAATGCCAGGGAATTAAAATCCGCACTACCGCCAGCATGACTAAATACAGATAAAGCACCCACCGATTCATCGCCAATAATTCGCTCGTAGGGGTCAAGTTTTAAACTAATATTGTGACGAGCTTCATACCGAGAAAAGTGGAATATTGTTAGATAATGTAGCAAAGTATTTTTGATTGCACCATCATAAATCAAACCTTCACGAATATCTTGATCGTCTAGGATACCTTGATAGATATTCAACAGCGTCGAGTAGGAAATCACACCGTTATAAAAGTTTTTTTCCTCCCTGACTCTAATTCCGTTAAACAAGTTGAAAAACATCACAGCTTGCTGACTGGTATCTGCAAACAAGTTTTCAAGCTCCATTGCATCCTGAATGTAAAACGATTTTCCCTTATCGCCTAGGAAACTGCGGACATAGTATTTATCAAAGAATATCGGATAAATTTTGATATCCCGCCTCTCTCCCTTCAAAGTTCGGAGCAATTTTTTTGACATGAAAGACAATTCCTCATCTTCCTCAGTCTGAGTAATATGCAGCGTACTCATGTAAGGTGCTTGCGAAATATATGCGAAATTCCGATATCCTTGCTGATAAAGCTGACTCATTGCATCTTCAAGGATTAACGGCTCAGAATAAAGACGGCTGACACTGTAATTCTCGGAAAGTGTTTTCAGCATTTCGACTTGAATTGTACTGTCATCTAGACGATTGATTCCGACAATTTCTCCGATTAAGCAGGCTTGTCTTTGGAAGCGGTTTTGATTGCTTCTTTTCGCATCACTATCCCGGCTGGAAACGACAATAATTGCCAATTTATCCAACTCAGGGGCTAGCTGTACATTATCATCGAATCGAAACTTTTTAGGAAGAATTGAATACAGGGAACTCAAACCGTTACGAATTGTGTAACCATTGGGCGTTTTTCTAATCCGAAATCCTTGAGAAGTTGAGCGTTGTTTTTCACTCAAAATATGAGACAATGTTTTAGAAAGGTTAGCCATAAATTTTTCTGATGGCGAAGGGTGTTTGTCGTCACCTTCGTGGAGCCTCACCATCGGAATAAACAAGTTGTCCGCAGTGTTTTCGAGCAATATCCTCAGACAGATATAGGACAGCAGCAACATGGTAAACTTATACACAAAAATTGCTGCGGGTTGTAAACCTTTGTCGCCGCAGTCTAGTCGTCTATCGTCATAGGGAAACACAACTAATTTGGTCTGAAAATGTTTTTCGTAGATTTCTCTAGAGCGAGGGGCTTTAGGTGCAGAAAGTACAGGCAAAACATCGACACCTTTGATATTGTATTCCATGCTAAAATTTTGGCGTTCATCAGTTGGGAAATACCGGACATCTTCGATGCTGATATTGACGGGTAGCTGACAAATAGATTTTTCATCCACACTAGGTTCTTTGACTGTAATATAATGAAGCGTTTGCTTGTAATTTCGCTCCATAATGTCATTAAAAAATTTACCATTCGTCAAAATATTGTCAATATCTTCTACCAGACCTATTTTGAGGTTTACGTGTCGCGTTTCTGTGCGGGTTGGTAAAATTGTTTGACGCTCCAGAAAGCCTTTTAGCATTCTTCTCAGATGCGTAATTTTGTGTTTTATGTTAAACTGATTAAGCCCTTTAATAAAGTTGCGAAAAAGCTCTTTTTTTTGCTCATCGTTAGAACCTTGCAAAACGGGCAAGACTCTTTGTTCAAATAGGATTCTAGGCTGATGATTTAGTTCAGATTCCGGGTCGTAATTTTTTGCTAGTGGGTCATTGCGGGAAGCCAGCACAAAATAGTAGAGCAATGCTATTTTTAACAGTTTGCGGACGAAGGTTTCGGGATTAGAATCCTCATCAAATTCTGCTTGATGTTCTTCACTGTCGGGATTTAGCAGGTTCAGATAATACTCAAATACATCTTTTCCGCCGCGCGCTTGAACTGAGTTATCAAATTTGATTTTGAGGCCAAAGATAAACTTACGCTCGTTACGATAATTGTCCGTACTTTCTCCCAAGTAACCTGATACAATAGGAATAATGGGCAGTGCATCTAAAAATTCTGATCGGGCAAATATCTCTCTGTAATTAACTCGAACTCCAGCATAATTAACTTCGTAGTCACCATCAGAGTTCCCTGGATCGTTGATGTATTCTTCTATTAATCTGAGGCGGCGAATTAAGTCTTCTAAATAGATGATGCCTACAGTATCTGTGTTGCTCGCGCGGATGTGTTCTAGCAGATACTCTAAGTAAGTAATCTTAGCTTCTTTTTGAATTTTGCCGAGAGTTTCTTTGTCTACCAGTCGGATTAATTTGTGGAAATCCGAGTCAAGATTTTTAACCATCTCATCAAGACCGTGGTTAAGGTCTTCTTTCTCACTGCTAGTCTCGGCATTTTCATTGATATAGTTTTGCAAACCCTGCTTGAGTTCTTGTTCAAAAATATCAGTATTTCGGACGGTAACGGTCAATTTATGCAATTTTAAAGCTGCATGGCTTCCAGTACCTCGGCTTTCCAAAGTTAGCCTTTCTTTTTCTAAAGAAGGGTGGCGGATGCCAAAATCGTATTTAAAGCCTAACTCTTGGCCGCTTCCCCGAAAAGAGGGTGAGCATAAGGGACTAATCAAACTAGCGACAAAGCTTTCAATAGAAGTATTTTGTGGCAGTTTAAATTCTAATTGCTGCAGCAAAAACTGTTGAATCTGTCTAACTTGACTGCCAAAACGCTCCTCAATTTCCGGCGGTAAGTTAACAGTAGCAGAATGTGCTTGACGTTCCCCGGAACCCAGGGGTTGCCGCACTTGCTTGTTGGAAACATCCGCAGCAATGGTGTCAATATCAATTAGCAAGCGGCGGTTGTCTTCTGATACGCTAAACGGATTTTTCCCCTGCAAAACTTCTAAAATATTGTCCAGCAAATCGCCATAATCTACTGGAACTAAATCGCTGTCATCCAATCTTAAGAGATTCACCCTGTTAACTCCTTCAAAAAGCTTGAATCCACTCTTTCACATCGTACTCAGTCCAAACCCCATTTACCCAATAAGGATCGGCTTCCACCAATTGTCGCACGGCCGCCTCATCTTCAGCTTCGTAAATTGCAAAAACTTTTGTTAAATCTTTCGTTGGCCCGATCGTACTTAACACACCCGATTCCTTCTGCTTAGCCAATCCTGCTAAATGAGCGTCTCGAAACGGAGCGCGTTTTTCGAGAACATCTTCGCAGTAACTTCCCCACATAACATATTTGGTCACGGTTTTGAGCCTTAGATTAATTTGTTTAAAAGTTATTGTACAATAAGAGTAAGAGGTTTTAACTAAAATTTTAAGAAGAAGATTAATGAACCGCAGAGGGCGCAGAGGAAGAGGGGAAAGAGAGAGGTTTGTTAGATAGGAGAAGATGGCTATGACTTTATTAGACATTCGTTTGTTGACGGTTCAAGAGTATCACCGCATGGCAGAAGTTGGTATTTTTGAGGAAGACGAACGAGTTGAATTATTGGCAGGACAGATAGTAAAGATGGCCGCAAAAGGAACAGCACACAGTGCAGCGGTGACACGTACAGAGAAGTTACTGGAAAACCGTTTGGGAGAGCGAGTTTTGGTGCGGCTGCAAGATCCTGTTCGGTTAAATGATTTCTCTGAACCTGAACCCGATCTTGCTGTGGTCGTACCCGATCCGCTTTACTATGAAGACCACCATCCAACTCCGTCTGAAATTTATCTGATTATTGAAGTTGCTGATAGAACCCTGAGAACAGATTTGGGGATAAAAGCGACAATTTATGCTCAATCTGGAATTGCTGATTATTGGGTTTTGGATGTTAATAATCGGCAACTTCACGTATTTAGAGAACCGAGTCAGGATGGCTATCAGAGTATAGTAGTTCTTGAGGATGATGCGAGTATTTCTCCTTTGCAATTTCCTGATTTTTCTTTTATGGTTGGGGAGATGTTGCGGCCGTTGGTGACAATTTAATTAACGTTAAAAATTGAGTCCGCCAGGGAATTCATTCCCTGGCGGTTTCCAGTGGTGAGTAGCGGCCTCTTTAGCTTCTCAAACTAACGCCGAATTTCTCAACTAAAACATCGCGCACTTTTTGTTGTGCCGGTTCGACATCGGTTTCGCTCAAAGTTCGATCGCCCGCGCGGTAAATTAACCGAAAAGCCAAACTCCGCTGTCCCGCCGGTACGTTGTCGCCCCGATATTCGTCGAACAGTTCCACGGAATCCAGCAAACTACCCGCCGCCTTTTTCATCGCACTTTGCATCTCAACAACCGGAACTTCAACCGGTGCGAAAAATGCAATGTCTCTGTCAGAAGCGGGGAAACTCGAATAACCCGCGAACTTGCGAGTTAAGTTGCTCGATCGTCCTAATTCACCCAACAGCACCGCTAAATCTAATTGAAACACGTAAACCTGCTCTGGCAAATCCTTTTCTTGCTGCAATTGCGGGTGCAACTGTCCGAAAACTCCTAAATGTTTCCCGTTTAACGATAACGCCGCCGTGCGACCCGGATGCAAGCGCGTATTCGAGGAATCGCTTTGATATTCTACCGACAAACCCAACCCCTGAAACACGCTTTCCAAAACTCCCTTGGCCTCAAACCAAGTCAAAGGTCGATCGCGCCCGGACTGCTGCCATTTCCACACAGTCGGATCGCCGCCGATAATCCCCGCAACTGCATCCGCTTCCTTCATTGCATCCCCATCTTTCCAGAAAATGCGGCCGACTTCAAAACCGTTTAGTGCGCCATTTCCCTGTTCCAAATTGTACTGGAAAGCATCAATCAAACCCGACAGCATTTCTGTCCGCAAAGCCGAATACTCCACAAACAGCGGATTCGCCAGCACCACCTGATTGTCTCCCTCAGTTTTCACCAAAGAATAGTGCATCAACTCCGTCAAACCGGCCGCCCGAAAAGCCGATCGCACATTCCGAATTGCCGCGTATTCTGGTGACAGATAACCGGGTTCCGTTTTGCTGGGCAAAGTATCGCAGAAATTGTCATAACCGTGGAGTCGGGCAACTTCTTCAATTAAATCGATTTCCCTTTCTAAATCTCGGTAGCGGTAAGGAGGAACAGTTATCGCAAACACCCGTTCTTTTTCTGTTGGAAAAACTTCGCATCCCAAAGCTATGAGAATATTTTTTACCTCTTCCGGTTCCAGATATTTAGAACCGCCAGTTTGTCCTCTTTTCAACTGCCCCAAAACCAGATTTACTCGGTCTAAACGCAATTCGAGCGATCGCAAAAAACTCAAATCATCACCCGAACTCGCCGTTTTCTGCACCGTCGCAGTGCCTCCAGCCAACTCCAAAATTAGAGCTACAGCGCGGTTGCAAGCAGTGGTCAAAGCTGCCTGATTCACCCCCCGCTCGTAGCGGATCGATGCCTCGCTACGCAAGCCTTGAGCGCGCGCAGAACGGCGAATCGTTGCCTGGTCAAAAATCGCTGCTTCCAAGACTAAATTTTGCGTTCCTTCGTGAACTTCCGTATCTTCACCACCCATTACCCCAGCTAAGGCAACAGGTTTGTCGCTAGCAGTAATTAACAGATTTTGAGCTTGCAAATTGCGGTTTTGTCCGTCCAAAGTTTTGAAGGATTCGCCTGTTTTGGCAAAACGGACGCCGATGCTGATATCTTGAGTACCGGTGAAAGATTGCAGGCGATCGGAATCGAAAGCGTGCAGCGGTTGTCCCCATTCCAATAAAATGTAATTAGTTACGTCAACCACATTATTAATTGGTCGCACTCCCGCCGCCTGCAACCGCTGCTGCAACCAAGCTGGAGAAGCAGCAATTTTCACACCTTCAATTGCCGTGCCGATGTAAATCGGGCATCCTTGCGGTTCGGATATTTCTACTGCCAAACCAGGACTTTCTTTGCCCTCAATCGCTACACCATTCGCTGCAGGAATTCTCAAACTTGCCCCAGTCAGCGCCGCCACTTCTCGCGCTACACCCACCATGCTCAAAGCGTCAGCACGGTTGGCAGTTGCTGTCAAATCTAAAATCACATCGTCTAAACCCAAAAGTGGGCGAATATCGCTGCCCAATTTGGGATTTTCTAACTCGAAAATGTGAATCCCGGCTGACTCTTTAGATAGCCCCAATTCCGCCAGAGAGCAAATCATTCCTTCGGAAGGAACGCCCCGCAATTTAGCAGGTTTAATCTTTAAATCAATAGTCGATAAATAAGTGCCAACAACAGCGACAGGCACGTAAATATCTGCCCTAGCGTTGGGTGCGCCGCAAACAATATTCAAAGCTTCTGAAGAGCCGACATCCACTTGACAAACTCTCAATTTGTCTGCATTCGGATGCTGTTCGCAGGCGATGATTTTGCCCAAAACTACACCGCTTGCCCACGGGCGGCGGTCTTCAATTTCTTCAACTTCAAAGCCTGCCATTGTCAGGGTTTCGGCTAATTCTTCCGGCGACATCGCCACATCCACCAATTCCTGCAGCCACTTTAGAGAAATACGCATAATTTAGTCAGTAGTTAGTTGTCAGTGCTCTGTAGTTATTAGTCATTAGTCGGCGCCGACGGGCTACGACTTTTGAGTCCCAGAATTTATTCGGGAAAGCTTTTCATAGCATATTAACTTAATTTTGTCAAGACTGTTATGGTACACATCAGCAAAAACGAGGGATCTGCCCAAAGGTAGATGTCTACTGGGGGATGAGTAGCATTCTCATTCAGAGAATGAGGTATGCTAGATACATCTAACAACGCAAAAAGCACTTAAGTTTAGAAAGACTTTACACAAAAAAGCACAACTTTAGCAAGTCTTTAAACTATCTTCAAGGATAATCAACCGAAAAAACTCAAACCAGCGAGATAATCAAAATAGGGAAAAGATATCGGCTTAAAAGACTTAGGTGCAATTCCAATTCGCGATCGAATGCACGGCTTGCCGAAAACTGATAGATTAGTATGTCTACCAGAAGCAGGAACAGGCTATTTGTGCAGTCGAGCGACGCTGACAAGATCAGAACAACATAGGCAAACTCAATCAATATGAGCTACTGCGTAAATCCGGGCTGTCCCCATCCTCAAAATCCTGCTGACTCTATTCTTCAGTGTCAGACTTGCGGTGCGCGGTTATTGCTGCGCGCTCGCTACCGAGTCATTGAACCGTTAGGACAAGGAGGTTTTGGAGCTACATTTCTGGCAAAAGACATCTCATTGCCCGGTCAACCGAGTTGCGTGGTCAAGCAACTGCGACCCAGTAGTTCGTCGCCGCGAGTTTTAGAAATGGCGCGGGAATTATTCAAGCGAGAGGCGAAAACCCTCGGCCAACTGGGCGACCACCCGCAAGTACCGAGGCTGCTAGACTATTTTGAAACGGAACAGCAATTCTACTTAGTTCAAGAGTATGTTAAAGGCTCGACTTTGAAACAAGAAGTCAAGCACTCAGGCCGTTTCAACGAATCGGATGTTAAAAATTTTCTATTAGAAATTCTGCCAGTAGTGCAATATATCCACAGCCAAGGAGTAATTCACCGAGACATCAAACCCGCAAATATTATTCGCCGAATTCAAGACGGTCACTTAGTTCTGATTGACTTCGGAGCGGTAAAAGACCAAGTTAGCCAAACAATATTATTAGACCCCGCCGACCAAAGCGCCAACACGAAATTTTCAGTGGGCACATTTAGTTTTGCCCCCCCGGAACAAATGGCGCTGCGGCCGATATTTGCCAGCGACATCTACGCGGTGGGCATGACTTGCTTGTACTTGCTGACAGGAAAATCGCCCAAGGATTTAGATTTTGATGGAGTAACCGGCGAAATTGTTTGGCAGCCACACGTTCAGGTGAGTCCAAATTTTGCGCGGATTCTCGAAAAAATGCTCAAGCCGATGGTTGGGCACCGCTTCCAATCGGCAGCAGATGTCCTCAGAGCTCTCTCGGGCCAATTTGAAGACCCAAGTCTTGTGGATGGCTTGGCAACTCAATTCAACGCCTCTTCTCGTACAGTTGAAGAACCGACAATATTTAATGACGAGGGTTCTTCGTGGTCACCCCCTCAGAGCAAAATTAATCAAGATTTACGATTGAACCACACCCGCACTGGTAGAACTTCCTTCAGCCAATCCGGGAACACGGGAATGCAGCCGAGAGTTTCCCGGACTCTGGCTGAGTCCGGCAGAACTTTCGGAACCGTTGGACCTTCTAGTGGCAATTTAGCAGGGTCAAAGCTATCGAAAGTTGCTCCTAGGTGGGACACCAACAGCGTGCGAGCGGCATATTTTAAAGGCAAGCGTGATTTTGCTGACTGCGAACTGTCGGGTTTGCAACTGCAAAAAGCGCAGTTAGCGGGGGGGAATTTTTATCAGGCTAGGTTGGTGAAGGCAAATTTGCAAGCAGCGGATTTGTCGGGCGCGAATTTGGGTCACGCGAGGTTAATTCAGGCGAATTTGCGAGATGCTAATTTGACTGAGGCTTATTGCAGCACTGCCAATTTTGAAGGCGCGGATTTCCGAGGTGCTGACTTGACGGGGGCTTATTTGACTAAGGCGAATTTGCGGGGAGCAAATTTGTGCGGGGCGAATCTTACGAACGCTACAGTTTCTGAGGAACAACTGGCAATGGCAAAGACCAATTGGCTTACTGTTAAGCCTGATGGTAAGCGGAGTTTTGGATTTTAAGTAGTCATGGGGCATGGGGCATGGGGCATGGGGCATGGGGCATGGGGCATGGGGCATGGGGCATGGGGCATGGGGAGTTGTTAGCTGCTACTAATCACCAATCACAACAGTCAACAGTCAACTTCCCACTCCCCCAGTCAGGTGAGTCGTCAGGAGGAAGCTCGATCGCCCCAAAGCCGCCTAAATTAAAAACTAGGAATGGAGGATTCGATCGCACCTAAACATGAAACTGCTCAACCGCCGCACTCGAACGCTTTTGTACACCGGCATCCTGGCGCTGGCCTACTTTGTTACCGGAAAACTCGCAGCGTCGATGCTGGGACTGGTGAAAGCCGAACCCTCCCCCGTGTGGCCGCCCGCCGGTATTGCTCTAGCAGCACTGCTACTGCAAGGGCGACGGATGTGGCCGGGAATTGTTCTCGGTTCAGTGCTGTTAAACTCTACCGGCGGTGTACCGTCGGCTGTCATTGCCACATCGGCCTTTAGCGTCACCCTGCAAGCGCTGGCTGGAGAGGCTGTGCTGACTTGGAGCGGATTTTCTACCAAACTCGATCGATTGCGAGATGTTCTGGCTTTAGTGGCGGGCGCTGTCATCGGGTCTACTTTGGTCGGTTCTATCCTCGGCAACTTGGGTACGTGCATTTTTGGTTGGGCCCAGTGGAGCAATTTCTCTCGGAACTGGTGGACTACGTGGCTCGGAGACGGCATGGGAATTTTGATTGTGACGCCTGTGCTGTTGACTTTGAACCACGCCGTTAACAGTTTTAAATCTCCACTAAAACTTAGATGTTTCACTATTCTCAATTACTTGTTTAGGAACAGGCAAGATGCCTGTTCCACAAGAGATGAATTTGATTGTGTAACAGGCATCTTGCCTGTTCTTGAAAATGGTGTAACAGGTGAGAAAAAATCTCGAATCATTTCAAGTTTAAAAGCATTTTTTAAGTGGAACAATAACCAATCAGAAGTTACAAATTATTCCACCAAATTGTCTGCAAGTGAAAACCGATATAATCTTCTATTTTTAATTATTAATTATTCAGAAATAGCGCTCTGGCTGACTCTATTGCTGAGCGTGAGCTGGCTGTTTTTTTGCTCAAAAACACAAGCGGCGATCGCTCAGTATCCGCTGGAGTATCTGCCTTTTCCTCTGATAGTTTGGGCTGCCCTGCGGTTTCAATCGGCGGGAGCGATTTTTGCTTATTCGATCGTCTCTTACATCGCGATTTGGGGAGCAGTGCAGGGAGGCGGCCCGTTTTTGGCCAAAAGCGATAATCTCAAACAGGCGGTTTTATTTTTACAAGCTTTTACCGGTACGATCGCCCTTGTGGCTCTGATGCTGGCTGCAGCCGTAGCAGAACGCCAGCAAGCACTGGTGGAGGTGCGTCGCACGGCCGCCATGCTGCGCGATCGCGAAGCTAGTTTAGCCAACGCTCAGCGCATCGCTCAGTTGGGAAATTGGGATTTAAATTGCGCCACCCTCACAGCAACTGACAACTCCGAAGAATCCGCAGAACATCATATATCCAATATCAAATTGCGGTGGTCAAACGAACTTTACCGCCTCTTGGGTTTTGCTCCTGGAACTGTCAAACCGACACCAGAAGTTTTTTTGCAGGCTGTACATCCAGAAGACCGAGAATTGGTGGCGAGATCGCAGCGCCAAGCTATGTTTGAGCGCACACCCTATTGCATTAACTACCGAATTGTGCTAGCAGACGGCTCCGAACGCACTGTCTGCGAACAGTCGGCAATTCAGTCAGGGGCGATCGCCGCCACAGTCCAAGACGTTACCGAACGCCACCGCGCGGAAACCGCTTTGCGGGCGTCCTCCGATCGCGATCGCTTGCTTTCAGAAATCGCCCTGCGAATTCGCAACTCCCTCGACCTCGAAGAAATTCTCAACACTACTGTTGCCGAAGTCCGGCAATTTTTCAAGGCAGACCGCGCTTTCATCGGTATTGTGGACACGGACGGGGTAAATCTTCCTACCCCGGTGTACGGTAAGGTTGTGGCCGAGTCTGTGGGTGTCCAATGCCGTTCTCTTTTGGGCTGGGTACTCGCTGACGGGAATCACCTCGAAAGCCAGAAAACTTTTTATGCTAACAACCGTGTCCGAACTATCTCCGATACTGCTAGCGTTCAACTGAGCGTTCCAATTGCCCAATTGTACAGCGACTATCAAATTCGCGCGACGTTAAATGTGCCGATCTTCCTGGGCGATGAATTGTTCGGGATCTTGGCCGTCAACCAGTGTTCGGGGCCCCGCCAGTGGCAGGAATTTGAAATAGATTTGTTGGAAAAACTCGCTACTCAAGTGGCGATCGCCCTTCAGCAAGCCCAACTTTTGCAGCAGGTAAAAGCTCTCAATGCCAACTTGGAATCTCAAGTCGAGGAACGCACCCACCAACTACAGCAAAAAATGCACGAGTTGCAAGAAAGCAATCGGCTGAAAGACCTATTTTTACACGCAGTTTCTCACAATCTCCGCACTCCTGTTATGGGAATGTTAATACTGTTGAAAAATTTGCTCAACAAATCGGCATCTGATTCTCTACAAGATGTTCCGGTTTCTCGATCGATCTTGCAGCGCATCGTTCAAGCCAGCGAACACCAGTTGACGATGGTTAATGCCCTGCTCGACGCTCACGCTAGCGAGGTCAAAGGGATTGTTCTCAATACTGTACCGCTGTATTTGCCGTCTTTAGCTTCAGCCATTGTTGCCGATTTAGAACCGATGCTGGCCAAAAATCAAGCAACTTTGACTCAGGAAATCCCGGCGGATTTGCCACAAGTCAAGGCCGACAGCAAACACTTGCAGCGGGTGCTAGAAAATCTGTTGACTAATGCTATTAAACACAATCCTCCGGGAGTCAACATCAATTTTAAAGCCGAGGTAATTGAAGTTGAAACAGCGCTAAGCTATGAAGAAAATTCAGAGGCTTTAAGATCGCCCAATAATCCGCTTGCCCGCTGTATCGCTAACCGAATACCTGCTGCGGGCGATCGTCCTAGGATCGGCGAGACCACCCAGAAAAATCAGGAAACCCTGGCCAAATTCAACCTCGACGGCAGTTGCAAAATGCCCCGCTATCAAGGTCAAATTGGCAATATCGGCAGCAAATTGCCGGGTGTCACCGTAAAAATGGTTCGCTGTACTGTAACAGATAATGGAGTGGGAATCAGCGCCAAACAGCGGGAATCTTTGTTTGAACTTTACGTTCAAGACCCTAATAGCCGACAATTAACAGGGCTGGGTTTGGGACTGTACCTGTCCAAGCAAATTATCAAAGCTCACGGCGGCTTCATCGGCGTCGAAAGCACTCCCGGCGGTGGTTCGACTTTCTGGTTTTCGCTACCTGTTGTCAACTCGGACGATCGATATTTCTCAATCTAAAATCTAAAATCTAAAATCTAAAATGGATGGAGTGGGAATCAGCGCCAAACAGCGGGAATCTTTGTTTGAACTTTACGTTCAAGACCCTAATAGCCGACAATTAACAGGGCTGGGTTTGGG
>NZ_JAUBOS010000058.1:37491-40436 GCF_036700365.1 Microcoleus sp. w2-18bC1
GCCAAACAGCGGGAATCTTTGTTTGAACTTTACGTTCAAGACCCTAATAGCCGACAATTAACAGGGCTGGGTTTGGGCTTGTACCTCTCCAAGCAAATTATCAAAGCTCACGGCGGCGAAATTGGCGTCGAAAGCACTCCCGGCGGTGGCTCGACTTTCTGGTTTTCGCTACCTGCTGTCAACTCGGACGAGGCCTCTTTCTCAATCTCAAATCTCAAATCTCAAATCTAAAATGGTATGAACTCTTTGGGCAAGGCAAAATCTGTTCAGGCGTTAACGGTTTACGAGGTGTGGCGCGATCGCTTCCTCCGAGATCGGCTGCGCCCTGCTGTCGGAATTGCCATCTTTTTTGCCTTCACAATAACGATCTATTTTCTGGGCGAAAGATTCTTCGCTCGCCAGGAGTTTAAAAGTGTTTATTTGTATACGAGCGCTGCTGTAGAGTTGGGTTTGTTGACCTGTTTTGTGTTGCAAAAAACATCCTTCGGACAGCGCTATCCCGGTTTGCTATTTTTGGGTTTTTCCTGGTCGCTGACGGTAGTTGTACAGGTTGGCCTAGCTGTCGCACAAGCCGGGGAATTACCAATTTTTACCTGGATTTTAGCGTTCCTGATCCAAGCTACGCTGATGCCCGTCCGCTGGCGTCTCCACCTGATTTCTCAACTCGGCGTTTTGTGTTGCCACGTCGGGATAAATTTGGTTTTAAATCTAAGTTTTGCTAAGTATACTCCTTTTAAGTTGACCGGGTTGTACTTATATTTGTTTTGGATTTGTTTGATTTGCGATTTGTCGGTTTATTGGTACGAATGTCTGCAACGGAAAGAGTTTAGTACTAGGCGTGAGTTGGAATCTGCTTACCAGCAGTTGGAGGTAGCGGAGGCGAAGTACCGCAGCATTTTTGAGAATGCGGGCGAGGGGATTTTTCAAAGCACTCCCGATGGTCGTTATATTACTGCCAATCCAGCTTTGGCGCGGATTTACGGCTGCGATTCCCCGGAAGAAGTGACGGCAAAGTTTACTGATATTGAGCGGCAGTTGTATGTCGATCCGTCTCGCAGAAATGAGTTTTTGCGATCGATCGAGGAAAGCGGCACAGTATCGGATTTTGAATCTAAAATTTACCGCTGTGACGGCAGTATTGTCTGGATTTCTGAGAAGGCGCGGGCGGTACGGGACAGCAGCGGCGCCGTGCTTTATTATGAGGGTTTAATTGAGGATATCACGCAGCGCAAACAGGCACAAGAATCGCTGCGGCTGTTTATCCACGCTCTTTCTCACGACTTGCGAAACCCGGTAGCGGGAATGTTAATGGTGCTGAAAAATTGGCAGACGAAACCTGGGGATTCGATCGCAATTCCCCGTTCTATTTTGGAGCGGATGATTCAAGGTAGCGAGCAGCAATTGCGCTTGATAAATTCGCTGTTGGAAGTTCACGCCGGGGAATTGCGTGGTTTGGTTTTGCACTGCGAATCAGTTAATTTGAGGGCGATAGTTGAAGCTGCTGCGACAGATTTAGAGCCTTTAATGAAGGAGGGTAAAGCTACTTTTAAAAATTTGGTATCGGGTGATTTGCCAGCCGTGAATGCCGACAAAACTCAGTTGTGGCGTGTGTTTTCTAATTTAATAGCTAATGCTTTGAAACACAATTTTCCGGGACTAAATTTAACAGTTTCGGCTCAAGTAATCAATGCGGAAAAATTAACTAGAAATCAAAGCACAGCAAAACAAAAAATAGACAAATTACCGATTACCAATCCACAATCCCCCATTACCCATCCCCAATCACCAATCCCCAATCCCGGAAGTAGGATGATTTACTGTACCGTGGAAGATGACGGGGCGGGAATATTGCCGGAACAGTGCGAACATCTTTTTGACCTTTACGTTAGGGGTGATCAGTCCCGACACTCCGTTGGTTTGGGTTTGGGTCTATATCTTTGTCGGCAAATTATTGGTGCTCACGGTGGCCAAATAGGGGTAATTAGCACTCCCGGTGCTGGGGCAAGTTTTTGGTTTACTTTGCCGCTGGCTGAGAATTTCGGGTGATTTTTTGGTATTTTTAATTACATTTTATCTAGCACTTGTGCCAGATATTTAGAACGTTATTAATTGCTGAAACCCTTGCGAAATATGCTTCTTCGTTTTCCCGTGGCTATACTTGTGTTGTGCCGTCGCAGGTGCTTTTTGAGTGGTTCAAGCCAAATATGTCGATCGGACTATTTCGATCGGACTATTGATATTAACTTAAAACCGTGGTATAGTTACCGAAATGTTTTTCAATGAAAAATAAATTTCAGATCTTCACATTTTCTTTAGAAACATCATTTAATCTAGAAAATCTCTAAAACTAGATAAAAAATATGCAATTTATGTTGATAGAGCAAAGCTCAGAAAATACAGCCAAAGACGATGCAGCTAAGTACGACTCAGCTAAATATAACGAGCGGTCGTTCTCAACTTTAATTCGGGCTCTCCGTCTTTCCCAAGGTTACTTTTCTTTCGTTTTAGTAAACTGCAACTCGCTGGCTTTGCGGCAGCAAATAGTCGATCGACTGCAAGTAAATTGTCCCGTGAAACCGCGACAACTGTTTTTGCCCAAATCAGCGACAACTCTCTACACGACAATCGCAGCGGAAATAGACGGGGAACAGCCTCCAGCTTTAATGCTCCTCGGTTTGGAATCAGTGGAGCCGATCGATCGATTGCTCGTTTCTACCAACCTATTATGCAGCGAATTCAGCAAAAAATTTTCCTTTCCCCTCGTCTTTTGGGTGACGGATGAACTTCTGAGAAAAATTATTCGCACCGCCCCAGATTTATACAATCGGATGACGACAATTAGATTTATCAGTAATTAGTAATCAGTCGATCGATTTTAGATTTTAGATTTTAGATTTTAGATTTTAGATTTTAGATTTTAGATTTTAGATTTTAGATTTTAGATT
>NZ_JAUBOS010000059.1:0-39943 GCF_036700365.1 Microcoleus sp. w2-18bC1
ATAAGTTTCCCACGATCCCAGACCCATGCAAATACTACCCTTGACAATTTCCCTTTTTCCTTAACTTGTCACCAATGATAGTGCCAGATGTGAGAATAAACACAAATGTCCAAGTTAAGTGGGCGACAAGTTAAAATATTCCATCTCAAATCCCAAATTGATTGACGAACGATCGCGTACAATAAATCTGGGGAAAAAGTAGGCGCAGGCGGTTGCGGATTAGCGAAAGCTTGTCTGAGGAAAGTCCGGGCTCTCGAAAAACCAAACTTGCTGGGTAACGCCCAGTGCGAGCGATCGTGAGGATAGTGCCACAGAAAGATACCGCCAATTAGTCATTAGTCAGCAGTCATGGGTCGTTAGTAAGTAACTGAGGATTTTTGACTGGGAAGCAACAACTAATTTGGTAAGGGTGCAAAGGTGCGGTAAGAGCGCACCAGCAGCATCGAGAGGTGCTGGCTCGGTAAACCCCAGTTGGGAGCAAGGTCGGAGGGACTATGGTTGGTTTTTTACCAGTTCCGTTTTTTGGTACCGCTTGAGGCGTCTGGTAACAGGCGTCCCAGATAGATAACTGCCCTCGAAAACTGCTTGCAGTTGAGAGAACAGAACCCGGCTTATGTCCGACTTTTTCCCCCCCATTTAATTAAAATTACCGCTGGGAAATCAGGTTGACCAATCCTTTAGACCTGTTTTATGTTGGGAAAGGTGTGCACTGCACACCGGGAGGAAGATTTTGGGTAAGGTGCACCATAAGCACCGGGAGGAATATTGAGTTTGTTAAGGAAAAGTTTTTTATTAATATGAATCTGATACCAGTTAAAAAAAATAATGTCACTTTTGAAAACCTCCCAACCCGGATAGTCATCCGTGATTGCCACTTCTAAAATCTAAAATCTAAAATCTAAAATGGTATGATTTATCCGGGTCGCCAAAAGCAACTTGAAATATTAATTCAAAAATTGGGACTGACGAAGAATGCTTCGATAAAATGGCATCTCCTCGATTTAGCTTTGACCCATGCGAGCGCGTCAGCTAAGGCAAATTACGAGCAACTAGAGTTTGTCGGGGATGCAGTTGTGCGGCTGGCTGCGTCGGAATTGTTGTTTGAGATTTATCCTGACTGTACAGTGGGGGAATTTGCTGCTATTCGATCGATCTTGGTGAGCGATCGCATTCTTGCTAAAATCGCTGAAAGTTACGGCTTCGATCGCTATTTAATTGTTTCCAGCAGCGCCGCCGCAGACAAAACAGGCGCTGAACCCCGGCTGGCAGATGCTTTGGAAGCGGTACTGGCTGCGCTTTATTTGAGTACCCAGAGCTTAGAATTAATTCGCCCTTGGCTAGATTCTCACTTTCAACGCTTAGCGACAGAAATCCGCAGTGATCCTGCCCGCCAAAACTACAAAGCTGCTCTCCAAGAGTTGACTCAAGGCAAATACAAAACTTTGCCCAAATATAGCGTGCAAGAAACCGGGACAGTGCAGGGGGGGGAGGATCGTTTTACCGCAGAAGTTCTCATTCAGGGAAAGTTGGTAGCAGAGGGAAAAGGTCGATCGATCAAAGCGGCGGAACAAGCAGCGGCTCAGTCAGCTTTTAATAAATTAGTTAATAGTCAGTAGTCAGTCAACAGTGATTTGTTTGAGTTAAAACATAGATAATAATAACAAAATATGCTATAATTCCGGTGCGATTTTTGAAATTATAATCAATGAAAATCGGAATAGCTGTATTGGGTGCAGGTCGCTGGGGAGTTAACTTAATTCGCAACTTTCTCGAACATCCCAACAGCGAAGTTTTAGCGGTGGTAGACCCGAATCAAGATTCATTGGCAGCCGTTCAAAAACAGTTTAATCTGGATGTTTCGGTGATTCTAGCTACCGATTGGTTTCAAGTGCAAGCCTTGCCGAGACTGCAGGCTGTGGCGATCGCTACTCCAGCTTCCACACACTATACTCTCGCAGCAGCAGCGCTGAAACAAGGCTATCACGTCTTAGCAGAAAAACCCCTCGCCATCAACCTCACTGAAGCAATAGAACTTTGTCAATTAGCCGAAAAACAGCAGCGGCAACTCTTCGTTGACCACACTTATCTGTTTCATCCAGCAGTCGATCGAGGCCAAAGAATTATTCAACAGCATCAACTCGGAAAATTGCGCTACGGTTACGCCCAGCGCACCCATTTTGAACCGGTGCGCCATGACGTTGATGCCCTTTGGGACTTGGCTATTCATGATATCGCTATTTTCAATACTTGGTTGGAACAAACGCCAATTGAAGTAAGGGCGATCGGCACTGTTTTTCCGAAGGAAGAAGGAAGGAGGAACAAGGAAGAAGGAACAAGGAAGAAGGAACAAGGAATAAATCAAGAAGCAGCAGAAATTGAAAATCAATTTTCTCCTTCACTGCTGGGTACTAATCCTGCAGAAAAACTAGCAGATTTAGTTTGGGTAACGCTCACCTATCCCGACGGATTTCAAGCATTTATTCATCTGTGCTGGCTAAATCCCGACAAACAACGGCGCTTAACAGTTGTTGGCAGTTTGGGAACCTTGATTTTTGACGAAATGTCGCCAGAAACTCCCCTGATTGTGCAGCGTGGCAATCCAGATTGGGGAGGCGAAGAGAATAACTCTTTTGAAAGTGCGTTAGCGAAGCCCGCCCCTATGGGGGCTACGCCAACGAAGAGGATCGCGCCGCAGCCAACAAGCCTCAGACACCGCGAAGTGTTGAGTTTAGAACAAGTAGAACCGCTGAGGCGAGTGTGCGATCGCTTCCTCAATTGCGTGCAAACAAATACCCCCTGTCTTACCTCTTCGGGCGCCGCCTCCGTCGAATTAATCCGCATTCTCAGCACTTTGAGCAAATCCCTCGAACTCGGCGGACAGCCCCTAATACCCTTTTAGATTTTAGATTTTAGATTTTAGATTGGGAACATCACTCCTCAACTTTTGAAATTTCCCTTTTCCGTTACTAAGTCGGGGCTGTGAAAATAAAAACTTGACTGCTGGTTTACCGGCAAAGAAATCATCACCGTAGTACCTTGATTCACGCCCGCGCTGTGCAGGGTAATGCTTCCGATCATAGATTCCATTATCCTTCGCGAGATAGCCAAGCCCAAACCGTTACCGCCAAACTTGCGAGTTGTAGAACCATCAGCCATCACAAAAGGTTGAAACAATTTCTGCTGGTGCTCGGGATCTATACCAATTCCCGTATCTTTAATTGTCACCACCACCCAATCGCTTTGACCGCTGGTGCCAGTCGTACTTTCCCCACTGCCGTTAAAACTACCAGAATTAGTCCTCGACTCTAACCGCACAGATATATTAATGCTGCCCGACTCTGTAAACTTAACCGCATTGCTCAAAACATTTAAAAAAACCTGTTTTAGCTTCTCCGGATCGGCATGAACAATAATCGGATCGTGAGGAGCTGGCAAACTTAACTTCAAGCCTTTTTCCTCGATTGGAGTCGCTTGCAAATCAATCGCGTCTTCAAGTACCTGAGTAATATCAACTACTTCTAACATCATGGAGAACGTGCCGGATTCTATTTTAGCAATGTCCAAAATATCATTAATAATATTGAGCAATTGCATTGACGAGTCGTGGGCCCGCTGTAAAAATTCCATTTCTTCATCTCGGTCATCGCAGTAGCCGTCCCGCACAATTTGAATAAAACCAATAATCCCGTTGAGCGGGGTTCTCAATTCGTGAGAAATATTGCCCAAAAATTCATTCTTTAATTGATTGGCAACTTGCGCTTCCTTGGTTGCGACTTCCAATTCTTTGGCCCTGGATCTGAGACCCTGCACCATGCTGTTTAGTGCTTCTGATAGTTGATTGAATTCCCTAATTTGGAAATTTTGTGGCACTGTCTGCGACGCTTCTGTATCTACTTTCATCGCGTAGTCTCTCAGTTTTTCCACAGGACGCGCCAAGTCGCGAGACAGATATAAAGTCGCGATGATACTAGCAGCAACCAAACCTACAATTAAATTAAATAAAACTTGCTGAATTTCTTCCAAACCCGACAGAGCGTAATCTAAACGAGAGACAGCTAAAATAATCCACTTGCTGTTCTCCTGTGTAGTTGAAGGACTCGGGATAGCGGCGTATCCTGCTAGCAACTCTACACCATTTCTTTCAAAGGAAAATAGGTGGAGAAAAGCTGTGCCGCCGGCGATCGCCCTTCTGACAATACTTTTTAGTCGAGCGGCATCTGCCTCTTGGTCAATATTGCGGCCCACGCGGTTGATATTCGGGTGCGCCAAGATCGTCCCATCTTGGTCGATCGCCACCGTATAGCCGGCTAAAGAACCCTTGGGAGCGCTGGTTTGCACAGGCAATGCCGACTGCAAACTCAAAGCATAACTCAACTGCAGGGTATTGCCCCGACGAATGTAAACAGGAGCGCTCAACACCAAACTCGCTTGGCTATCGGAGCCTTCTTTACCCGCATCGGGAAAATCCTCAGCCCCCAAAGCCATCTTCTGATCGTTTGCTGTCCCCTGTCGCTGCGGAGGTAAGGACAGACTGATGTAAACGCTCTTGTCGTCCAGCAGCGTTTGCTGCTGCTGTACGGGTGGCCAAAATTTTGCGGGCAAGGACTGAATCGGCTGTTGCCCGCAAGTGCTTGCTATCACTTGATTTGTCTTTAAATTAGTCAATTGCAAGCAATCAACCTGCGCTGGCAACCGCTGCCCTAATTGGGCGATAAACTTTTGATAATCCTTCGGATCTACCGACTGCAACATCGAGCTTTCCGAAGCGCCGATCAGATTCGACTTCAGCGATTTCGCCCACTGTTCAATAGTGTCTGCTTTTCTGACTGCACTTTCTGTCAAGTTTTGACGAGCAGTTTCCAGAAGCGTCGAGCGTGCCTTGCGATAGGTAACATACTCCCCCACCAGTAGAACAGGTACGCTGAGCAACAAAATCCGCGACAGTAAAATACGGCGAAAGGAGGATTGACCTAACTTAACCATAGGAAATATCTAAATTAAGGTGCAACACCCAACAGCGACCATTACAGTGAAATAAACCAGACCGAAAGCATGAATCTGTCTAGGGGGCTCTGCTGACTGGACAACACAGCTTCAGAACAACATTTAAACACAATTATAGAAGCCACTGTAGTAATCTCGATTCTAAGTGTGTGGACTAAAAGATGCTCAGCAATTTGTTGGGCAAATGCCTGTGATTTCGGTCACACTTCCCTTCACAATTCTCGGAGCGAGTGACACCCGATCGCCCAGGTGCCTATTTTTCAGGCTGCAAAAAGCGTCGGGTGGACATACCGCAGTGGCTTGAAGCTAGAATCGCATAGATGCACTCGCCCCCAATTAACAGGCAAAAAGTTCGGTTTCCGGCTAGTGTACAGAGATCATTCTTGTTCGATCGGACTTTTTCTTTCCCAAGGCCTTCGAGAAATGGGCCAGAGATGAGCGATGCGAGATTTTGCACCTTGTCAAATATTTCTTTTGCCATCTGATTGATTCAGTGACAATAATTCACCTGTCAAACAAAAAGAATGAGACGATCGAGCTGCCGATCGACTCTGACAACCCTAATGTGGGGAACCTTTGCCCAAACAGTGCACCCACGCTTGGTAAATTCGCGGTCTCGACAATAATCTCCATAGCTTAATCGATGAAAAAAAACTTTAGCGATTATACGTATTATTACACAAACAACCGTCCGAGATATCATCACGCATATTTGATATCTCCCCTTTTAGAAATGCTGGCGATACTTCAGCAGACCAGCAAGACACAACTCCGAGTTTTGGATCTCGGCTGTGGCAATGGCAGCCTCAGTCACGTTATCGCAGAGCACGGCTGCGAAGTTGTCGGCGTTGACACTTCAGCGGCCGGAATTGCCATCTCCCGTCAAAGTTTCCCCGAATGTCAGTTTATCGAAGCAGATATTTACGACCTTCCAGATACCGATATTTTGAACTCATTTGATGTTGTCTTAGCTATTGAAGTAATCGAACACTTGCTTTATCCTAAAGAACTCGCAAAAACTGCGAAAAAATGCCTCAAGCCGGGAGGAAGATTAATTATTTCCACACCATATCACGGCTATTTAAAAAATCTGGCTTTAGCGGTCTCTGGCAAACTAGATCAACATTTTACCGTTCTTTGGGATAACGGTCACATTAAATTTTTTTCAGTAGAGACGCTGACCAAGTTATTAACATCTGAAGGATACACAGACATAAAATTTAAATTTGCTGGTCGGTGTCCTTATCTTTGGAAATCAATGTTATGCTCTAGTAAGTTTTCAGGATAACCTAAAAATTTATGAGTTGTGAGTGGTCAATAAATTAAGTTTCTTGACTAGACTACCAGGCCTCATAAAAAGTAAAAAATAAGTTTCACGCACAAAAAGTAAAATGACTGTTGGCGTTTGGATATTAGGCGATCAATTGTGGGAGAACCAAGTTGCTCTCAACCGCACAGATGATAAATCCTCCCTACCGATAATTTTAATTGAATCTTGGCAGCACGTTCAACAGCGGCGCTACCACCAACAAAAATTAGTATTAATTTGGTCGGCAATGCGCCACTTCGCGAAAGAATTGCGCGACGGTGGATGGCAAGTTACTTACACAAAATCGGAGGACTTTGAAGCACCTCTCAAAGCTTGGATACAAGCTCACAATATCACCGAAGTGCAGGTGATGGCTCCGAACGATCGACCTTTTTTACAGATCGTTCAAAACTTGCAACTCCCCTGTCAAACAACCCTAATTCCCAACAATCAATTCCTCTGGACAGAAACAGAATTCAAAGATTGGGCTTCAAGCCGCAAACGTTTGTTAATGGAAGACTTCTATCGAGCCAGCCGCCAGCGTTTTCAAGTTTTAATGGATAGCAGCAATAAACCTGTGGGAGGGAAGTGGAATTTTGACAAAGAAAATCGTCAGCCACCCAAAGGAAAACTGGATACCCCGAAACCTCTATGGTTTGAACCGGACGCCATAACTCAAGAAGTTATCGCACAAGTTAAATCTTTATCTTTCCCAACTTACGGCAAGATTGAACCTTTTCGCTGGGCGGTTACACGAGAGCAAGCATTGCAAGTATTAGATAATTTCATCGAACAGTGTCTCCCCGCTTTTGGCCCTTATCAAGACGCGATGGTAACGGGAGAGGAAACAATGTGGCATTCCCTAATTTCTCCGTATCTCAATATTGGATTACTTCATCCTTTAGAAGTTATTCAAGCGGCCGAAACAGCCTACCTCGAAAAAAACTTAAATTTAAACGGCGTCGAAGGTTTTATCCGCCAAATTATGGGCTGGCGAGAATACATTCGCGGTGTGTATTTTTACGTGGATGCTGATTATTTTGGAAATAATTGGTTCAACCACACTCAGCCGCTGCCGGAGTTTTTTTGGGACGCTAGTAAAACAGATATGAACTGTTTGCGCCAAGTTTTAACTCAAGTCGAAGGCACCGGTTACGCGCACCATATCCAGCGGTTGATGATTTTGAGCAATTTTGGTCTAATTGCGGGAATCTCGCCCCAGGAGCTAGAAAAATGGTTCCACAGTGCGTTTGTGGATGCCTATGACTGGGTAATGCAGACTAATGTGCTGGGTATGGGTTTGTTTGCTGACGGCGGTGTGTTGGCCTCGAAGCCCTATGCTGCTTCTGCCAATTACATTAATAAAATGAGCAATTATTGTCGGGGGTGCAAATTCGATCGCACAGTGCGATCGGGCGAAAATGCTTGTCCCTTCAACTTCTTCTACTGGGATTTCCTAGCGCGCCACCGGGACAAACTTCAGTCGATCGGTCGCATGAGCTTTATCTTAGCCAATCTCGACAAAATGCCGCCGGCAGAATTGGCCACCATCCGGCAAAAAGCGGCAGAGTGGCACTTAGTCAGTTGACTGTTGTCAGTTGTCAGTTGTCAGTTGTCAGTTGTCAGTTGTCAGTTGTTAATCCTTTGCAGTGGCTAATAACAAATAACCAATAACATTAATCAACAGTCAACAGTCAACAGTCAACAACGCCCCATGCCCCATGCCCCATTCCCCATGCCCTTTGCAATTCTTATTTTTTCCCTGACTTTTCCCTAAACATTCCACAGCGTTTCCACAGGCAAGTCTGAGGTTTTCCACAGATACGACAAAGTTTTCCACAGAAATTAACGGCACGGTAGCATCTTGCTGCGGAATTGGGGATTTCCTTAACTTGCTGGCTAATTCCTTATAAACCCCCCCAATACATAAAGATATGTAACAAAAAATGCCCTAAAAAGCTCATTCTTTCGTAAACCTTTTTTTTATATAAAGGAGTTTGTAATATTTCGCAACATTGACAAACCCACCCCCTCATAGCGCACAATGATGCGACCGACCTAAAAAAAAGCGCTCTGATTTCGGCTGTGCCTGCACCTGTATCCGGCCGAAGGGGGGGTTCTGTTTTCAATTTATTAGCGAAACTAAAAAAAATGATGAACCCAACAGTCAGTATTTTTGCTGAAATTCCCGAAACGCTGCACGATTCTCTCAAAACTTACCTAGAAACCCATCCCGAATGGGATCTAGACCGAGTATTTTGCGCGGCCCTGTCGCTGTTTTTGTTGCAGAATGCCGATAGCGGTACGCCTGAAGCTTCGCGCAGTTATCGCCAAGCTGCGAGAGTTTATCTCGAAACTCTGTTTCAATCTCCTCAAGACTTGCACAGCAACAATGTAACTCCGTCATCTTAAAGGATCAGGGCAGAGGGGGAGACGCGGTTTCTGCGAAGGATTTTAGTTGACCGAGGGCGCGCGCTGCATAGCTGTCAACTTCAGCTTAAAATCCCTGAGATCTATCGCTTATAGCTTAACGCCGAGCCCCATTGCATCTCCCTTAAGAAGCAGGGCGGTTTCATTCTCATGAAAATCGCGATTTTGTAGGGTAGTGTCCCCGTGCCTACCCCCTCCACGGACGAGGGAATCGGTGTTTCAAATATCGGGGCAAGCACGGGGGGATTGCCCCTACAAGAGAATGAAAAATCCCCCCGGACAATCAGGGGATGCCGGGGGGATAAACTGCCTTAATCGTCAAACAGTAGACTGGTAGTAAATAAGACGCGCTTGTTTACACCCAGGGTGCTTATGGCGCACTCTACAGACTACAAACTAATGGCTGAAGATTACATCATGCCCATGCCGCCCATGCCGCCCATGCCGCCCATGCCGCCCATGCCACCCATGCCGCCCATGCCGCCCATGCCGCCCATGTCGCCCATGTCGCCGCCGGCTTTTTTCTTCTCGGGTTTTTCGACAATCACAGCTTCAGTTGTCAAAACCATACCAGCGATGGAACCGGCATTTTGCAAAGCCGATCGCACCACCTTAGCCGGGTCAATAATCCCGGCGGCAATCATATCTTCGTACACGTCGGTGAGAGCGTTGTATCCAATGTTGAACTCGCTCGCCCGCACTCGCTCGATGACGATCGAACCTTCAACACCCGCATTATCAGCGATTTGACGCAAAGGTGCTTCCAAAGCTTTCTTCACCAAGTCAGCGCCTACTTGTTCTTCGGCGTCTAAAGTATTTCTGATCGCATCTATTTTTGTAATCAGGTGAATTAGCGTCGTGCCACCGCCGGCAACGATACCTTCTTCCACAGCAGCTTTAGTAGCGTTCAAAGCGTCTTCAATACGCAGTTTACGGTCTTTGAGTTCGGTTTCGGTAGCTGCGCCGACTTTAATTACAGCGATGCCGCCGGCGAGTTTGGCGATGCGTTCGGTTAGCTTTTCTTTGTCGTAGTCGGAATCCGTCGCTTCTAGCTGCTTGCGGATTTGCTCGATCCGTTTTAGCACGTCAGCTTTGTGTTCTTCGCCAGCAACAACGATCGTGTTTTCTTTGTCGATCGTAATTTTGCGGGCGGTACCGAGCATTTCTAGGGTTGCGGTATCGATGCTGAGTCCGACTTCTTCAGAAATCAGTTGACCGCCAGTAAGAACGGCGATATCTTGAAGCATAGCTTTGCGCCGTTCGCCAAAACCAGGAGATTTCGTTGCTGCGATGTTCAATACACCGCGCGCTTTGTTGACTACCAGAGTTGCCAAAGCTTCGCCTTCAATATCTTCGGCGATAATTAGCAGCGGTTGACCGGTGCGGGCGATTTTTTCGAGAACTGGAATGAGTTCTTGAATCGAGCTAATTTTTTTGTCGGTAATCAGGATGCGAGCGTTTTCGTACTCAACTTCCATGCGATCGGTGTTAGTGACGAAATACGGAGAAAGATATCCGCGATCGTACTGCATCCCTTCGACAACTTCCAATTCTGTTGTCAGAGATTTCGACTCTTCAACAGTAATTACACCGTCTTTGGTGACTTTTTCCATTGCTTGGGCAATCATGGCGCCGACTTCTTCGTCGTTACCGGCGGAGACAGTGGCGACTTGAGCAATTGCAGCCCCTTCGACGGGTTTCGCCAATTTCTCGATTTCCAGCACCAAGTGGGCGATCGTTTTTTCAATACCCCGGCGCAGCGCGACTGGGTTTGCGCCTGCTGCGACATTCTTCAAACCTTCGCGAATGAGGGATTGAGCTAGAACCGTTGCGGTTGTTGTGCCGTCGCCTGCGATATCTTTAGTTTTGGAGGCGACTTCTTGAATTAAGCGAGCGCCGGCATTTTCCAGGGGGTCTTCGAGTTCGATCTCCCTAGCAACGGTGATACCGTCGTTAACAATTTGGGGAGCGCCGTATTTCTTTTCCAATAGGACGTTCCGGCCTTTCGGGCCCAAGGTGATGCGGACCGCATCGGCGAGTTGATTGACGCCGCGTTCTAGTGCCCGCCGAGATTTGTCGCTAAATGCAACTATTTTGGTCATGTTTGTCTCCAATCGCTTACATTAGCAAATTTAGCACTCTCTGAGGCTGAGTGCTAAGTCGATCGATTTTTGATTGTAGCGCGACTCAACGCTGGGCGGGATTGCGGGGACGGATGGGAGATTTGGGCGATCGTTCCGGGTGGCTAAGGACAGGGCATTGCCGTGTCCCCACATATCTCGTGTCGCCACAGATATAATGTGGTTTGTTACATATCGATATACTCAGGTTTTGGTTGAGGTCAAAACCTAATTTTGATGGCGCGTTATCCCAAAGCAGAATTTTTAATAAAAATTTCTTAACTTGTGTTTTCCGTCATCTACCTTTCGATAGAGCTTCTATTCTTTTTTCAGATTTCTACCTTCTATGGATCGTCAATTAAATAATTTCCCTTTTTTCTTGTGGGATGGGCGTCCCGCCCGTCCCCAATAGACGGGCGGGACGCCCATCCCACAACAGTCATGAAAAGTGGATTTTATTTAATTCTCATCCCTATAGCAACCGCCAAGACTATTAGGACGTTCTTAATTGCTGAAAACCTTGAGGAAGATTCCTTCTTCCTTCAGCATCCATCCGTTACATCCGTTACAAAATCCGCTGCCGAACCTTCTTCCTTCTTCCTTCTTCCTTCTTCCTTCTTCCTTCTTCCTTCTTCCTTCTTCCTTCTTCCTTCTTCCTATGGCTCGTTATTCTCGACTGCAAAAACTCGGCTCTTATATGCGCCCGCACTGGAAGCCAACATTCTGGGGCATTTTTTCGCTATTAATTGTCAATGCTGTGGGCGTTTACATTCCCCTGCTGATTCGGAATTCAGTTGACACTCTCCAAGTTGCGACTAAATTTGACGAAGTTTTCAACTTCGTGGCACTAATTCTGATCCTCGCCTCCATTATGTGGGTAATTCGGATGGTGTCGCGGATTCTGCTGTTTGGCGTGGGGCGTCAAGTAGAATTTGACCTCAAACAGCAAATATTTAATCATTTATTAACATTAGAACCGTCTTATTTTGCAGCCAATACGGTAGGAGATTTAATTAACCGGGCTACTTCCGATTTGGACAATATTCGGCGCTTGGTGGGGTTTGCAGTGCTGAGTTTGGCGAATACGGCATTTGCCTATGCTTTGACTTTGCCGGTGATGTTGGGGATTAATGTAAGGCTGACGTTGTTTGCGATCGCAGTTTATCCTTTAATGCTGGTTTTGGTACAGTTATTTAGCGACAAACTTCGCATCCAACAGTTAGCCGTGCAAGAGGAATTGTCGGCGATGAGCGATTTAATTCAGGAAGATATGAGCGGGATGTCCGTAATTAAAATCTACGCTCAAGAAGAAAACGAACGCCGAGCTTTTCGCAATTCCAATGCGAAGTTGCTATCAGCAAACTTGGAATTAGCAAAAACTAGAAACTTTATTTTTCCGCTGCTGGGCGGTTTGGCAAGCATTAGTTTGTTGGTGCTGCTTTCTGCTGGTGGGGGGGCAATTGCTAATGGCCAAATTAGCATTGGCGATTTTGTGGCGTTGCTGATTTATGTGGAGCGTTTGGTGTTTCCGACGGCGCTGTTGGGTTTCACAATTACTGCTTACCAGCGGGGAGAAGTGAGTGTCGATCGCATCGAATCAATTCTGACTGTGGAACCGCAAATTAAGGATACTGCCGATGCAGTTGAACTTGCAACTCCAGTCAAAGGCGAAATTGCGGCTCGCCATCTAAATTATACGTATCCCGGCGCTAAGACACCCGCGCTTAAAGATGTTGATTTTACCATAAAACCGGGAGAAACTGTCGCAATCGTTGGGGCGATCGGCTCAGGAAAATCAACTTTAGCTAATGCACTGCCCAGACTGCTGGACATCGATCGGGGTCAGTTATTTGTAGACGGACAGGATATTACCGAGGTAAAATTGACCGAATTGCGCGGGGCGATCGCCTACGTTCCGCAAGAAAGTTTCCTGTTCGGCACTACCATCAAGAATAACATCCGCTACGGAAACCCTTTAGCGGAACAGCCGGAGATTGAAGCCGCAGCAAAACAAGCGCAAATTCACGCCGAAATCCTCAACTTTCCCCAGCAGTACAAAACAGTTGTCGGCGAGCGCGGCATTACTTTATCCGGCGGACAACGGCAGCGGACAGCACTTGCTCGCGCTTTGTTAGTTGACGCCCCCGTGCTCATTTTGGATGACGCTCTTTCCAGCGTTGACAATCAAACTGCTACCGACATTTTGCGAAACTTGGCAACGGGAACCGATCGCAAAACAGTAATTTTTATCTCGCATCAAATGTCAGCGGCGGCCAGTGCCGATCGCATTTTTGTGATGGAGAGAGGAGAAATAGTTCAGAGCGGCACTCACCTTGAATTGGTAGGGCAAACAGGGCTTTATCAGTATTTGTGGAACCAGCAAAAATTAGAGGAATTGCTGCATTGACAAGTGACGATACTTTGAGTGATCAATACTTCGACCCTAGATAAGTAGGTTGGTGCAAATAAACTGGTCACGAGGAGGGCGGGTTTTGTCAGAATAAACTGGCTGCTAGCATAGCTCCCGGCTAAACCCGCCAGACCCATCTAATGTTTATTTGTAACCACCTACTTAACTATAGCAATCCTAAATCATTTGTGAATTTCTTACTCCCTCCCCTTAGTAAGGGGAGGGTTGGGGTGGGGTCAAAAATTTACGACTCCTGCGAGGATTGCTGTAGGAAAGTTACTGTTAAAATTTCTCCCACTCGCTGCATCCCTAATCATAGGATTGTGGGGAGCAAGAAGCCACCAAATTTATTGCCCCCCGATTTTAATTAGCTACATTACTGAAGGGGATTTCTTGTTGTTGTTGTTGAAACAATTTAATCGATTGCAGACTATCTGAAGCAGCGTCCCAAAGAATGAATTGGAAGCAGTCAGGAATATCGCGAATTGTCAGTGATTTTGAATTAACCAGCAGGTGAATATTAGCATTGTGACAAGCCCGAAGATTATAGTTAGGTATTCGCTCAGAGAGATGATGAATATTGTGGTAAGCAATATCAGCCGAAAACCAATTAAGAATAGTTGGTAGTTTCAGATAACTGCTGCCTTCTATTGCGCCCAGCAGATAGTCCCAGCCCTCTGTTTTGTGGGCGTAGGAACCGTCAAAATTATGCTGAACAAAGAAAATACAGATAAATATCGCTGCAGAACAAGTCATGACAATTGAGTAAACACTCCAGAAAAAGCCAAACCCCAGTAAGTTGCTCAGATAAATCCAGCTACCAACAACACAAATATTGTTGAACAGTAAATCCCAAAATTCAGCCGTCGTATACCAATGTTTGGATTTATAAGAAGCAAGGATTGCAGATAAACCCATGCCAAAATCTTGCTTGAGACAAGCAAAAATATGTCGGATAAAACCCGTAATTCCCAAGATGAGCGCGAGTCTTGGCTTAATAATTAGATAGAAAAAACCACCGGGAAACAGCATCAATGGGTGTCTGAGTAACTGATAAATCTTTTGACTAAATGGGCTTAGCGCCGCAAATTTTTCGGTGGATATCAACGCCGAAGGGCCTCGGTACATATCCCAATTACCATTATGTTTGTGGTGATAAGCGTGTCCCCTCGACCAGGGGTACTGAGGAATCGCATTGATGATACCTAGCATAAAACCCATAATGCGATTGACTTTTTTGGAGCTAAAAAGAGAATAGTGTCCGCAATCGTGCATCAAAGAGAAACAACGTCCTGAAAAAAGTGTCATCAACACCATTATCGGCGGCAGCAGGAATACAGAAATGGCAGCCGCTTTAAAGGCTAAAAACCATAAAAATGTATAAGGAATCACTGTATTGAATATTTGGCAACTAGCTTTCAAGTTGTTGCTCTTCATATAAGGAGCTAGCACAAAATCCGACTTTTTGATCGCGTTTTTCATTCAGTATGTCTATGGTGTGTGGATCAGTGCTTAGCTTACCATCAGGAGATGCTGGCTATTTTTGGAATTGTTTTCTTGCAGGTAATTGGGTGAATCGCGGTTGAAAATTGACCCAGAGTTTACAAAACTGCTGATAATATTTAGTTCATTAGCTCGTCCTTTTGGTGGTTTCGCTAAGCTAAAATTAATCCCAGCATTGACGTAGTTCCTCATAACAAACGGCCAGAGTAATTTCTAATTGTTGCAGAAAATCGATTTCTATTTGACCGTCATTTGTTAGCAGAATAATTTCTTGGGTGGGATGGTATGTCGCAATGATTTGAAGCAAAATTGAGATAGCGGATGGCTCTCTTGACAGTCGTTACAGATAATCTGTTAGCGATAATTCAGTTAGGAATTGCAAGTGATGCGGAACCGTAGAGACTGTATAATCTCATTACATTTGCGGGACAGGGGCGGATTTACGCCGAACTTTCCCCGTTTCTTCCAAAGGTTTTTTTGTTGGAACCGATTTTTGCACATTTATGAGGTTATCACAACTCTGCTTTGTTTACAGAAAAAACTGTGAAGCCTGTCAACAGCCGAACAAATCGCTGCACCGGAAGGCATGAATATCATTGGTTGGTTGCACGCCATTCAGTAATTTATGCCACTATTTTTGCTTGCATCGTCTGTGCCACACTTTACTCTACCGGGTTCTAGCCCAACTCGATCGCACGCTCAAAAGTTGGGATACTGGCGAAAACTTTGTATTGGCGGGCTATAAGGGCGATCGACAAACCGCCCGCCCCGGAAACCAAAGCTGACACAACATCCACAACCGCAGAGGATTTTGGCTAAAGTCCTTGAGAACAGAATTTAAGGAGCGATCGCAATTGCCTGCGTTTTTTGTGCTCGGAGATAGCTCGGATTTGCTACAATCTAATCGCACACGCGACTAGAAGGGATTATGACCGAACTATTAGATGAGGCACTTTCTATTGAAATGGCCGCTCGCATCAAAAGCAACCGTAAAAACTGCTTTGACAACGCTTGTAAAGCAGCGTTAGCCACCGAGGGCGCGATTTATGTTCAAGGCTTTTTAGCCGTGCCGGGAGTGCCATATAAACCCATCGAATATAGCTGGATTGAACTCGACGAGCGAATTATTGACCCCACATTTCCCCATCTCGGTTTCATCGCTCAAGACATTCATTACTTCCCAGTCCAGCGCTTCAGCGTCAAGAAACTCAAAGCAATCCTAGAAGAATCAAAAGAAGATTATCCTGAAGACGACCCGCTGCCGATTTATGGCAATCAACCTTATGAATATTACGGCGATTTGATGTTAGGCGGTAGCGATTATCAAAATGCTTACGATTTGGCTGCCGCTAAATGCAGGGAATTAAACCAACCCAAAAAACAGGATGCGAACTAATTCAACACTTACAAAAAAATGGTTAGGCGCGCTACTTACAGCGGTACTTTAGCCACTGTTGTGTCGATTAATATACTTCATCATGACTTTCCAAATCTACAAACACGGCTTTTCCGTCTTCTGTAAAGTAGAAAAGTACCCTTTCGTCGTAATCTACGCTAAAGCTCCAAAAATCCTTGAGCCTACCGGACAATTTATGAGTTTTTAAGCTTGGTTCAAACGGCTCTCTGATGAACTGTTCCAGCTTTTGCCAAAACCTAGCCTCCAAATCGGCATCGCCTTTGATCCGCTTTTTGAAAGCACGCTTGAATGAAGAACTGAAACTGACTTCCACGATTATTCCTCTATCATTACTCTAAGTTCATTGATGTTAGCGGAAAATTTCAGTTCACCTTTTTGTTGTTCAATCTGCGCTGACTTAAAGTTTTGATATATCTCTTCGCGACGTTCTTCCCGGAGATATTGCTTCAACAACAGTTGAAGCTCTTGCTTTTCGTCAGTAGAAAGATTCTTGATCGTCTCGACCACATCACTGAAAGTCATAACTTACAAAACCCTATTGTGCTGATTAGATTATAGCAAAAAATATCCTTTTGGTTGACTTTCGTTTCTCGTTATGCGCCTCTGCCTAGTCTTAAAAAAAGCAACAAATCTCACTATTTACCATTCTCAACCTTCCAAGATTCAGGAAACCTCGAATAATGAAAAGCAGCCAATAACGGATCTAACTTTTGCTCCCACATCAAATCCGCCAATAATTTAGCCGTCACCGGAGCCAACAAAATGCCGTTGCGGTAATGCCCCGTAGCCCATGTCAAATTCTCCCAAGCACTACCACCCAAAATCGGCAACTCATCAGGAGTAGCCGGCCGAAATCCCCACCAAAACTCCAAAATCGGATAATTTTGTAATTCGGGATATAACTTAATCGCTCCTGCTAGCAAAGTTTGGATTCCCGCAGGGGTATTTCCCGGCGTGAAATCCACATTTTCGCTAGTTGCACCAATAATAATTCGGCCATCTTGACGCGGCACAATATAAATGCCCGTCCCGAATAGAACGGTTTGCAGGGGCTGGATAACTCCCCAATCTTCTGGTACACATACTGACAGCATTTGTCCCTTTCTTGGAAAAACCGGAACATTCAATAACTGCTCAGACCAAGCACCCGCAGCCAAAACATAACGGTCTGCTTGTAATTTTCCTGCTGTTGTTTCAATGCCAACAACTCGGTTTCCCTGCCGAATAATTTCCCCGGCATTGCCTTGAATAATCTCAATCTGCAATTCTTTAGTTGCGGCCTGAAGCGTCCGAAATAAAGCGCGGTTGTCAACTTGAGCGTCGTCAGGATACCACCAACCGCCAATTACTTCTTGACCTAATCCAAACTGGTGCTGGCGAACAGTATCTCTGTCCAACCATTGATAATTAAGGTTTGACAAAAGTGGCTTTTCTTGAGGCTCATTTTGACAAACTGGTGCGAGAATTCCCGATCGCCAATATCCCGTTTTCAATCCGGTAATATCTTCTAGCTGTTCCACCCAGGCGGGATACAGTGCGCGGCTTTGCAAGCACAAATCCAGCATCGGACTGGGGGGAATTCGTTCGGCTTGCGGGGCAAGCATTCCAGCAGCAGCCCGCGCCGTCGGTTGTTTAGAATCGGCGGTGAGAACCGCGACAGATGCCCCTCGCAATTTCAGTTCTACTGCTAGCGAAAGACCAATTATTCCGCCGCCAATAATCAGAATATCTTTAGATGAATTCATTAACTTTTATATGGACTTTCTGGCTTTTTTGACCGAAAGCATCTAGGATACAAGCCCCCGGATTCATCCGTGGAGAAATAAATAAAAAACGTGTATCCGAGAAACTTGCCCCCCGAATTTATCCGTGGGGTCAATGCTTCAATCTAAAATCTAAAATCTAAAATCTAAAATCGATAGACCTCTCGGATTTCTTTATGGTAAGGTGCCCCGTGTGCACCTTACAGTTAGAATTCTTGCACAAGTCTTACAGATTATCTGGCAAGGCGATCGTCCTATCTGCCTTCCTTAACAAAAAATCTATGCTTGGGGTTTCCAGACAGTTTCAGAACCTTGACCCCAGAAACCGTCATATTTTGTCACCTTAATATCGCCTAAAACCTTGGTTTGGCAGGACAAACGGCGGTTGGAGGTGGAAGAATGGGGAGGAACCGAAAGTCGGGCTTTTTCGCGCCACTGGGGCTCGGAAACTTCGCCCTCGACGGTGACGGCGCAGGTGCCGCAAGTGCCGAGGCCGTGGCAGTTGATGACTTTGGCATTGCCGTTGTAGAGATCAATGCCGTTTTTGAGCAAAACTTCACGGAGATTGGCTCCGCGATCGCACTCAAATGTTTTTCCTTGCGCTTGTACCTTGACCACAGTAATTTACCCCAGTTAGATTTATGTTAATTTTCCTATATATTATCGCATTAAATTCAAATAAATTCATCTAATATGGTAAGTGATATATTACCAATTTCTCGATCGCAATTTCCCATGACAAATCGGCTCTGGATCTACGATACCACGCTGCGAGACGGTGCTCAGTGCGAGGGACTCTCCTTATCTCTCGAAGACAAACTGCGAATTGCTCGACAGTTAGACAGTTTAGGAATTCCCTTTATTGAAGGCGGCTGGCCGGGGGCGAATCCTAAAGACGTACAATTTTTTTGGCGTCTCAAAGAACAGCCCCTAACTCAAGCAGAAGTTGTAGCTTTTTGTTCGACTAGGCGGCCGGGAACTACGGCAGCTAATGATGAAATGTTGCAGGCTATTTTGTCCGCCGGTACTCGCTGGGTGACGCTGTTTGGCAAGTCGTGGGATTTGCACGTTATTGAAAGTTTGAAGACCACGCTAGAAGAAAATCTGGCGATGATTCGAGATACAATTGAATATTTGCGGAGTCAGGGCAGGCGCGTTATTTACGATGCCGAACACTGGTTTGACGGCTACAAACACAATCGAGATTATGCTATTAAAACTTTAGAAGTAGCCGCGGATGCCGGTGCAGAATGGCTGGTGCTTTGCGATACTAACGGCGGTACTTTGCCTCACGAAGTCAGTCAGGTTGTTCGCGATGTTTTAGAATCTTTAGGAACTAATCGACAAAAATTTTTACAATTAGGAATTCACACTCACAACGACTCCGGAGTTGCGGTTGCTAATGCTTTGGCTGCTGTGCGGGAAGGAGTGAGGATGGTACAGGGAACTATTAACGGTTACGGCGAACGCTGCGGCAATGCCGATTTATGTTCCTTGATTCCTAATTTTCAGCTAAAGCTGGGTCATAATTGCATTGAAGACGAGCAATTAGTTAAATTAACTCAAGTAAGTCGATCAATTAGTGAAATTGTCAATCTAGCTCCCGATGATCATGCTCCTTTTGTCGGTCTTTCGGCTTTTGCTCACAAAGGCGGAATTCACGTATCGGCTGTTGAAAAAAATCCGTTAACTTACGAACATTTGGAACCGGAAAAAATTGGCAACAGGCGGCGAATTGTGATTTCCGATCAAGCGGGTTTGAGCAATGTTTTGGCGAAGGCGCGCACTTTTGGCATGGATCTCGATCGCAAAAATCCTGCTTGCCGCCAAATTCTGGAAAAATTGAAAGATTTAGAAAGCCAGGGATATCAATTTGAGGGGGCTGAGGCTTCTTTTGAATTGTTAATGCGGGAGGCTTTGGGAAAGCGCAAGCGTTTATTTGAAATCAAAGGTTTTCAAGTTCACTGCGATAAAGGTAGGGAGGAAACAGTTAATTCTTTAGCAACGGTGAAAGTGACTGTTAACGGTCAAGATATTCTGGAATGCGCGGAAGGAAACGGGCCTGTTTCGGCACTTGATGCGGCTTTGCGGAAGGCTTTGCGGAATTTTTACCCGGCAATTACTGATTTTAACTTAACCGATTATAAGGTGCGAATTCTGGACGGATGTGCGGGAACTTCTGCTAAAACTCGCGTGTTGGTTGAGTTTAGCAACGGTCAAGACCGCTGGACGACTGTTGGGGTTTCTGGTAATATTTTGGATGCTTCTTATCAGGCGGTTGTTGAGGGTTTGGAGTATGGTTTGGTGTTGGGAGATAGGGAGGCGATCGTTTTAACTGTGTCGAGTTATTAGGTTGACGGCGAAGAGAAGTTGCCTGAATATCGATGTTTAAATAGATATCAGGCGATTTCAAGAGAGGGTTAGCCAATTTAACTGTCGATCATAAAAATCGGGCAAGAGTTATCCTAGTTGTTTTACCCAATTCATAATTGTTGTATGATGTACCCCTTTTACTCTTTCAATCTCCCTAAAACCCATGCCATTAACATACATTTTTAGGCATTCGTCTTTCACTTCTTGAGCATAACCTCTGTGCTGTTCATAGCAGTCTATAAATTGTCTACCACAGGTAACACACAGGTAGTTCTGCTTACCTTTTTTACGCCCATTTTTATTGATATGAGTTGACTTACATTCAGGACATTTCATAGAATATGACTTGTGTTAAATGGTCTTTTATGAATTGCTCTCAAAATCAATTATATCTTAATTCAGCAACGCCGATTATTTAATAATGTGGTGCGTGATGACACAATCATTTTTGCTATTCATGGTAACTCTGTATGAGGAGTTTCATCCCTCATACAGAGTTACCAGTCTCTTTCAATGGCTCATTCTAGCTAAGACTGCTTTTTCACGTCATTATTATTACCTTCCCCAACGATTGATCGCATTCCTTCGAGCGTAGCGGGAATGCTGCGCGGGTCCATAAACATCACCTTGCTGCTGCCACTGGTGCCAATTTTTAGACCCATATCCAGATAGTTTTGAGCTAACAAAAATTGTAAAGCTTCCCGCGCAGTGGGGTCATTTTGCAGAGTTTTGGCGATAATTTGCAAGGCCTCAGAAGTAGCTTGAGCTTTCAAAACCTGACTTTGGCGTTCTGCTTGAGCTTTCAAGACGATCGCCTTTTGTTGAGCTTCCGCTTCTAAAATAGTCGCTTTTTGGCGCGCTTCTGCATCCAAAACTTGCGCTTCTGCTTTACCTTTGGCGCTGTTAACTGCTGACTCGCGTTCGCCCTCGGATGTCAGAATTGCCGCCCGCTTGCGTCGATCGGCTGCCATCTGCAATTCCATCGATTCCTGTACAGTTTTAGAAGGGATAATATCCCGCAATTCTACCCGTGTTACTTTCACTCCCCAAGGATCGGTAACAATATCTAAATCTCTGAGCAATATTTCATTAATTTGAGAACGAGCAGTAAAGGTTTGTTCGAGATCCAGTTGACCCATTTCGGCGCGAATTTGAGTCAGCACCATATTTACCATTGCAGACTGGAGATTTTCTACTTTGTAACAAGCTTTTTCCAAGTCTACAATGCGCCAGTAAACCACAGCATCAACGGTGATGGAAACGTTATCGCGGGTAATACAAGCTTGCGGAGGAATATCTAAGACTTTTTCCCGAATTGTTTGTTCGTAAACGACCCGATCGAGAAACGGCTTGACAAAATTCAAACCTGGTTCGAGTCTCCTGCCACTGTATTTACCTAAAGTTTCCACCAGCGCTTCATTTCCCTGATTGATAATCTTGACGGAACCTGCGAGGGCTGAGCCGCCAAGTGCTAAAAATACAAGTAAAAAAAATTGTTCCACGGTTGCCTCCTATAAATGTTGACTTTTGACTAAAAACTAATGACTGATGACTTTTGACTAAAAACTGATGACTGATGACTAATGACTGATGACTAACTACTAATTGTCTGTGATTAATTCCACATTTTGTTTAAGAATGCAAGAGATTTTCGGGCAAAACTATCAGAGTAGTGCCTTTCCGTCCGACGACAATTACGTTTTGGTTGGGGGGGATAGTGGCCTTCGTGTCTTCGCAGCGAGCTTGCCAAGAATTCCCCTCATAAATGACTCGGCCGGCTTCTCCGGGGGGAATTTCTGTTAAAGTTTTGGCTTCCTGAGAATCTGCGATCGCCCTTGCGGTGCCTTTTGGTATCAACCGCCGAGACACCAGCACAAAAACTGTCGAAAATACCATCCACAGGAATATTTGTAAATTAACGTAAGGTAGAACTAGAGAGCATCCAGCTACCGCGAAGGCGCTCAGTCCCATCATAAAAGCGACAAAAGCAGTCGGGAGAAATAGCTCTGCCAAACAGAGCAAAGACCCAGCTATCAGCCAAAGGAGCGTAGGAGTCAAGATCATAAAAAGAATAGGTGATACTATTTAGATCTTAGATTGGAAATTTAAGATTTAAGAATTGCCAACAACTGACTATGCAAGGGTTTGCGACTTGCAGCCCCTCAGAGCGATTTTTCGCGCAGCGGTACCAGGTTGAGGCTTCCATCGTACTCCAAGTCTGAGTTTAGTAACTTAAATTACAATTTAAGCCGGTGCAGACTGGCAGAAACTACAATTTCTAGGGGCCCAAAGGCAGTTAAGAAATTGATAGGGGCTAAAATCAGTTTATTCTCAAGCTCATGAATTTGGGCTGGCGAATCATATATCTTCAGAATCTTTTTACACAAACTATTTCGATATGATCAGCAGTTTCTCCGAACCCATTTATTGCCCGAATCTTAGCTGTCCCGATCCCCGCAATACCTTTGGCCGCCAGCACTGTGCAGCGTGCGAAACGGATTTAATTTATCGCTATGTGTGGGTGGTGGGGCAAGCAGCCGAGGAAGTGCCGACGGGTAAGGTAATAGCCGATCGATACTTTGTCATTGCACCCCAAATCTGGCTCGACAGCCGTCCAGCTTTGCCTCCGAGCGTCCCGGAACAACTGCCGGATACGATTATGCCTTACCTGCATTTGTATCCCCAACGGCTGCATACGCCGGAAGTATACGGTTTTTGTTCCCTAGGGGAAGCACCGGAAGCGACAGAGGTGCTGTTGTTGGAAAATGTGCCCATCAATAATTTCGGTCGCCTGTATCCTTCTATTTTAGAAGCTTGGTCTGCGACAACCGCCGCGCGCCAAGTTTACTGGCTGTGGCAAATGCTCCAACTGTGGGCGCGACTATCGGAACAGGGAGTCGCTTCGAGTTTGCTGGTACCGGAAAATTTGCGGGTGGAAGGTTGGCGGGTACGCCTGCTGGAACTGCACCGGGGCAATTTTGTACCGACGCTACGGGATTTGGGAGATGTGTGGTCAGGTTTGGTGGAATCAGCGCAACCCGAGGTGCAGTCGAAACTCGGAGAAATTTGTCAGTTTATGCGCCGCAGCAGCATGAATTTCGACGCGATCGCCCTGGAACTAAACGATTTACTATTAGAACAAGCCGCTCAATTGCCTCTGCACTTAGAAGTAGTCGGCATGACTGATACCGGGCCACAGCGCTCCCAAAATGAAGACAGTTGCTATCCGGTTGCTGCTGATTTTCAATTTAGCAAAACTTCAGGGGGCGAGAAATTAATTCCTTACTTAACAATGGTTTGCGACGGGGTTGGAGGCCACGAAGGAGGAGAAGTTGCCAGTCAATTAGCCGTGCAATCCCTGAAAGCTTTAATCCAAAATTTGCTCGCAGAAATTGCTCAACAAGAAGAGTTGATGACGCCAACAATGGTGATCAAGCAACTCGAAGAAATAGTCCGAGTTGTGAATAATGTGATTTCTGCTCAAAATAATGAGCAGGGAAAAGAGTTGCGGCAACGGATGGGGACGACTTTGGTGATGGCCCTCCAGTTGCCTCAAAAAGTGAAAAATTCCGAGGATTTGCCCTCAAATAACAGCCACGAACTTTATTTAGTCAATGTTGGAGACAGCCGCGCTTATTGGATTGGCAGAAATTACTGTCACCGGCTGACTGTGGACGACGACGTAGCCTCAAGGGAAGTCCAGCTAGGACATTGTTTATATTGGGAGACTCAACTGCGATCGGATGCAGGAGCCCTGACTCAAGCTTTGGGCACGCGGGATGCCGATTTCCTGCGCCCGACGATTCAGCGATTTATTGTCGAAGAGGAAGGCTTACTGCTGCTGTGTTCCGACGGTTTGAGCGACAACGACTGGGTAGAGAAATCTTGGGAGAATTATGGCCCAGAGGTGCTTGAGGGCAAAATGTCTTTGGAAGCGGCAGTTCAGTCTTGGATTCGTCTCGCCAACGAGAAAAATGGTTATGACAACACCTCCGTGGTAGCGACTCACTGTCGGATGTCGCCGGAGAGATTGGTACTGTTTGATCCGGCGGTGGCCTCAGCGCCGGCGTCAGCGCCAGTGTCAGCCTCGGTGTCGCTGCCGCCTTCCCTCGCTGCGTCCCTCCAGAAGTCCGGGAGGATTCCAGAATCTCAGCTTTCAGAATCGTCCAAACAGTTGTTGTACCCCGAAACTTCCCCCGCCCCGGAACCAGTTCAAAAACGGCGCTCCAAGCTGCCGCTGCCCCTACTGGGGGTGTTGGGGCTGATATTAGCCGGCGGCGGTTTAGGTTTGTGGGTGCAAAGCCTCCAAAGCCCGCAGCCAGATCCCGCACAACTTCCACCACCGCCGGAAACTCCCGCCCCAAGTCCTTCGGAGACTCCCTCGCCCGGGGCCGAGAGTCCCTCGCCGTCGCCGGAATCGACTCCTGCGGAAATTCCGCCGCCCGGGGCCGAGAGTCCCTCGCCGTCGCCGGAATCGACTCCTGCGGAAATTCCGCCGCCCGATAGCGAGAGTCTCTCGCCGTCGCCGGAATCGACTCCTGCGGAAATTCCGCCGCCGGAAGAAGCGGAAACTCCTTTGCCATCAGCAGAGTAAGCGAGAGTCTCTCGCCGTCGCCCGAATCCACTTTGAGCTTACAAAACAATGCTTCGAGAGTCGCAGCTCTCTACTATCCAAATTCGGGAAAACTTTCCCAGTGTAAATGGAATGATTTCTGCTAGAGGTCGTTGATTTACAGCATATTCCATGTAGATGTAGATCGCGAGAAACCGGGTTTTTTGAACAGAATCAGTAAGGATGCGAGAACTGTAAAGAAACCTGGTTTTGCGCGGTGTGCTTTATAAACCTGGAATACGCTGTATATAAATCACACTTCATACCAATTTAATGTGAAGTTGCACATATCTCGATCCCCCTAAATCCTCCTGGTTGTTGGGGGACTTTGAGAACAATCTTGTCCCCCCCTTATTAAGGGGGGCGCCAGGGTGATCGGATTCTATGCAACCTCATAAAAAATTGGTATCACAGGGGAGCATCTCACTTTTGCAGCCAAGCTAGAAATTGGAGTTTTGAGCCAGAAGAAGTGTTTTTACAAATATGAGATGCTTCCATCACAGTTAATGATTTTGTATCATAGTCCGCTTGCAGAAACAAGATGGCTAAAAAGTCAGCCATCACTACAAAAAGTAGTTAAAAATGCTTAATAATTTCCGTGCAGCTAACAATTAGCGATTAGCAACTAACAAGATAAGCTTTTTTTATCTTGACGGCGCACAATTTATTAACTATAATTACCAGGCTAAAAATAACAAAAATCTTACGCCTAACAGTTTTTCTCAAATAACCGTTAAACTATTCTAACGTTTGCGCGTACCCAACCTCGCAGGCACAACCTATATCTGTTAAGGATTCGTCCTGATTCACAGGAGCAAGATTTTAAAATATGCATCTCAGCGAACTGACTCACCCAAACCAATTACACGGCCTCTCGATTCATCAACTCGAACAAATTGCCCGACAAATTCGAGAAAAGCATTTAGAAACTGTAGCCGCTAGCGGCGGCCACCTCGGCCCAGGATTGGGTGTAGTCGAACTGACCTTAGCACTCTACCAAACACTCGACCTCGATCGCGACAAAGTTACTTGGGATGTCGGCCACCAAGCTTATCCTCACAAATTAATCACCGGCCGCTACAACCAATTCCACACCCTACGCCAAAAAGACGGCGTTGCAGGCTATCTCAAGCGCTGCGAGAGCAAATTTGACCACTTCGGCGCAGGTCACGCTTCCACAAGCATTTCCGCAGCGTTAGGAATGGCAATGGCGCGCGACCTCAAGGGGGAAAACTTTAAAACTGTAGCAGTCATCGGCGACGGCGCATTGACTGGCGGCATGGCACTCGAAGCCATCAACCACGCGGGCCATATGCCGAAAACCAATTTGTTAGTTGTGCTCAACGACAACGAGATGTCAATCTCGCCCAACGTCGGTGCAATTACGCGGTATTTGAACAAGATGCGATTGTCGCCACCGGTGCAGTTTCTCAAAGATAACTTAGAGGAACAATTCAAACACATTCCCTTTGTCGGTGAAACTTTTACTCCAGAAATGGAGCGCCTCAAAGAAGGAATGAAACGCTTGGCTGTCTCGAAAGTTGGAGCAGTAATTGAAGAATTGGGCTTTACTTACATGGGCCCGGTAGATGGACACAATTTGGAAGAGTTAATTGCCACTTTCAAACAAGCTCATACCATCCAAGGGCCGGTGTTGGTTCACGTTGTGACGGTGAAAGGCAAAGGATATGCGATCGCCGAAAAAGACCAAGTAGGATATCACGCCCAAAATCCCTTTAACTTAGCCACCGGCAAAGGCATTCCATCCACTAAACCCAAGCCTCCAGCTTACTCGAAAGTCTTTGCCCACGCCCTGGTCAAGCTAGCAGAAGATAATCCCAAAATTGTCGGCATTACTGCTGCAATGGCAACCGGAACAGGCCTGGATAAACTTCATGAAAAACTGCCTAAACAGTACATTGATGTCGGGATTGCTGAACAGCACGCCGTGACTTTATCCGCTGGTTTAGCCTGCGAAGGAATGCGCCCGGTTGTGGCAATTTACTCGACATTTGTGCAGCGAGGCTATGACCAAATAATTCACGATGTTTGCATCCAAAATTTGCCAGTTTTCTTCTGTTTGGATCGCGCAGGCATTGTCGGTGCTGACGGCCCCACTCACCAAGGAATGTACGACATTGCCTTCTTGCGTTGCCTGCCAAATATGGTAGTTATGGCACCAAAAGATGAGGCAGAATTGCAGCGGATGATAGTCACGGGAATCAACCACACCAGCGGCCCGATCACGATGCGTTACCCGCGTGGCAACGGTTACGGCGTACCTTTGATGGAGGAAGGTTGGGAAGAATTGCCGATCGGCAAAGCCGAAATTCTCCGCAACGGCGACGATGTGCTGATCTTGGGTTACGGTTCAATGGTTTATCCGGCAATGCAAACTGCCGAGATGCTGAGCGAACACGGTATTGAAGCAACTGTGATCAATGCGCGTTTTGTCAAGCCTTTGGACACCGAATTAATCTTGCCTTTAGCACAGCGAATCGGCAAAGTTGTCACAATGGAAGAAGGCTGTTTGATGGGTGGCTTCGGTTCCGCAGTTGCTGAATCTTTGCTCGACAATAATGTTCTCGTGCCACTGATGCGGCTGGGCGTACCAGATACATTAGTAGATCATGCAACGCCAGAGCAATCATTTGCAAGTTTAGGATTAACTCCGTCGCAAATGTGCGATCGTATCTTAGCAACATTCAGCCGCAAACAGGCTCCTGTTAGCGTGTAAATAGCTAGAATTGTAGGGTGTGCCTAGCGCACCTTACTCTTCGACATCCGATCTATGACAGTGAAAGAGGAGCATGATTGAAGGAAGATTTGAGGATAAGGGAGAAAAAACAATGACTAACGTGAAACCAAATCGTACCGTGCGGCGGGGAAGATTGTTCCCCGAAATTCAGTGGTCAGAAGAAAAAAAAGCCCAGTGGCGAGCTGAAAGAGAAGCATTTTATCAGCGCTGCAAACCAATTTTCGATCGCCTCAAACCAGAATTGATTAAAACCCACTACAACTGGTACATGGCGGTTGAACCTGATAGCGGGGAATATTTTATCGACAAGGATGATATGCAAGTTGCAAACATAGCCCATGAAAAATACCCGAAAGCTAAATTGCAGGTTTTTCGGATCAATGAAACCGGAGTTTGTGGCACAATATGATTCAAGGAAGATTTGGTGATGAGGACGAGCTATTTTTTGAACTTGAACTGATTGCTGATAACGGCTTAGAATTACCTGTTGATGCTCTGCTTGATACAGGTTTTTCTGGCTGGTTAGCAATGGACAGTCAGGATTTAGATGGACTGGATTGGACATATGTGAAACAAGAAAAAATGCGAACAGCCAAGGGAGAATTTGATTTTGAACTTTATGTAGGAAAAGTGCGTATTGATTACCTAGAATTTGACATTCCCGTTCATGTGGGTGACGGAGTACCGGAAATTTTAATAGGTCGCCAGTGGCTGAAAACTCGGCGGTTAGTAGTTGATATGCCTGCGGGTATTTTGACATTGGAAGCGAGTTAAAAGCAAAATGAATTTAAAAAGTTTTGACATAGTAATAGTCGGAGCAGGCCCAGCAGGCGGTCACTGCGCGAGAATCCTAGCCCAATCCGGTCACAAAGTCTTGCTGGCAGAGCAAAACGACAATTTTTATAAAAATGACTTTTCTAGCGCCGCTACACCTCTAGAAACTCTCTCTAAATTCGATTTACCTAAATCCGTTATCGGCAGTTTTTGGCACAAACTTACTATTGAAACTAGCAAAGTCAGTCAAACTTGGGAGTCTCCCGAAAGCTTGGGAGTTGTTCTCAATTTTGCTAAATTTAGAGCATTTTTGGCCAGCGAAGTTGAGCGATTTGGCGGTGAAGTTTGGCTTGGTTATCGCTACACCGGACATTCACAAAGCAAGAGCGAAACAACAGTCGAGTTTAAACAGTTATCCGACGGTCAACTTATCAAAGTTAGCACTAAAGTATTGGTTGATGCTACTGGCTTTGCTAGGGCGATTATGTACGAAAAAGAGAATGATAAGCCTGATTTTTTGTCGGGAACCGGAATCGAATATTTGATTGAAGTAGAGCCAGAAGTTTACAATAAATACAGCGGTGATTTAATCTTATTTGTGGGCGATAAATGGATGCCTAAAGGTTATTCTTGGATATTTCCCATGGAACAAAATAGGCTGAAAGTTGGTGCTGCCCGCATTTTTTTAGATCAGAAAACACTGAGGCATTTGTCACCGCTGAAAAAATATATTGATTTACTGATTGATGAATATCTAAAGTCTAAAAATTATAAAATTCTTGACAAACACGGTTCCATGCTGAAGTATAGTCGTGGTTTGAAGGATATTTATTGCAAGCATAATATAATTGCGATCGGCGATAGTGTTTCGACAGTAAATTTTTTGGGTGGCGAAGGGATTAGACACGGGATGGATGGTGCCCAAATCGCGGGGAAATATATTCAAAGGTATTTGGAGGGGAAAATCTCAGATTTTCGGGATTATGAGACGGAAATGCACCGCAAGTTTGATCGGAAATGGAATATTTCGGAACGGTTGGCGGTGAGAAAGTATATCGATGATGTTAATGATGAACTGACCGATAAAATAATTTCTTATTTAAAGTATATGAAAACTGAAGATGTGATGGATATTTTATTTTATTATAAATTTGAGAAAATTTCCAGAGGGTTAGGCGGTTATTTGCAGAGAAAAATCAAGGAATTGATTAATAAATTTCACTTGTAAGGTGCGTCCGTTGAGAGATTGTTAGTTGAGGGAAAAATCTCGCTGATTGACTAAGCTAATTTTAAGGCATTTTCTGCGGTGACTTGAATGCGCGGCAGCGACAATAAAGAATCTTCAAAACTGCTCAAATTTAATGTATATGATACACCAAAAGTATATCCACTCGCTCCAATTAAATGCGCTACAATTGGATCAACATCGCCGTAAGGATAGGCAAAACATTTAACAGGTTTCTCTAATTCCCGTTCCAAGATAGCACGGGATTTGCCTGCCTCCCGCACAATTTCTGTCGGCGACAATGGAGTCAAAGGTTGATGAGTGGCAGACATAGAACCAAATTCAATCCCTGCATCCCTCAGTTGCAAAATTTCCGACCATCCCATTAACGGCACTTCTTCAAATTCCGCTTTTTCCCAACTATTTGTCTTTCCTATTGACTCCGCTACGAGAAAAACAGTTGCTGTAAAATCAAACCGTTTTAGTAGAGGCCAAGCATATTGGAAAAAGTCGAGATAGCCGCCGTCAAATGTCATCAATACAGCTTTACCGGGTAAAGGAGTTTTAGCCAGTTTCGCGCTTCGCCAATTTTCCCAACTCGCACTGTAATAACCCAGATTTTTGAGATTGTGTAACTGTTGTTCAAAAATTTGGGGAGTAACTGCGTCTAAACCGTCAGGAGAAATGTGGCGGTAGGAGAGAATCGGGAGTTTTTGTGTAACGCTATGGTTGTCCAAAAGTTGAGGTTTCACGGAGTGAGAAACTTCCCGATAAGAAGATTTTGAGCCAATGATTTCCGGTGCGTAAAATACTTGCTTTGGAAACTTATTTTCTTGGGGAATTTGCATTGTCGGTTCCCCAGCGATTGCTGCGACTGACTCGATTTCCGGCAGCGCCGCCGCCGGGAGTGAGGCGCGGCGGCTGACACTCGTCCCGATCGCACCCGATCGCCTGCCGAACATCACCGCATTTTGGGGGTAAATGCCCCCTGCACCCGGTGCATTCAACCAGTCGGGCAAATTAGACCTTTGTTGAGCACAAGAGGCTAAGCGCGATCGTAGCCATTGCTTGCCGTTGAGTGGTTTTCCCAGCAAAGCTTCTCGCACGGTGGCGATGCACAACTCAAAACCCATATTTCGATTAATTGTCGATCGCAATTTTTGAGCCGAAACAAAATTATTTTCCACCGCAACAGTGACAATACCGACAGCAACGCCGCCTACTTTCACCAGCACATTTATTTCAGAAAGCTCAACTTTTATATTAGCAAATTCCTCGCTAACTTCTACAGAAATCAAATCTTTTTCGAGGGTAATTGTTGGGACTTTCTCAGCTATTTCAGGCTTGTAGAAATCCTCCAAATGCCAATGCGGACGCCCCCATAATTCTTGCATAAATAGCGTCCAGTCATGTTTAGGGTGCAATGGTTCCAGCAAATTTTCCCACAATTTATTGCCTTTTTCGCAGCGATTGCGTTGAAAGAAGCGATCGAGAATTTGCCAAGCAAACTGGGCTGCAACCGCATCCGCCAAAACCGCAGCCGCCACCATGCCATCGCAAATAGGCAATTCAATAATACCGAGTTGAATTCCTTCTAGTTGGATCGTACAGCACAGGCGATCGCATATTTGCAAAGCGTAAATATCCGAAATTGGTTCGCTCACTTCCACCGTAACTTTCCACGCCATTTCACCCTGGACTCGCTGAATTTTCTCTAAAATATATCTAATTTCATTTCGCGTGAAAATTTTATGATATTTGTGAACGTTACTACTTTTGACATCTCTCTCAATTCCTTTATGCCAAGGTAGATTTAAACTTAGCTTGGCTGCTTTTTCTTGATAATTAACGAGCATTGTATCGTCATATTCAATGCCCATAAAATTACAAATTTGTCCTAAAATTAGTGTTTTGTTATCTAAAAGTTCCTCATATTTAACTAATATATGATTGGATTTATTAATGTATTTGTGGCTAGTTAACATCGCGTGTTCCCACCGATAGATACAGTGGTTTAAATCCCAACCAGCGCCCCACAATTCGTTAAAACTCCTAGTAGCATCATACATAGAAGCTATTGTATCCATACCGTTTCGCAAAATATGTATAAATTTCGCATCCGGCAAAAAGCGCTCTATGTCATCAATAAAATATATGTGTTCCGGCGTTTTTTCCAACCAAATGCTTTTTTTTTGTTCAGCAGCCAAACCATCCAAAACTCTCACAAACCAACTAGCTTTAGCTTCCACAGTTTGGCTGTCATCAAAATCTTTCAAAAGTTCAGGACGTTTAATCTCATCCTTAAAAAAAGCTTCCATTCTACCTGGCAACTTTCCCGCAAACTGATCGTATAGCAAATAGTGAAAAAACTTAGATTCTGGAAAAGAAATAACTTCGGGATGAGCAGCTAATAAGCTTTGAAGAATTGTCGTGCCACTGCGAGGCGAGCCTAGGAGAAATATGCGTTTCATAACATTTTGCAATTATTATAATTAACTCTAGATTTTGAGGTGGGTTGGGTTTCGTTCTCGGAACCCAACCTGCCAATTCTAACTCCAAGTAAAATCCTGTTTTAACAAATCAGATAGTTCCTGATTATAAGGCTTGAAATAATCTGTCAGTTGTTGTTCGATTGCTGCTGGTATTTTGCTGTACTCCTCGATCGCATTAATCTCATATTGTTTACTTGCGATCGCACTAATATCCAAGAAATCTAACACTTCCGAAAAAACTTTATCGGTATTTGCCTCAAAATCTTCGCTTTTGAGAATTAGCAACTGTTCCCTCGGAAAATAATCAAGCCAATTCCTGATTTGTTCAACATAAATTCCTCGCGACAAATACGAATAATGTTGGTGGTTGAAACTGTAATAACTTTGATCGGTTTTAATTTTTTCAATTTCACCTTTTAGGCGATCGGGTTCGGAAGTAATCGCCTTTTCAAAATCCAGCTTTTCGCAGCCGATCGCCACTTCTAAATGATAGTGCAGCCAAGCTCGTTTGACCGGGTTTCGCAGCATTACAATCAGCTTAACATCCGGGAAACACTTGTAAACCCGCTCTGCCACCAACGGATGATAAATATAGTAAGGAGTCATTTCCCACAGCAACACCTTTTCATCCGCCACACTGCGCGTCAACTGCTTGCTGTACCAATCAACGCCCCGCTCAAAATTCAAATCAAAAAAGTGAATGTTGCGGGAACCATCTTTGATAATTTGCAAGTGATTTGCGAGATAGCCGGATAGAGGTTCCGTGCCGCACTTTTGAGCGCCAATAATTAAAAAGTCTGGTTCCTGCTTATTTTTCAACTGAGTCGAAATCTTGGCATAGGCGGGATTATCCTTATTCAATGCGTGAACTTTCTCGGCTGGTTCTGGTAAATCCGCAACCTGCATTTTGCCATCAAATTCCCAGCGGTAGGGCGGACAAAGAATCGTTTTTTGGTTGACAGTCGATCGCACATACAGCGGATAAAGGTGCCAATGATAATCGTAGGCGTAAGCAAAACTCTTCTCGTAAACCCCAGGATTCACATAATACTGACCGTTGCCTAAATCCAGCCTGTCTACGTGCAGGCGGATTGTGCCTTTCCCTTCCGCCAGTGGCAGCAATCTGCCCATTTGATTAGTATTAGTTTCAAAACAACTTTGACCGTCTTCCCGGCTAATTGTCACGCCAAAAATAGCAGCCGAAATTGGCTTCGGTACAGAATAATGAATTTCCACAGTAATAGAATCGCCACTGTTTATCTCATCATCCGGCAACACTTTAACATCCGTAATTTCTACTTCCAAAGAACCGAAGCGATTGTCATTGATTCGCAGTTGTGAACCCATACTCGTCACTTCAGGAGGACGCATGGGAGTGCGTTGTTCGGTTGCTGGGCGCATTTCCGACAAATACTGACCGACTACCACTTCCGGTTCCCCGTAAGCCACGATTTCACCTGATTTCAGCCACAAAGCCCGATCGCACAGTTTATGAATTTGCGCCGCGTTGTGAGAAATCAAAACAATCGCACATCCTTGATTCTTAAACTCGGTGATTCTGTTCAAACATTTATTTTGAAAAGCCACATCACCAACCGACAAATGTTCATCAACTAACAGCACTTCTGGATCGGTGTGAACCGCCACCGAAAAAGCCAGCCGCATTTGCATCCCGGTACTGTAAGTCCGCATCGGACTATCAATAAACTGTTGCAATTCCGCAAATTCAACAATATCATCAAACCGGCGCGCAGCTTCCCGACGAGTCAAACCGGCCACCACTGCACCCACAAACACATTTTCTCTGCCCGTTAAATCCGAGTGAAAACCCGCACCCAAATCCAACAAACCGCCAATTCTGCCATTAACTTCAATAGTTCCTTCTTGAGCATAGCCGATACCGCCAACAAGTTGCAGCAGCGTCGATTTTCCCGCGCCATTCTTGCCGAGAATTCCCAGCATTTCGCCGGGAGAAACAGTGAAATTGATATCCCGCAGTGCCCAAAAACGCGCCTGCGGTTTCATCTGCCGAAAACCCGCCAAAGCGGCCTGCATAATCGTATAAGGTCGATCGGCAGAGTAGCGGTTGAAACGTTTCCCCAAACCCTTGACAACAATAGCTTGACGCATTTACAATTCCTCCACAAAAGTATTGCTTTGCCGTCTAAAAATTCCCAGTCCGATCGGCAAAAGAGCAGCCACAACCAAGCTAACAATTAACAGCGCCAGCCAATCCGGCTGCGTACCTTTGAGCAGTATGGCGCGGTAAGCTCCAAGCAGTGGCACCATAGGATTTAACTGATACAAAGGCTGAAATTGTTTCGGGACGCTGTTGAGGTCGTAGAAAATCGGAGTCAGGTAAAACAGCATCTGCAAAACTACGCCCAAAGTATGCTGAGTATCGCGAAAAGTGACATTCAAAGCGGCGAGGGGATAAGCCAAACTGACTGTCAAAATAAACTGAATAACCATCAGCAGCGGCAACACAAACAGCACAGCACTCGGCTGAACGCCATCAATTGCCAGAAAGATAATTAACACCGGCAAAGCTAACAGAAAGTGAATTAGCCCAGTCATAGTAGTGACTACCGGCAAAATTGCCGTGGGAAAATTAGGCTGTCTGATTAGCGCTTTATTGTTGGTAATTAATCCCGTTGCTTGAAATAATGCGGTTTGAGACCAACTCCAGATTAACAAACCGCTGAAAGCAAAGGAAGAAAATTGCGGAATGTTAATCGGTATAACAGAACGAAACACAAAGGAAAATACAGCTAACTGCAACAGCGGATTGATTAAAGTCCAAGCAATCCCCAAAGCCGATCGCTTGTAAAGTAATTTCATATCGCGATCGACCAACACCCGCAGCAAATCGAAGAAATGAGCAATTTTGCGCCTATCAATCAGCTTTGGAACACTTCTCATCGCACACCTCCGGCAACTTCCTGCGGTTCAGATTGTAGTTGCTCTTCCGGCTCAATCTCAGCTAACTGCTGCGCCTGCAACTGCGCTTTTCTGTAAGCAAAAGGACTGTCGAGAGCTCCCAGCAACTCGCTGACTACCAACTTGCGCGGCAGCCAACCCGGAGACCCCAAGCGGCGCACCAGCCACCAACCAAGCCACTGAAACATAGCAAATTTCCAAATTTCCCAGCGCGGCACAGTCCGGTTGCGATAGCACGTGAGTACATAAGCCCCAAAACCGCGCCCGTTATCCTGCAACTGTCGGCTCAAAGCATCGGCGCTGCGCCGGTGCAAGTGCCACACAAAAGCTCTCGGCTCATAAAAAGTCGAGTATCCCTTAGCCAAAATCCGATGAAACATCTCAATATCCCCACCACCGCGAGTCGCAGTCCCCACATCGAGAGCAACATCAAAATTGCCCACAGCCTCGAAAACTTGCCGCCGGAAAGCCATATTCGCTCCCACGCCGTATTTGCTAGCCCACAGCAACTCCCGCACAGAAAGTTTGCTACCGTCGGTTTTGTGGCGGTCGAGGTTTTGCAGCATTCCGCCATATATCAGTTCAAATTGCTGTTGTGGCAAGGTTTCCAGTTCGGCTGCCGCCACTAAACCGCTCACGGCCATAATTTCTGGGTCAGCAAACGCCGAAGCAATACCCCGCAGCCAACCGCGATCGGGCCGCACGTCGTCGTCAGTAAAAGCAATAATCTCATGCCGCGCTTCCGCGATCCCGCGATTGCGCGCCCAGTCCAATCCTGGCCGTTCTTCCTTGACGTAGCGTACGGGCAATCGCGCGACTAATTCAGCGGTGCTGCTGCTTGCAGGAGCGTTGTCTATAACGATAATTTCGCGCTGGGGATAGTCGAGGGCGAGCAGAGCTTCCAGAGCGCCTTTGAGCAAATCTGTGCGATCGCGCGTGCAGATGACAACACTAATTGACGGCAGGTCGCCATCCGCCACTGCTTCAGAAACAGCGCCGAACTGCTCTCCTAAAGTCGATCGCACCAACTCTTTTCCTAACTGATCCACAATTGTTTGTCGCACTCGCTCAGCGGAAATTGTTTGTTCCCAGGGATTGTTACTAACATAAGCCCAGCCCAGAGGCCGTCCCCGGTAGCGAACTAAAATCCGAACTCCTTCGTATTGTTCGAGTTGCCTAATCGGATTAATCTGTTCGGCAAACTCAATCTCCATAACTTTTATTGCCATAACTTGCTCCTGAAAATTTTGCAGCGGGCACTAGATAGAAAAGTTTTCACTTGGGGCTTTTAAGTTTGGGGTGGCAATTTTCCAATTTCCCAACTTTTGAGGTTTGAGTTTTTGGTTTAACTTCCCCGAATTCAGTAGATATGCACGAAAAAAAATATCTTCTAGGGGCTAGTTTAGCTAAGCATAACGAGATATAAGCGAGAAGATGAAGGCACTCACCTGCCCGAATCCTGTAATCTTTATTTGCACCTATTTACTTAGCTATTAATGGCTAACTCGTAAGTTTCAAAAGCAACTAAAGATTTTTCTTCAAGCGTTTCAGCACTGCGGGGCATACCGTTAACCGCGATCGCCCCAGCCAGCGGTTGAGCAAAGTGAAGCGCCAGAATCGATCGCAAGTGAGCGCCCCGCAGCGGTTCCGCCCCCGCTTGCGGAAAAATATGGCCGACTGTTAGTTGGTCGTAATACAGGTAAACCCCAGCCGGTCGTTCCGCGTCCAGTAGACTTTCTGCCGCTTCCCAACCTTGCTGCAAATCAATGTTAATTTCATGTCCGCCCAAATCAGAACGGGCCGGGCCCCCTTGCATAAAACTAGAAATAGCAGAGCGACTTTTTAGCTCATCAATCACACCCCGCAAATACCAATAACCGCGCAATTTTGCCCGCAACCACCGCCAAGTTTCCCGCATCCCCAAGCTTTCGAGCAAATCCAGAGATTTCCTGCCTCCCACAGCCAGCCAATCCATAACCGCCGGCCAGAAAAACGTGAGCGCCACCACAATCTTATCTACCAAAAAATAAGGAGTTTCGTAGTCTTTTATGTGCAGCGTCGGTCTGAGTTCCGGGTGTCGGCGGCCGATCAAAACATCCGATCGCCCTTCCTGACGAGACCGGCGGAAAGAGCGATCGAGATTGTTTGTTTCGTGTTCGTAATGATAGCCCACAGCATCCTGCGCTAAAGCAAAAGGTACATCAGCTTTCAGCAAACGCAGCCCAAACTCGTAATCTTCCCCGCCGCAGTTCCCGAAAGCCGAATCAAAGCCTTCGAGACGAGCAAACAGTTCTGCATCCAAAGAAATGTTGCCGCTGAGCAAATCTTGATAAGTAAATCGGTGACCAGGTTGGCTCATCTGATAAAACTTCTCTTCCCACCACGATCGCACTTCCACGTCAAAAAACCTAGTTGCTCCGTGCAACTTAGGCGGATAGGGCCCCATGACAGCCGCTCCTGGACGCTCTCGGTGAACCCGTGCGTGGCTTTCCACCAAAGGCGGCAGCGCTTCGATATCGTCGTCGAGAAACAGCAGCAATTTCCCGGTAGCCGAAGCCGCTCCTGTATTGCGGGCGATGGCAGCACTTCGGCAATTTACCTCGATCACCTGCAGTTTAAACGGAGGTTTGTAGTCTTGTAGCATTGCCAAAGTATCGTCAATGCAGCTATCTGCCACTACAATAACTTCCAGCAGGTCGAGCGGATAAGTCTGCGAGTGCACAGCATCAAGAGCGCGCCGCAGCGAAGAACTCCGATTGTGGCTCGGAATAATTATGCTAATTGTTGGATTTTCCCTATTCATATTAGATTGGTATTTGGTAATTAGTAGTTGTTCTTTGGGATTGGGGAATTAATATTTGGTATTTGGTATTTGGGGATTTATAAGTTGTGATTAAAATTTCAAACACTCTTACTTCTTCCCTATCCCCTCAATATCCATCTGTTAAATCCCTTAAATCCATTACACCATCCGTTGCCGGACTTCCCTTTTCCTCCTGACTAATGACTAATGACTAATCCCCAAAGCTTAGAACTTAGTTTCATTTCCCAGATTCATCATGTGAGTAAATCTAAAATCTAAAATCTAAAATCTAAAATCGATTGACTTCCCCTTTAACTTCCTGCAAACGCTTGCGAGAAGAAAAATAAGCCATCGGCCCGCTAATGCACCCCCGCATTTGAGCCAAAAGTAAATCACTAGGAATACAGTCCGGTTGCTTTCGCAAAGAAGCAAATAACTCAGGAATTTGCTTGTAATACAGCCATCCCCAAGCTAATAGAGGTACACTAAATTCTTTGTTGATTACAAACATCCGCGTCCAGAAAGCATAGACTCCGATTCCGTAGCATCGGAGCAAGTTGCGTAGTTCTTCCCAGGTGCGTCGATGGCGGTGCCAACTCAAGGCCCTCGGTTCGTAGACAATGCGGTAGCCCGATCGCAAAATGCGGGCAAACTGTGCGCTGTCTGAACCGGCCTTAGCAGGCGTACCCACGCCCAAAGCTTCGTCAAACAGCCCGATGCAGTCGATCGAACTTTTCCGCAAAGCCATACTCCCCGAAACCCCCAGTGGAGCTACAATCAGCGGATTGCAGTGCGCCCCGTCAAAAACTCGGCGCTCGAAGCCCTGCCCGTAGGGGCTGTAGAACTCAAACAATTCTTGCGCTTCGGTTTCCAGTTCTAGGGGCATCAGTAGCCCCGTGACACACATAACTCGCGGATCTCTGAAATTTCGCAACAGCGATCGCAGCCAGTTCGGATCGGGCGCAGCATCGTCATCTGTAAATGCTACGAATTCATGTTTAGCTTCGCGTAAAGCTCGGTTGCGGGCGGCGCTTTCGCCTGCTACATCTTCGCGCACATAGCGGATTTTTGGGTAATTTTTGACCAATTCACTGCTGGCCTCGGTGGCGGGACAATTGTCAATTACCAGGTATTCCTGACCATCATCAGGCAGCAGCATCAGCGCGTCTAGACAGCGCCGCAAATCTTCCGGGCGATCGCGCGTGCAAACTGCTACTGTGGCGATCGGCAATGCCTCCACCGGCCCCCGCTCATCCCATTCTAGAGTGTCGTAGAGCCAGTTTTTCCACAAGTTGTCACCCGCAGCATTCATCAGTTTTTCCCGTAATTCGTCACCGCCAAAGCGGCCTCCGACTACGGGCAAAAGAGCTTGACAGATCGGTTTTCCGTGCAGTCGAATTAAAATCAAGGCTTTACTGTAACGCTCCTCAACCGTAATTTCTGGCGGGAGTTTGGATATTTCCAGGTCAAGAATAGCTGTTGCCATTTTAGATTTTAGATTTTAGATTGGGAAAAAATCCTCGATACTCCCTATATTACCGGAGGTATTTTAGCAGAAATTGTTTTAGGGGATAGCAACTTCTCAATGCCATACTTGCCGATTGCTGATCGCGAATCAAAGATAAAGCCTCATTGTTTTTATTGCTTTTATTTATTTTTACTTTCAATTACCCGCTGATGTCAAGTTTTTTCCCAACACAACTTTTACCACCGGCAACGATCTCTCGTCGAGGCTTGTGTCAATTGCAGGTGTTATTGGCAGCCGACCGCCACCAAGCCTCGCCATTAATGCCACCTCTAAAAACCAGATTTTTTGACAAAACCCGGTTTTTGCGATCGTTCCTCATTTCCGCTTTAATTGCGATCGGGTACTATTCAAGGGAAATATACCAAACCATTAAGCACTCTCGCAATTCCAACTCTTGCAATTAGGTAGGGCTTGCTGAATATATCGCCCGCGTGTTACGTGGCCTGGGTTATTTGATCGCGCGCTCAATAGTAAAGTGCAAG
>NZ_JAUBOS010000138.1:0-3357 GCF_036700365.1 Microcoleus sp. w2-18bC1
CGAGCGTAGTAAACCGCACAATTATGCAGCTTGTTCGATTCTTGGCAAATATATTCTAGAACTGCCCGGAGTTCTTTGTCAGGCTTGAGCAGGATTTGTTGACACCCAAACATTGATATCTTTTTTTTTAATATATTGATTGTACACGACTATTTAACGGAGTGAATACCTCCACTAAAATTGTCAAAAAATATATCTAATAACAGAGAAAGAATATAAAACACTGGTAGTCTAAAGGCTACAACTGCGTTTCATACCCTGCGGGAAAGACCGGGGTTCTCACGCGACGCGCTATAGTGGTATAAAAGTAATGATGGCGATGGAGCTCGCCGAAACCGCCCTGCGTTATTAATAATCTTCATAACGTTTAAAAGGCTGATGGCTCCTACTGTTCCGACTTGTGGCGGAAGGGTAGGATGGTGCGGATGCCTCGATCGATCTTTCCCCTACAAGTCACGTTTATCCATTCAGCTTCAAGGTGGCGTGATGTTAGAAAGTATGATCTGGATTTTATTAATGGGCTTTTTTGTCGGGCAGATTGCTCGACGGCTGAAAGCTCCAGCACTCGTAGGTATGGTGCTGGTGGGCATTTTATTAGGCCCGCAACTGGGGAATGTCATTAGCCCAGAGGTTTTGGCCGCTGCGAATTCCCTTCGCACCATTGCCGTGATGGTGATTTTGATGAAGGCGGGATTAGGACTAGATCGCGAAAAACTATCCCAACAGGGAACCGTGGCGCTGCGATTAGGCTTTCTGCCAGCAGCTTGCGAGGCCATCGCCATTGCTGTCGCCGCGATGTGGTTACTTCAGTTTGATTTTTTGACGGGGCTACTGCTAGGGTGCATCATTGGCGCGGAATCTCCAGCAGTAATTGTTCCCGGAATGCTTCGGTTAAAAAGTCTAGGTTGGGGAGTAAAAAAAGGAATTCCCGATGCTATTCTGACGGGAAGTGCCTTGTCAGATGTATTGCTGTTGCTGGTGTTTAGCCTACTGCTAGCTTTTCTGTCCCAAGGGAAAGCTACAGCCATTACCTTACTGAGAGGAATCACCCTCAGCCCTCTGCAATTGCTGCCATTTCAAATCATCATCCAAATTACCTTGGGGGTGCTTTTGGGATGGGTAACTGCTCGAATTTTGGTGTCACTATTAGTCAACCAAAACTGGACTCAAACTGCGGTTCAGGACTCCCTAGTGGCTGCTGGCTTTGCCCTAGGGCTGGTAGTATCAGCCGAACATATTCCGGTTTTCTCTGGCTATTTAGCTGTGATGGCGGCGGGGTTTTTCCTGATAGAGTTGGATGCGCCTTTAGCACGAAGATTGCGGGGTGGCTTTGACAGTTTGTGGACGATCGCGGAAATTATTTTGTTTGTGCTGCTGGGAGCCAGTATTCAACTTAATGTCTTAGGAAATACATTGCTGGTTGGTCTGTTGGTGTTAGCGATCGGGACTCTGATTGGGCGATCGCTCGGTTGGTATCTTTCCACTTTAGGTAGTAATTGGACTGGGAAAGAACGGCTGTTTTTGCTAGCAGGAAATTCCGCTAAGGCAACGGTACAGGCGGCGATTGGGGCGATTCCCCTAGCTCAGGGCATTGCTGGTGGCGAGACGATTTTGGCGATCGCAGCCCTCTCAATTTTAGTAACAGCTCCCTTGGGTGCTTGGGCAATTCCCACTTTTGCCCCCAAACTATTAGAAAAAGGCGAAGTAGACCCGACAAAAGTAGCTATTTCCGGTCGTCCAGTTTTTCTCGCCGCAGTAGACGCTTCCCCCCTAACAACAGATGTTTTAACTAAAGCTGCAGACTTAGCTCGGCGCAGTGATGGGGATGTGATTGTTTTGTATGTAGACAATGTGGGATCTCAAAGCACAAACTTACAATTACAAAAACAAGCACAACGAATATTATCAGATATTCGCTATGAGTTCCTGAGTCTTTCTGGTACAGTTCCAGAGGAGATTATCCGCGTGGCGCAAGCTCGGCAAGTGGCATATATTGCGATCGGGAAACGAGGGCATCAACCTTGGGAACAAGTGCTAGTAGGTTCAGTTTCTCAAGCCGTCTTAGAAAGCAGTCCTATTCCTGTCATCTTGGTAGAATCTAGTTACAAGTAATACCAAGTATGGGTTTTATATCCCCTTGATCCTCTTCTCCCCTCTCTGTGTCCTCTGTGCCCTATGCGGTTCATAATCAAGGCGGTAATTAACGCAGATTTTGGCTCGCTCGCAACGAGCCTAACTTTACCCCAAAGAATCATTTCTTATGAAACGTCTCCCTCAATTTGAGCAGTTCACCATCATTCCGCAACTCAGCAAGTGGTTCATTATTTCTTGTATAGTTGGTATGCTTTCCGGTCTTGGTTCCGCCGCTCTCCTCGCATCTTTAGAATGGGCAACCAATTGGCGAGAATCTCATTTATGGGCGATCGCCTTACTACCCCTAGGTGGATTCTTCAGCGGTTGGATTTATCATAAATATGGCAAAAAAGTTGAAGCCGGAAATAATCTTTTACTCGAAGAGATTCATCATCCCCAAAGTATTATTCCCTTACGAATGGCTCCTATGGTGCTGTTAGGGACAGATTTAACCCATTTATTTGGAGGTTCAGCAGGTCGGGAAGGGACAGCCCTACAAATTGCGGCATCTCTTGCCGATCAGTTGACTAAAATATTCCACTTTAAACCCAGAGATCGCCGAATTTTATTAATGGCGGGGATTAGTGGAGGATTTGCTTCGGTTTTTGGAACTCCCTTAGCTGGAACTATCTTTGGTTTAGAAGTTTTAGCGATTGGTACGATTAAGCATAATGCTCTTTTTCCCTGTTTAGTTGCAGCAGTTGTGGGCGATCACATTACCCTAAATCTGGGGTTGCATCACACCGCATACCGCCACGCTCCGCTTGTACCAATGATAACTCCAATAGGGCTAATTTCTGCAATTATAGCTGGCATAATTTTCGGCATTGTAGCGATGATTTTTGCGAAACTAACTCATCAAATTAGCCACTTCTTTAAAGCCCAGATATCCTACCCTCCTTTACGTCCGGCAATTGGCGGTGTTATTGTGGCCTTGACTGTTGGGGCGATCGGCTCAACTAAGTATATTGGTCTTGGTATTCCTACCATTGTCGATGCGTTTTATACTCAGTTACCACCTTGGGATTTTGCGGCAAAAATAGGTTTAACGGCGTTGACATTAGGGGCTGGTTTTAAGGGCGGTGAAGTTACTCCTCTATTTTTTATTGGCGCCACATTAGGTAATGCTTTGTCATTAATCTTGGCATTAAGCTGTTCGACATCTAAACTGCATTAACTCGCGTTACCTTTGTTTTTGATCTTTCGGTTCCATTTCATAATTAA
>NZ_JAUBOS010000060.1:0-39790 GCF_036700365.1 Microcoleus sp. w2-18bC1
GAAAATAGCGTCAGAGATGCCGAATCTAATCATAGAGTTTTTGCCCAAGTATAGCCCTGACTATAACCTAGTTGAATTAGTATGGCATTCCGCAAAGGAATATGTTGCTAATAGATTATTTGAATCCATTGAAAAACTAGAATCACTGTTACATAAACTTTTAAATGAAGGAGAATTAATTATGAAATGGAACCGAAAAATCAAAAACAAAGGTAACGCGAGTTAATGCAGTTTAGATGTCGAACAGCTTATTAATTAGATTAACAACTTAAGGTGCGCCGCAGCGCACCCTAAAGAATTAGATCGCAGCTATCAATCCTGCGACTTCAGCAAGGGTTCAATCTGCTGCCTTTGAAACTGCAATTCATCCGCCAAAGGCTGGTAAATTTCCCGATCGCCCGATTCATTGCAATAATCCCACAAACCATTGTAACAGTGCCTGTCGTCGTCCCAACCCGGATGGTTAACAATCGGATACAAGCAGATTCCCTCGATCGGAACTCCTGCTTTCATCGCCGCCATTACCTCGGTGCACACATAATTAAACCAGACAGGTCTAAAATCGTCTTCAGTGCCTGTTTCTGCTACGAATAAGGGGCGACCGTAGCGCTCAAACACTTCTTGCAGCATTTCGCGAAACGGGCGGTACAGCGTATCGGTGTATTTCATGGGCTCTTCATTGTGAATCCACTGATTGCGATCGTAATAATTCACCCCAATAATATCGAGATATTTTTCCTTGCCGCCGAGTTCCGGGCGAAAGCGTCCAGCCAACATATCCCAAGCTTGATATTGAGATAAGCGATAACCTTCCGCCGCGTCCCGATCCTCCGGTTTTTCAGGGTCAGCAATAATGTTAATTGTGGGGTCGATTTGAACGATGCGGGTGCGGGGATTGACTTCCCAAACAGATTCTATCGCTGCGATCGCAGCTTTGATTAACTGGACTTTTAGCTCGTCTCCCCGCCCTTTTGCAAACGGATTGATGTAGGCGACATCGCCGCCGGCCCAAGCAATAAATGAAATTTCATTGACAGGTGTCACGAAAGGTGTTTGGTCGGTTTCCTCAGTTAGCACTTCCATAAAAGCGCGCACCATGCTGGCAAACCTGGACACAAATTCGGGACTGAAAATATCAATATCGTCGGGCCAACCGTAGTGAAACAAATCCCAAATTACCTGCATTTTCATGTCGCGGGCGGCCCGGATAATTGGCAGGGAACTGGAAAAATCGTATTTTCCGGGTGTCTGTTCAATTAAGTGCCAGCGGAGGCCTTCGCGGACTGTATAAATGCCTTTTTCCTGCAAGCGTTGGTAGTCGGCTGCTACAAATTTATCGTGGCCGGTGGCGGCTGTGACATCGAGACGCTTTCCTGATAGCAATTTGTGGGTGGAACATTCAAAGCCGCCCATGAAAAAACTTTGAAACATCAATCGAATGGGTAATGGGTCATTGGGCATTGGGCATTAGGCATTGGGCATTGGGCATTGGGCATTGGGCATTAGGAATTTAGAAATTGGTAATTGTTAGCAATTAACTAATAACTAATAACTAATAACTAATAACCGATCCCCCATGCCCCATGCCCCATGCCCCATGCCCGATTAGCACTGAGTAATAGCTTGCGGCTGTGAACTTTCTTCGGGAATATCCCAGCCGAGAGTTGCCGCAGCCATCGTCTCTAGGGGAAATTTGGGAGTGCGATCTGCATACAGCAAACCGTTAGCTTCTTGGTAAGTATCGGTTAACTGCGTGTAACAAAATCCACTGAACATTTCCACTTGGTTTACCACCTTCAGCAGCGCGGTGTAGCGCCTTTGCAGTTCCTTCGTGTCCCATGCGCGCACGTAGCCCCAAACCCTGTAAAAATCGGGGTTTTCGTGGCCGGCGCAGGCGATGCCACCGAATTCTGTCAGCATCATCGGCTGTCCTTGGTGCGGGTGGCCGTCTAGGGTGAGGATACGCCCGCCCGGACGCCCGCGATCGAACAAATCGGCTAGCTGAACTTCGGGCCCGTAGCGCTTAGCTAGGGTTTGCGGGTTGTTGTCATAGTCGTGAATCGCCAGGATGTCGGTATCGATGCTTTCCCAGCCGTCATTACCGATGACGGGGCGAGTCGGATCGAGGGTTTTGGTTAAGAAATACAGCGCTTGCACGTAGTTGCGGTGGGCTGCGGCTTCGACTAAATTCGGAACTCCCCAAGATTCGTTGAACGGTACCCAGACTACGATACAGGGGTGGCTGGCGTCGCGGTCGATGACTTCTGTCCACTCCCGCGTCAGCCGTTGTACGGCTTTGGGAGTGAAGCGGTAGGCGCTGGGCATTTCTTCCCAAACTAGGAGCCCCAGCACATCAGCCCAGTACAAAAATCGGGGGTCTTCGATTTTTTGGTGCTTGCGGACGCCGTTGAAACCCATTGCTTTGACTAATTCGACATCGTGGCGCAAAGCTTCGTCGGAAGGGGCAGTCATCATGGTGTCGGGCCAGTAACCTTGGTCGAGCACCAGTCGCAAATAGTAGGGGCGGCCGTTGAGCATGAAGCGATCGCGCTGGATGCTGACAGTCCGCATCGCGGTATAAGATTTTACCTCGTCGAGGAGTTTGCCGTCGGCCCACAACTGTACTTGAGCGTTAATTAACGTAGGTTTTTCGGGACTCCACAGCAATTCGTTGCGGTAGTCGTCGATACCAGGGTCCGAGAGGGCGATACGGCGGTGGATTTCGCCGTTGATGACTTCGTAGGTGTCGTTGACTAGCAGCAAACAGCCGATCGACAGTTTGACTTTAATCTGGATTCCCGACTGGCGATCGCCCGCGACAAACGCTTCAAAACCGATTTCCCAGCGTTCAAACTGCGGGGTCCAGCGGATGCGCTCGATATAAGTGTGAGGCACCAATTCTACCCAGACTGTCTGCCAAATCCCGGTCGTGCGCGGATACCAAATACTGTGGGGCTCTATTTGCCAGTCTTGCTTGCCGCGCGGTTTCTCCAAATCTTGCGGGTCGTCCTGGGCCCACACTGTCACCCGCTGCAGCCCGTTGAGGTTCACAACTGCTGTAATGTCTGCGGTGAAAGGAGTGTGTCCGCCTTCGTGTTCGATGACAAATTGACCGTTCACCCAGACGCGGGCGCGGTAGTCTACGGCCCCAAAGTGGAGGAGAACTCTGCCTTCTGTGTGGGGTACGTCAAATTCGCGTTCATACCAGCAGTTGGCGTGAAAATTCGTGTCGCCGATCCCGCTTTTTGCCGATTCTGGAGCAAACGGAACTTCTATAGTGTGAGTCCACTCAGAAATATCGATCGGCTGCACGCAGTGGCCCGCGTCATCGTAAGCAAACCTCCACGGACCATTGAGACAAATCCAGTTGCTCCGGCGCAGTTGGGGGCGCGGATAACCTGTTTTCCGTCCTTGAACTGTCACCTTACTATCAAGAGTTGCAGACTCTTCTATCTCACAATTTTCTAGTTCTCTACCTAACCAACTCATCGGCACATCTACCCAAAGTTATATTTATAGGTTAGCGACAATTACCCCCACTTTGACAAGTCTTTTGCTGATTAATTTGCAAAAGTTCTGCCTATTAAAACAGCCTCATCTGAAGACTCTCTTGTGCTGAAGTCATTAGTCAGAAGAAAAAAGAATAAACCAGGAAGATTTTTCCTGTCTCCCTCTCCCCCTCTCCCTCTAGCTAGCAAGACTTTGCAAACCTCCTAACGGTTCAGTTAGCTCACTTTTAAAAGAAAATTCTTCTGCAAACGGCAAACACTGAAATATTTGCTGTAGTCCCGTGAGTTCAAAGAGAATTCTAACTTGTTCGCTCATGGCAGAGATCAAAAGTATACATTCGCTGTCTCTCACTAATTTCACGATCGCCACTACAGCCATTAACTCGGAATTTTTCAGGAAATTTATTTTTGAGAAATCCAGCATCAGAATTTTGCCACCGCTTTCAATGAGGCGCTGTATTTCTTTCTGAAACTGAGCAAATTGAGAAACTTCCAAAACCTCATGAGACAAAACAATTTTAACTAGAACGTTCATTTTCACCTCAAGGCTTGTTTGAATTATTAAATAACTTTTGATAAAAATCTAGTAAGGTGCTGATTGAGCACCTTACCTTTTCTTTTTACCAGGAACTCGCAACTTCCAGCTACTTGCTAACAGATTGGCCGTTGCCGTTGCCGTTGCTGTTGCCGTGGTTGACAGCAGCGACTTCTAGAGAAGCTGCTGCGGCTGGGCGATGGGAAACTCCATTGGATGTGCTGACATTAGAGACAGAAGCGTTAACATTTTCTACCAATTCAATCACCGGCTTGGTAGTAATTTGTTTGTAAGTTGTCAGAGCTTGAGCGACCACTTGATCCATGTTGTAATACCTGTAAGTCGCCAGCCTTCCCACGAAAGATACTCCCGGAGTTGCATCAGCCAAAGCCTTATATTTCTTGTAAATTTCGGCATTTTCGGGACGCGGAACCGGGTAGTAAGGGTCTCCCTCAGCTTGCGGGTATTCGTAGACAATGCTAGTTTTTAGATGCTCTTGTCCGGTGAGGTATTTAAACTCGGTGCAGCGAGTATATAAATGCTCGTTGGGGTAATTTACCACCGGTGCTTCTTGGTGTACGGCTACGTTCAGTGTTTCGTGCTTGAATTCTAAGGAACGGTAAGGAAGTTTGCCGTAGCAATAATTGAAATAGGAATCGACTGGCCCGGTGTAAATCATTTCTCCGTAAGGGATAAAACCCTCAATCTCCCGGTAGTCGGTATTCAGCATCACCTTGATGTTTGGGTGAGAAAGCATCTTTTCAAACATCCGAGTGTAGCCGTGCAGCGGCATTGCTTGATAGGTATCGGTGAAATAGCGATCGTCCCGGTTAGTGCGAGTGGGTACGCGCGCAATCACTGAGTTGTCGAGTTCCGACGGGTCCATGCCCCACTGTTTGCGGGTGTAGTTGCGGAAGAATTTCTCGTAAAGTTCGCGACCGACTTTGCTGACAACGACATCTTCGGAAGTGCGAATGTAATCCTTTGGTTCTGCTACTTTCGCGAAGAAATCTTCGACTTCAAATGAGGTGAGATTCAGTCCGTAAAGTTTGTTTACGGTGTTGAGATTGATCGGAATTGGCAGCAGTTGACCGTCAACACTGGCGAGGACTCGGTGTTCGTAAGGTCGCCACTCGGTGAAGCGCGAAAGATACTCGAAAACAGGGCGCGAATTGGTGTGAAAAATGTGGGGGCCGTATTTGTGTACCAGGATGCCGTGGTTGTCGTAGTGATCGTATGCGTTGCCGCCGATGTGGTTGCGGGTATCAATTATCAGGACTGTTTTTCCGGCTTCATTTGCTAGTCTTTCGGCAATAACGCTACCTGCAAATCCGGCTCCGACGATTAAATAGTCAAACATTGAAACACCTCTGATTGTGGGTAAGGGTAAGGAATAATTGGTAATTGGACATACAGCGAGGAGTGTTGAGTGTTAAGTTTTGAATCCGTAAAGTGTAACTCTTTCACTTCAACCTCAACCTTCCTAACTTAAAACTTTCATCTTGGCTTCGGCTTTCTGCCGTTTCTCGTCGATCGCACTTTCGATCAACCCCAGCATTTCGCCCCAGGTATTGTCCCAAGAATTGTCTGCTAAAAAGGCGTCTACTTCACTCAGCCACTTGGTGTGAACGTCCGAACTTTCGCTGAGGATTTCTTCGGCACAAGCAACGAATTCTTCAGAATTGCTAGCAATCCGAACCAAGCCGTTTTCTCCGTACGGCCGCACCACGTCGCGGATAGGAGTAGAAATCACCGGTTTTCCGGCAGCGAGGTATTCTGGAGTTTTCGTAGGACTAATAAACTTAGTTGATTCGTTGATCGCAAAAGGCAGCATGGCGATATCCCATCCGCCAAGATACGCTGGCAGTTCTTGATAAGATTTGCCGCCGAGATAGTGGATATTTGGGTGAGTTGGCAGAGTTGTCGGATCGATTTTCGCCACCGGGCCAATGATGACTAAATGCCAGTCCGGCCTTGCTTGGGCAATGCCCCCCAGCAGTTCGATATCCATGCGTTCGTCTATGACGCCATAAAATCCCAAACGCGGGTGAGGAATGTCTTTTTGATCCACCGGTTCTTGTGAAAGATTCCTGGCTGTCGCAAAGTGTTCTTTTTCGATGCTGCTGGGGAAGGCGTGAATGTTTGGGTGCTGATGCTGTTTAGCTTCGTAAAGGTTGTGTCCCCCGGTAAATACTACGCTAGCGCGCTTTAATAATTGGTTTTCATTGGCTTTTAAATCCGGGTGCGCGCCTTGGAATGCTGACAGTTCATCCATGCAGTCGTAAACTACAGCTAGCGGCTTTAAGTGGTTTGTGAAACTGACAGCCATTGGTGTGTAATACCAGAGGATGTAGTGGCTAATTTCGGCCGATCGAAACAAATCATCTAGCATGGCTTGTTGAGCAGTTTGTGCTGTTGCTTCGCTGATTCCTTCGCTCAGGTGCGGTACGATTACCCAGACTCCGCTTTCGTGGATGCTGACATCAAGCCACCAATCTTTAGCCTCGCTCAAAATTGGTTCTTCTACAAAGAAGACGCGACGACTTTTCGCACAGCGACTCAAGAGATGTTGCGGACGCTGATAGACAAAATTCCACCGCAGATGAGACAGGCAAACTAAATCTGGTGCCTCTAAAGCATCAGCTTTTGATAAGTTGGCGCGCAATGCGGCCGATGGAGCAAATTGAGAGAGTGATTTGGCTGGATCTATAGAGGTAAATCGGATCTCCCATGCTCGACTTTTATTGCTATACTTATTGTTTACTGAGTTTTCTGGGGGCGACATATTAGCCTCTGGAATTTGTCAATGAAAATTTGTCAGTTAAAATTTGTCAATAGGATATATTTCTCAGCATTGTCTTACTGAAAGTCGAAAGCATAAATCTGAGAACATTTATTGACGAGCAAGCGCCGCATTCAGGGAGCCAAACAAAGAAACTGTTTTGCTGCGGGAAAACACGCTTATCTGCTTTTTTCAGAATTGAAACTTGGAGATAAGTTAATATTGTTAGACTTGCTATTGTTGTTAAATGTAACCCAGTTTTTCTGCCCTAACTTCTATCTGAAGGATGACTTTTCTCTCAGGAGACACCTAGGTTGTATGCGGGGTTGCAAAGCCCTTAAAATGCCGATCTACCTTGTAAAATGACTTTTAACTGGCAGGTACGGGGTGAAAAAAGAGCGAGTTTTATTGCTTTATTTGAAGATGAGACAAAATTTGCCATCCAGTTTATGTTGCTTTTTGATTTGACAAACCTTGCTTTTTTTTAACTCATCCGATCGCTAATTAGGAAAATTTGTATCCTAATATACAGATAATTAGCAGACATTTATGACTTCCGATAGATTAACAATTGACAGTTTATAGAGTGGGGTTAAACTCACCGGAGAGTACCTGTCTCAACAATAACAGAGAATCCAGGCAACCGCAATGATAAACCTAAGATTTTGCGCGAGTGTGTGGCAAGATACCAAGGTGATAACATTTGTGCTGTGGGCGTCAATTTAACGTCGCGCCCACAGCACAAATGTCAATCATCCCTCTAAGGGCGGGTTCGCCGATATCTGCTATCAAACGCCAAATATCCACGTAAACCCGCGGCTAGAAAATAGCAGCAACTTTACAGTCGGCTGCTGTCAATTTTGGCGATTCCTCCTCCAAAGGCAAAATCTTGCACTGTCGAACTCTTTAAGAAATCGTGAGGGAAACCCAATTCAATTGCGCTTACTTTGTCTAACTGCTGCATTTGTTCGGGGGTTAATTCAAACTCCAAACAAGCGAGATTTTCCTGAAGTTGCGAGAGTTTGCGCGAACCCACAATCGGAATAACTTGGACTGGCTGTTGTCGCAGCCAATTTAGGGCTACTTGAGAAGCAGGTTTGCCAATTTTGGCTGCTATTTTGCTAACTTCATCAGCAATTTTGAGGTCTCGTTCGTTAATTTTTCCCGATTCAGGTGAATTCAGCCGTTTAGCTTCGCTGGCTGTTTCTGAAGTGTTGTATTTTCCTGTCAGCAAACCGGCTGCTAGGGGACTCCAAGCTGTGACGCCAATATCAAAGGCTTTTGCCATAGGGATCAAGTCCCGTTCAGGAGTTCGCTCTTTTAAAGAATACTCGATTTGCAAGCCGATAAATGGTGTCCAACCGCGCAGATTGGCGATCGTATTTGCTTGAGAAATAATCCAAGCCGGCGTATCGGAAATTCCTATGTAAAGAATTTTACCGGCGCGTACCAAATCGTCAAAAGCGCGCATTACTTCTTCGACGGGTGTGGTAAAATCCCAAGCGTGCAGCCACAGCAAATCTATGTATTCAACTTGCAATCGCTTCAAACTTGCCTCTACTGCTTGTACCATATTTTTGCGGTGGTTGCCGAAACCATTGATTTCGCCATTCTTCATGTTGAGGCTATACTTAGTTGCAACTACCCATTTTTCGCGATCTGCTGCGATGAACTCACCAACATATTTTTCGCTAGTACCGTTGGTGTAGAGATTCGCGGTATCAATGAAATTGCCGCCCGATTCTGCAAAGGCGTCGAACATTTTACGGCTTTGGTCGTAGGAACTCCCCCAGCCCCACTCTTCCCCAAAAGTCATGGTTCCGAGGCAGATTTCGGAAACGCGAAGTCCGCTGTGACCTAGTAGTTTATATCTCATGTCACCCTTCTGCTAATTAATGGTTGTTAACAGTTTAGATCGGGATTTCCCCAACTGTTGCCATCAGTCGGGTGGCTGGCTTTACGAGGCCTTAGTGCTGTGCTTAATGTTTAATGTTTTGCCAAGTCAATCAAAATGCCTTAGCTTCCCGGGCTCTGGACGATCGCCCCTGCGTTTACTTTAAACAGCGCGCAGGGGCGATCGTCTTATTAATGTATTTAGGATTACATGAATAAATAAAAATACAGTAAAACAGCCAAAGAAATATCTACCTTTAGATAGGTATTTTAGGAAAAGAGTTAAAAAAAAATGCTATCTTAAATAAGCAGAAAACCAGACAGAACTACAGAAAAAATTAATGTAGCTAAATTAACTTTTTAGCGTTATAGTGATTTATAGATTACACAAACTAGGTGACTCACTTGGCTGATATTGTTGATACCGCCGTTTCGGCTGGATCTTTTACAACCCTAGTTGCTGCTGTCAAAGCTGCTGGTTTAGTAGATACTCTTAAAGGCGCTGGCCCCTTCACTGTTTTTGCGCCTACTGACGAAGCTTTTGCTAAGCTTCCCGCAGGTACTGTAGAAGCACTGCTTAAGGACATTCCTAAGCTCAAAAAAATCCTGACTTATCATGTCGTTTCTGGCAAAGTTATGGCCGCTGATGTGGTCAAGCTGAAATCTGCCAAGACAGTTGAAGGTTCTGAAGTGAAAATTGATGCTTCCAACGGCGTCAAAATCAATGATTCTACCGTTACAACAGCCGATGTTGCTGCTGATAATGGTGTCATCCACATTATTGATTCAGTCTTGCTTCCTGCGTAAGCACAGACTTAGATAGCGCAATACTATCTTGAGGGCGGTGGCTGTTGTTAGCCACCGCCCTGTTTTCGTTGATAGTTGAGGTTTCAATATTTTACGCAGGTCGATAATTAAAATTATTATAGAGTAGCGGGAATTTGCCGATCGCACTGGGCTTGATTCGGCCCCAAATTTGTCGCTGCTGGATTTACCTGGAACACAGCTTGTAGGCTAACTGCCACAGGTACTCTGGAAAAAAGTTTATCAAAGAAATAAAAAAGTGCGATCGACCGCCTTAGCAATTGCCGATAATTAGCGGCCCACTTATTTTGCACTATCGGGCTGATTACCGGTTGATGCGTAGATACCATGCCACCAAACCCAACATTTATCCGAGAAACTGGGTTTACCAGGCCTTGTCCTAATTAAGATACAATAAGAGCCACAAAGAAAGTGCGATCGACATTATTTGACATTCAAGCTATGCAATCTACAACTCAGTCCGAGACAGAACTGGCGATGGAAGCTCCCAAACACGGATTGCCCGTTACAATCATTACAGGATTTCTCGGCAGCGGCAAAACAACCCTGCTCAACCACATCCTGACCAATCAGCAGGGTTTGAAAACAGCAGTTTTGGTAAATGAATTTGGCGAAATCGGTATCGACAACGAACTGATTGTCACTACCGACGACAACATGGTTGAGCTGAACAACGGCTGCATCTGCTGCACTATTAATGAAGATTTAGTTAATGCAGTTTACAAAGTTCTGGAACGTCAAGAAAATCTCGATTATCTGGTAGTTGAAACAACCGGACTCGCCGACCCGCTGCCAGTAGCAATGACTTTTTTAGGCACAGAACTGCGCGACCTGACTCGTCTCGATTCGATAGTTACAGTAGTAGATGCAGCCAACTACAGCTTAGATTTGTTCAACTCTCAAGCAGCTTACAGTCAAATAGCTTACGGCGATATAATTATCCTCAACAAAACTGATTTGGTTGAAGAAGCAGATTTAGATTTGTTGGAAGTTAAAATTCGCGATGTCAAAGAAGGTGCTCGAATTCTGCGAACAGTAAAATCGCAAGTTCCCCTACCGCTAGTCCTCAGCGTCGGATTGTTTGAATCTGACAAATATTTCCAATCTGAAGAAACTCCTAGCAATCACGAACATCACGACCATCACGACCATCACGAACATCACGAACATCACGACCATCACGAACATCACGAACATCACGACCATCACGGTCACGAACATCACGACCACGGCCATCACGACCACAGCCATCACGACCACTCCGACCATTTAGAAAATGACGGATTTACCTCAATTTCTTTCCAGAGCGACAAACCGTTTTCTCTGAGAAAATTTCAATATTTCTTAGACAAACAAATGCCAACAAATGTGTTTCGCGCGAAAGGGATTATGTGGTTTGAAGAAAGTCCCAAACGGCATATTTTTCACTTGAGTGGCAAGCGATTTACGATGGATGACGACGAGTGGAAAGGCGATCGCAAAAACCAGCTTGTTCTCATCGGTCAGGGTTTGGATACCGAGACTTTGCGATCGCAACTCGAAAACTGTCTTTGTATGCCTTCAACCAATCGCGGCAAAGGTTTTGGGAAAAACTAAAGGTTGAAAATTAAGCAGAACAGAGGTGTACTGGCTAGAAACCCGGTTTTTTCGTCGAGATTTCGCGGTGACAACCAAGATTTATCCGATAAACCGGGTTTTTTTTCATAATTCTTATTAAAAAGGTAAGTTTACCTTTTGATTTTTAGTTTTAAATTTAAGCATTTCTAATTTCCCATGCGACTCATCATCCAGCGAGTAAAATCATCTCAAGTAGAAATTGAAGGTCAAATTGTCGGCAAAATTGGCTGCGGACTTAACTTGCTTGTAGGTATTGCAGACACCGACACCGAAGCAGAACTCGATTGGATGGCTCGCAAATGCCTGGAATTGCGTTTGTTTCCCGACTCTGCCGGGGATACCGGGCGCTGGAACAAGTCCGTACAAGACATCGGCGGCGAGTTGCTGGTTGTCAGTCAGTTTACGCTCTACGGGGACTGCCGCAAAGGTCGGCGGCCTTCCTTTGACCGAGCAGCGGCTCCTGAAAGAGCCGAAATTTTTTATGATAAATTTGTCGAAAAGTTGCGCCAGAGCGGCTTAAAAGTCGAAACAGGCTTGTTTGGAGCGATGATGCAAGTCTCGATCGAGAATGACGGGCCGGTGACTTTGGTATTAGAGAAAGAATCAGGGTGAATTGTTGGCAAACAAAGCTCTCTGTGCTTCTTTCTGATTCCTTCTTGCTTCTTGGATAAGATCAAATTTTCAGATTAACCGGGTTTCCTAACTGCTGTTGCGTAGGTTCTGAAGACATTGCAGATAGCTACACTCTGCCAAGTCTCGATTCCACAATCTCTAACGGCCAAAACCGCCTCAAATAGCCAGTTATTAGATTGTCCACTCAGCGGCCTCGCAGCACCCTCCATTTTCCTGGCGATCGCCCCACGCACATAACAGCTCAGAATGCTTGTCAAGTAAGGCTTTAACGGCAATAAAACCAATCTTCCACAGCCAGCGATTAGAATCAGATTCAGCAGCCAAAAACTGTTGCATGAGAGAGTGGAACACTGGCATAACTACGGTTATCTCTACTTCCGTAACATTCAATGTATAGAGAGTTGAATCAGCACAGCAAGCGAAACCGCCAGCAACTGCCACCTCACTCTCTGACAAATGTCCTTGCACACCCGCTGTGCCCTACCACCCGATAAACGCCATGACTCTCAAAGCTGCCACCAACACCGTCAACTGCAACACCGCTTCTGACATCAACAGCATTCCGGCTGCATCCAGCGAACAAACCGCCGAAATCAATACTCTTCCCAGCATCGATATCCTCGCTTTGGCTAACTTCGCCCTCAAAGAATTGCAAGGGGAAATGAAAACTGCCAGCCGTAGCGCTCAAGCAGTGGCGATGCGGATTGCTAAGGAAGTCGAACGGATTTGCCAAAAGAGCGATCGCATCCAAATTTCCGGCGAAGTTGAAGCTTGGCAAATCACCTTGGCGGAGCACCGGTTGCAAAAAACCCTGCAATACTACCGCCTCGGTTCCAAACAAGGCCGCGTCGAACTGCATTCTCACCTCGCGGCTATGATTTACCGCCATGTTGCTTCTTTCCGATCGAACTTGAACTTCCAAGCTCGCTACAACATGATTGAAGACTTTTTGCAAGGCTTTTACATCGAATCTCTGCGAGCTTTCCGCCGCGAACATCAACTCGATGTCACCTACCAGCCCCGCACGCAGCTAGAATTGGCTGAGTACATGGCTTTTACCGAGCACTACGCCAAGCGCCAAATTGGTTTGCCCGGCCGCAACCGCCAACGCCTGATCGTGTTGCGCGCTCAAGGATTTGCCAAGGGTCAGCCTCCCGAAACTGCGATCGACATTGAAATGGCTGTAGAGTCGGGCAAGGGAGAAGATGCGGAAATGTACAGCCGCTCTCCGGCGCTGCAACAAGTGCGCGAGCAAATGGTATCGGAAACTGTCGATCCGGCTGATGCTGTGTTGCGCGATCGAGTAGTCTCGGAATTGATCGCCTATCTGGAATCGCAAAATCAGCCAGAATGCGTGAATTACTTAACTTTAAAATTGCAAGACCTTTCGGCTTCGGAAATTGACCGCGTGCTCGGTTTGTCTTCCCGCCAGCGCGACTACTTGCAACAACGTTTCAAGTACCACGTCGAAAAATTTGCCCGCACTCAAAATTGGAAACTCGTCCACGAATGGCTGGGTGCTGATGTCGATCAAAAGCTGGGAATGACTTCAGACAAATGGGAAGCATTTCGCGCTCAACTTGCGCCCGAAATGCAGCAACTGTTAGAAATGAAGCGGAATCAAGAAAGCGACAAGGCGATCGCCACCGCGCTCAAATGCACTCCCAAACAAGTCCAAAAACGCTGGGCGCAACTGTTGGAGCTGGCTAGCCAGACTCGCAACAGCAACCAAGCTTAAGTGGTACTCAAATATGAATGCAACTGTTTTCTTGAGACTGGAAAATGCGATCGGGTGCGGCACCTGCACAGGACTGCCCGCCCCGGCGTCTGCTCTCAAATCAACAATCGCTGCTACTAAATTATCGCCGCTTTTTGGCAAATTCAATTTATTAAAACAACATTACTTTTTTGAATATCTTTCGTTCCCTGGTTAGGCCGGGGAATTTGTTTTTATTAGTTATTAGTTATCAGTTATGGAAAATTGCTTGCTGAAGAGGCGGCATTGCATATATTCATAATAATAGTTAAACAGAGGGAGTAGTATAACAAAGGCAAAGTTGTTCAAAGTTCAAATTGCGAAACTTGAGGGAGCGGAAGATGGATAAAAAATGAGAATTCATCTATCCAGAGACAGAAAAAAATTAAAATAAATATACTCATCGTACTATTCTGTTTTATTTAATACTTCATAAGAAGGAAGCATCAAATTTGAGTTATATCTAAAATGGAGGCATAAGTTGATGTAGATAGAAAGGGAAGGATTCCTATGTTACTTTACAAAATTGAAGATTTTAATCCCCACTACCGCGAAGCGGCTTTTAATGGCGAAGATATCAAAGGCCTGGATATCTATGCTGGAAATACAGATGAGAAGATTGGCTCCATCGATACCGCGCTAGTTGATGAGACAGGACGTTTCCGATATTTTGTTGTTGACACAGGTTTCTGGATTTTTGGCAAGAAGGTATTAGTTCCAGTTGCTCTTTGTCGAGTGGATGTTGATGCAGAGCGCATCTACGCGACGGGTTTGAAGAGTAAAGACCAAGCAGAAAGACTACCCAGGTATGAGGATGGGATGGTAGTTGATTACGATTATGAAGAACAAGTGCGGGGTGTTTATCGTACTCTAACGGTAGAAGGGTCTGCACCTGTAGAAGCATCATTGCCTGTAGAAGCATCTGCACCAGTTTCTATGCCGCATTCTGTCTCTAACCAAGCTAGGGCTGCTGGTTATGATCGCAACACCTACACTTACGAACAAGAGCCTCAATTGTATCAGATGAACGAGCGCGAGCATCACAAATTCCGACTCTACGAAGAACGACTGGTTGCAGAAAAAAGCCGTCACAAAGCTGGCGATGTAGCAATTGGCAAGCGAGTAGAAACCGAAACGGCACGAGTTTCAATTCCCACAGAAAAAGAGCGAGTTGTAATTGAAAGTATAACTCCAGGGACGGCAGGTGCGCCCGTAAATCTGGATACTCCATTCCAGCAGGAAAAGGTGATGCGTATGGAAGTTTACGAAGAAACTGCTGATATCAAAAAAGAAGCTTTCGTGCGCGAAGAAGTTAACATCAGGAAAGAAGTTGAAACGGAGATTGTTGAGGCAGCGGAAACACTGCGTCGCGAAGAGTTGGACGTGAAGAGGGAAGGACGTTAGAGTGGGAATGAATTTAACAAGGGTTTGTAGTTAGTTGCGCTGTCTTCGCCCGCATGAGCTGGGTCAGCTAAAAAGCTGGTAGGATACTTTGTTTTTAGGATGGTTTGGTCCAAGGGGTGCGGCAGCAGTTTTCTATGCCATGCTGGCGCTACGTAAAACGGGATTAGATTTAGATTGGGTCATTGGTTGCCTAATTTTTTGCGCGTCAATAATCCCCCACGGCTTTACTGCTGTGCCGGTGGCGAAAGCTTATGCTAAAATGCAGCGTAAAAGACTAACTTTTAATGATTTGGTAGGTAAATGAACAACCCCAACCTAGCCGAAAAACAAGCCATAGAACAAGAGCAAGGCCAGATTTTGCAACAGCTAGAAGATTGGCTGGAAGCTCCCATGCTGGTGCTGGCATTTGTGTGGCTAGCCCTATTTATTATTGAATTAACTTGGGGATTAAATCCACTGCTAGAAGTCGTTAGCACTACTATTTGGATTATCTTTATTGCCGATTTTCTAGTTAAATTTGCCTTGGCTCCCCGCAAAATTTCCTATATTAAAAGCCATTGGATAACGGCTTTTTCTCTGCTGTTGCCTGCTTTGCGTACCTTGAGGATTGTACGAGTGGTGCGAGCATTCAAAACAGCACGGGCTGTGCGAAGTTTGCAGTTGTTGCGAGTTATGACTGGTACGAATCGAGGGATGCGGGCATTAGCTGCGAGTGTTAGCCGTCGCGGATTTGGTTATGTCGTAGGACTAACGATAATTATTACCTTGGTAGGTGCAGCAGGGATGTATGCTTTTGAAAAAGATATCGCCGATGGTTCCTCCGGGTTAAATAATTACGGCACAGCCTTATGGTGGACCGCAATGCTAATGATGACAATGGGTTCGGAATATTGGCCCAAAACGCCAGAAGGTCGCATACTTTGCCTTGTTCTGGCACTCTATGCGTTTGCGGTTTTTGGTTATGTAACTGCGACCATCGCCACATTTTTTATTGGTCGCGATGCAGAGGATGACGAAGCAGAATTAGCAGGAGGGAAATCAATTGCAGCACTTCAAACTGAAATTGCTGCCTTGCGGGCTGAGATGCAGCAATTATTAAATCAGAATTCAAAGTCTTGAATTAGGTAGATGCCAAGATCAATTTTTTGTCAGCGCTGGCACTACTTTTTCGCCAAATACCTCAATAAACTGCTCTTGTTCTCGGTTAACGTTGTGCAAAATTAGTTCATCAAACCCCAATTCAATATCTTTTTGCAACCACTCAATATGCTGCTCTTGGTCTGCCGATATCCGGACGTGTTGATATAACTCCTCTGGTTGCACAAACTCCCCGGCCGCATCAAATTGATCGGGTGTTATCAGTTCTGTCAGCATTTTACTTTTGAAGATGTTACTACGCCATTGATGATGAGCACCTTGTAGTGATTTCTCTGCATTACTGTCATAGGAAAGCTGCACTTTCAAAATCATTGGTTTCCCTTCTCCACCACCGCGACGAAACGCATCGACGACTTTTTTTAACTTTTCAGGTGGGCGAGAAGTAGTAATTAATCCATCTGCCCAACTGCCCAACCATTCTGCGGTTTCTGGGGTAACTGCCGCGCCGATAATTAATGGGAGAATTTCCGGGCGGGTATAAAGTTTTGCATCTTCTACGCACACTAAACCGCGATGGGTGACGGTTTCTCCTGCCCAAAGGGCGCGGATAATATGGACACATTCTTTGAGGCGCGTGTTGCGATCGCTCTTAGTAGGCCACTTATCCCCAGTAATATGTTCGTTCAACGCTTGACCGCTGCCAACCGTTAGCCAAAAACGATTGGGAAACATTTCTGCCAACGTTGCCACAGCTTGGGCAATAATAGCCGGATGATATCGCTGTCCGGGAGCGCAAACAACCCGATAGGAAAGCCTCGGCGTTGCTTGCATTGCTGCACCCAACCAAGACCAAGCAAAACCACTTTGTCCTTGCGCTTCACTCCAAGGATGAAAGTGATCGGAAGAAAGGGCATGGGTAAAGCCAGCTTGTTCTGCCATTTTGACATATTTCAGCAGTTCGCTGGGCTTAAACTGTTCGTGGGAAGCATGATAACCAATTTGTGCCATCAGTTTTTAGGAGTTTTGAGTTGAGTACGGGCGGTGCCCCCGTGCTCGCCCTGAGTTTTGAGTTAAAATCTCCAGACTTATAAAGTATGTGATTTTATCAGGACACCTTGTAAAATTTTTTAGCTTTGAGTTAGATAAGTTCTTAATTCAAAAAACTTGTTGTACTCAAAACTCTCTGTATAACGGGCAAGCTTATGAACGCAAAATTTTCCGATAGCGAGCTTCAATTACCGAGTAGATGCCATAGGCAATTAAACCCACAGGTACTAGAGCCAAAATCACTGGACTAAAAGGCTGTTGTGCCAGAATTCCCAACACATCGCCCAATCCCTTCGTTTGACTGGCATCCGATAACCTTGCTGCTTGAATTAAGAAAAAACCGATTATAACGAAAACAATTCCACGGGCAGCAATTCCGAATCGACCCAACCGTGTCGCCCAAGTTTGCTCGGTTTGGCTCATTTCATCTAGCTTGAAATGGCGACGAAATTTGGCTTTATATGCTTCGTAAAAATAAGAAAATCCTACACCAATAACAATTGAGCCTGCCAATCCTACCAGCCATTGTCCAAACGGTTGCGCTAAAATTTGGGCTGTCAAATCTTCGGTTGTATCGCTCTTACCACCGCCCGAACCCATTATCAGTTTTACAGCCGTTAAAGCCAAACCTGCATAACCTAAAGCACTTAAGGCGTAGCCAATGCGTTGGGCTATGCGCTTGGCATCCATTTTCTGTCCTTGGTGTTCTGGGTCGAGAATTGTCTGAACGATACGCCAAAGGGCATAACCAATAATGCCAATCGTTACAAGAAATAGCAGAAATTTACCGAAGGGTTGGTTAACAATTTCTGATAATGCACCGCTAGTATCTGTTGTCCTGCCGCCCATACTAAAGGCTGCTTGTGCTGCTAAAAAACCGACAATAAAGTAAACTAAGCCTTTGGAAGCATATCCCAATCTTGCCAGTCGCTCAAACCAGGGATGAGAAGCTGCCTGTCCAATTGAGTCTTTAATGCTGTCGGTGGGTGAGTTTTCCCGTTTCATATTTTTTATACTTTAGTTGTTAACGACTGCTGGCATAGGCAATGGTGCATTCCTTTCCAGTTAACTTAGTTCTTAAACAAACGATTTATATTATCATTTATTAATCTAATAATTACTTTGTTTAGAGATTTTTGTCATCTGTCTTGAGCGGGAGTCTCATCGGTTGATTGATTAATAAACTTCACATTAATTGGGCTTGACAAATATAGCTTTATGGGTTATTAACTGGCTCTGATGGAGCAGTCTGCCAGGGGTCTAGTATATCTTTGATTAAAACTTCTTTAACCCAGATTTGAATAACAATTAGAATTGGTAGCGCTAAAAATAATCCCAAAAAGCCAAATAAAAATCCGAATGCTGTCAAGAGAGCTAAGGTGTAAGCGGGAAGCAGAGATACCTGCTTTTCCCTAATGATAGGTGTGACCAAGTTGCCTTCAATTTGTTGAATAGGGAAATCAAGCAACAACACCGCGCCTGCTTTTGAAGGCAAATTTAATAAAGCCAGCAGCAGCGGGGGAATTACGCTTAACATTGCGCCAATATAGGGAATTAAGGCTAATAGGAATGCTAGAAGCCCGTTCACAAAAGGCAGTGGAACTTGCAAAACAAACAAACCAATAATGCTGGTAATACCAATAAAACTCATGCTTAATACAACGCCTGCCAACCAAACACCTCTGTATGGGAAAGATTGTGCAAAATTAAAGCAAATAGCCAAATATCTTACTTAAGATATATTGCTTTTACCTTGAATTTTAAAATCACCCAACTTAAGATAGATGCTGCACTGCAAGTTTTTCTCTAAAGAGACTTTTTAGAAAAATCCAAAGCTCATTCTCAGGTTAGGGGCGTGGCTATTGTTTAGTTTGTATGCTGAAAACTAGGAAGTTCATATAATTTAACGAGAGCGAGATGACACAAAATTGCGATCGAGCCAGCCAAGCAATAGAATTGCTGGGTCAACAAAAGTTGGAACTAAGCGATCGCGATCGTGAAGAGATCATTGAGCGCATCCGTCCCACTGCCTTAATCATTCACGAAACGATTAGGGTTGAGGGTGAAAGTGAGTTGTGTCGTCCAGTTTCAGCCCTAGCTTGGTCTGGATTAGCGGCAGGACTATCTATGGGATTTTCCCTGGTGGCTCAAGGTGTACTCCAAGCAAATTTACCCCAGCAATCTTGGAGTTCTATCATTGTCAGCCTTGGGTACAGTATCGGCTTTGTCATCGTAGTGATGGGGCGTCAGCAGTTGTTCACTGAAAATACCTTGACTGTCATTCTGCCTTTGTTAAACGATCGCAGACGCAAAGTTTTTATGCGAGTGCTGCGATTATGGGGAATTGTCTTAGCAAGCAATTTGTTAGGTTCATTCATATTTGCCTCAATAGTTGCACAGGTTGGAGTCTTCCCGCCTGAATTTCAAAAAGCGTTTGGTGAAATAGGTTTAAAAGTTATCGATGGAGGATTTTGGATAACTTTATTGCGGGCTATCTTTGCTGGTTGGTTGATTGCTTTAATGGTCTGGCTTCTCCCCGCCGCTGAGTCTTCCCAACTCTGGGTAATTGTTATCATCACTTCCCTGGTTGGGCTAGGTGAATTTCCTCATATTATTGCCGGATCGGTGGAAGTTTTCTATGCCGTGGCAATTAAAGCTGTTTCGTGGCCAGAATATTTTGGCAAATTCATGATACCTACTCTAATTGGTAATATTTTAGGTGGAGTTACCTTGGTTGCTGCCTTAAACCATGCCCAAGTTGCTCAAGATGACCTCTAGAAAATGAACTCAAATAAACCACAAAAAGGGCATGGAAAACTCTGATTTTTTAGAGAAGTCGGGAATGTGTGATCTTAAGATAGACGGAGAGGGATGATGACTACAAACTGGCGTGGCTATAGAGTTACAGCTTGGGTAGGACAGGCGTTATTAACAATAGCAGTAATAGCTGCTCTTAGTCAGGGAAAATGGCAAAATGCCTTGGGTTTAGCTTTATTCTTAGTAGCATCACTGGTGTTTGTGGTGATGGACGATCGCTTGCCAACGCTGTTTGATTTCCTGTTTGTGCTTGCTGCCTTACTCAACGCCGGAGGCTGGGTTTTCGGACTGTTTTACCAACCGGGGCTTTATGATGAAATTGTTCATGCTTTCACGACTTTTGCCGTGACTTTAGCATTGAGTTTTTTAGCGTACAGTTCAATGCTGACTATTTTTCGTAACCATAAAATGCTGTACTTGCTAACAATAACCAGTTTTGGGATTGCAATTGGTGCTTTGTGGGAAGTTGCCGAATGGACGGCTGGTATTGTTCTCTCAACCGAAGTGATTGAGAGCCTGAATGATACGATTATTGATTTGATTATGGATAGTTTTGGAGCTGCAATAGCTGCCATAACTAGCTTATGGACGTTGCAAGAATGGATGCGCCCCAGTGCGACAGTGGGGAATCAAGCATCTATCGCCAATAGTCCGAGCGATCGCACTTAACTCGCAAATTCATTATTTTTTACTCAAACATCTTTCATCAGATAGATATTTTCTTATTGCCTCCGACAGATGGCAAGCTTTTGAGAGTTGAGGTTAAATAGATATATAAGCAACGTTTTGAAAGAATGTAGAACGTAGAACACAGACAATCGACCCTTAGCAAAAGTAAAAATTTAATAATTAATTGAAATTTTCACATTATTACTGCAAGAGGTTGGTTGTTTCGATTTAGGAGGATTTTATGAAAATAAAATCATTTTCAACGGCAATTGGACTGGTTCTGTTGGGTTCAACCCTTTATTTACCGGAAATTGCTCAAGCTAGTCTCAAACCCTCTATCCAAGTAGCTCAACGAAGAGTAGTCGGCTCGGATATTGACAGTTTTACCGCATATCCAGTACAGCGATTAGAGCCAGGAACTGAACTATTTTTCGTGTTGCGAGGAGTCCCGTATTCGAGGGCTACCTTGACTATCCCCAATGCAGTGCAAAATCTGCCGATGCGGGAGGTTCAACCGGGAGTCTACGAGGCAAGCTACATGATTCGCGAGGGCGATCGACTTTCCGAAAATACAGTTGTGCGGGCCAATTTGCAACAAGGCGATCGCATCAGTAGCACCCGCTTGCAACAACCTTTAGTTGCTCGTTATAACGATCGCCGCTTTCAATCTTTGTCTATTAACCGCTTCACTGCTCGATCCGTACAGCAGTTAGCTCCGGGAACCACGCTCAATTTCAAATTGCTCGGCACTCCCAACGCTACAGCTAATTTCTCCATTGAAGGAGTTGCTTATAACATCCCCATGCGGGAAGAATCCAACGGCGTTTACACAGGGGAATATACGATCCGCAGCCAAGATTATTTCCCCCCTGCAGGTGCGGCGGTTACTGCTAGTTTGCAGTCGGGAAATCAAGTTATTCGTTCCCGTTTAGATCGAGAGCTAATTGCTGGCGATGATGGCAGTTCCAACACTGCCGAAATCCCGCTAGAAATTATCACTCCCGAAGAAAATGCTCGCGTCAGCGGGACTGTTGAAGTGGAAGGACGCAGCGCCCCAAATGCGACAGTTAATGTCAACGTTCAGGCTACCTCTTCTGTGGCAGGTTTGTTTGGAGTTGAACGAAATATCCTCGAACGCACAATTCGGGCGGATGAACAAGGTAAATTCAGTTTTGCTTTTAAGCCGACCATTTCTCTACCAGGAACCCGATACGAGGTGAATCTCAGTTCTAGTAGAGGCGATCGCACCAGTGAAGAAACGTTGGTACTGTTTCAAAATTGAGCAGCGACTCGCGACTATTTGCCCGCCCAAAGTCGGGCATACTGAATCCCGAATGCTAGCAGGTAAAGCAGAAATTGTTCTGCACAATCTACCAACGCCTTTGACTGTCACAATGGTGCGCGAAGATGGAGGGCTGCTGAAAGTTAAACCGATGTCTAGTTATGAAACAGGGATGGTAGCAGTTTCCAGAGATTAAACGAGTAACTTTGATCGCAATCAAGGGGTTTTAAGAATTCAACCTGATGGTTAACTCTTTTTGAATTCAGCAATAAAAAGACCGGGTTTTGAACACAAATTCATTAGTTTCATCAACAAAATACACAGAAAAAATCAAGGAGGTTTTTCAATGGTTAATAATCGTTTGAACAATTACACTCAAAAGCTCTCGAATGCTAAGGGAGGAGCGATCGCACTCGCACTAGCAGCTATGCTGCTTCCGGCTTGTACTACCCCACAGCGGCAAGCAACGGCACCTGTACCTGCACCTGGAACACCCGGTTCGGTTGCCACGACTACCGAGAATGTGGTTGATAACACAGCACAACTGCTTGGCAAAACTGTCACCATCAGAAGTGAACCAGTCAAAAAATTGGGGCCATCGACCTTTACAGTTAGCGATCAGGAGTTTTTTGGCAGCGAACCGATTTTGGTTGTCAATGCCACCGGCAAGCCTTTTGTGCTGCCGGCTGAATCAGGTCAAGAAGTTCAAGTAACGGGAACAGTTCGCAATTTTGTCCTTGCAGATATTGAGCGCGAGTACAAATTAGGCTTAGAGTCAAACTTGTACGCCGAGTACGAAAGTAAACCTGCGATCGTTGCACAATCGATGGCGCTAGCCCCCACACCGGGGGAACTCACCTCAGACCCCCAAAAATACTACGGCAAGACACTGGCGGTCAGCGGTGAAGTCGAAAGCCTCAGAAGTCCAAACTCGTTCACCTTGGATGAAGACAAATTAATTGGCGGACAAGACTTGTTAGTGATACACACAGTTCCACAACCAAGCGTGCGAGAAGGTGAGAAGGTTGCCGTAACCGGCGAGTTGCGTTCGTTTGTCCTCGCTGAACTTGAGCGGGACTACGATCTGCAATGGGATTTGACCTTGAAGCAGAAGCTAGAAGCCGAGTATACCAACAAACCTGTCTTAGTTGCTACAGGAGTATATCCCTCCGCGATTCCTGAGTAACCAATAGACCTCTCTCATAACTACTGCGGGGATTAGGGGGTAGGCATCCTGCCTGCCCTTAACGAAGTTTTCGGGAGATGTCTAATAGCTAACCACAAGGCGATCGCCAGGAAGACAAGCATAACCTCTTTCTTACCTCGTTTATTTTGATACTCAATTCAGCAATAAGGTGGATATAATGAATCAACCAGAATCCTTGTCGCAACCGCTGACCCAAAGCGAATTCGTCGCAACTTTTCGCTTGTTTAGTAGGTTTAGCTTCTGGATACAGTTATTCTTGGGTGCTGTTTCCGGCATAGTTTTAGTATTTGCTATGTTGGGTCGCAACATGAGCGAGCAAACCAATAATGCAGGTATTGGTTTCGGGGTAGTTTTAGCGATAGTTGGTCTGCTATTGCTGTGCTTTAGAATATTTTGGGATTTTCGCTATAGGCTATTAGGCCGACTTTTGCACGCAGAAAATTCCCAGGTATATCCCAGCAAAGAACATATTACTCACACCTTACGGATTGGATTAGTTTCTAGTTTGGTGGGGGTATTAATCGCGTTTGTTGCTTCAGAAGAAACAGTTGCTGTAGTGCTAGCGAAAACTCTTAGTCAACCCCAAGCGATGGCAGCTTATGCGCCAGAAAATGTGATTCGTTCCCTAGATATTTTTGTGACGATGGCAAACGTCAATCTGATTGGCGCTCACTTTTTTGGAGCTGTTACTTCTCTTGGGTTACTTAATTGGGTAGAAGATTAGTTGGCCGGATTGGCGATCGCTAAAGGCAAACACAACTCCCATGCCGTCAGCACTTACAAGCGCTGGCAGATTTAACTAATGTTTATGCTGGTGCACTGTCTTGGCGAAAGAGAGCGAAGACAGTGCAGCTACCAGCTAAACAAGTTGGCTATTGCAATAAAGATCTAAGCTGAAATTGGTAGCGATCGCTCCTGCTAATTGTAGTCAGACGTATCGACCCTTTTTTAATTGAAAAAACGTAAGGTATTATCTTGGTTTATGTTTAATATACCGTTATATTGAAATATTTTTAATTGGTACAAATACGACTTAAAACTATCTTCCGAAAGATGAGCTATACCCGTGGCATTCAGCTTCCTAAATTGCCCTGTGACTGGGTTTCTGAACACAGCCATGTTACACCGTTTCTCTATTAAGAAATTTACTGATATGAAAGACCTCTGGTATAAAAACGCAATTGTCTACTCCCTCGATGTTGAAACCTTCATGGACTCGGACGGGAATGGTGTCGGCGACTTTCAGGGACTTATCAACCGCCTAGACTATTTATCCGGGCTAGGAATTACTTGTTTGTGGTTGCTGCCGTTTTATCCTTCCCCTAACCGGGACAACGGTTATGACGTGATGGATTACTACAACATTGATCCGAGACTCGGAACCCTGGGAGATTTTGTCGAGTTCATGCACCAAGCAAAGGAACGAGGAATTCGCGTGCTGATCGATCTAGTAGTAAATCATACGTCCCATCAGCATCCGTGGTTTGTGGCATCCAAAAGCGATAAAAACTCGAAGTATCGCAATTACTACGTGTGGTCAGAAAATCCACCCAAAACAGATCCAGAATTGCTGGTGTTTCCCGATGCTGAGGACAGTATTTGGGAGTACGACGAACACGCAAACGCTTACTATTTGCATCACTTCTACAAAGAACAGCCAGATTTGAATATTGCCAATCCGGCGGTACGAGAAGAAATCTGCAAAATTATGGGTTTCTGGCTAGAACTGGGCGTGTCTGGATTTCGCATTGATGCTGTTCCCTTTTTAATTGAAGGAATTGGCATCGAAGGTGCAGACCCCGAAAAGCTGCGAGGTTTCTTGGAAGAAATGAGAGATTTTGTGTCATCGCGTCAGGGTGATGCTGTGTTGCTGGCAGAAGCAAATGTCGATCGCGATCAAATTCCTGTCTACTTTGCTAAGGGCGACAGAATGCACATCCTGTTCAACTTTTTGCTGAACCAGCATCTGTTTTTGGCCTTGGCGCGTCAAGAATCCACAGCATTGCGCGATGGACTAAAAACCTTACCGGATATTCCTGATATTTGTCAGTGGCTTAATTTTGTGCGCCACCATGATGAACTGACGCTAGACCGCATTACTTCATCGGAACGAGAGGAAATTTTTGCAGCGTTTGCCCCTGAGAAAACTATGCAAATTTTCGGGCGCGGGATTCGTCGCCGCTTACCACCGATGATGGGAGGATCTCGCCGCCGGATTGAACTAATCTACAGCTTGCTGTTCACCCTCCCTGGTACACCCATGCTGCGCTATGGCGAAGAAATTGGCATGGGCGATGACCTTTCGCTGGAAGGTCGAGACAGCGTTCGCACCGTGATGCAATGGTCAGATGCACCGAATGGTGGCTTTTCGACGGCTGCAACTGATGCCCTTGCCAGACCTGCGATCGCGATCGGAGAATACGGTTACAAACAAGTCAATGTCGTTGCAGCGCAGCGCGATCCGGCCTCATTAATTAACTGGATGGAACGTGCAATCAGCATCCGCAAGCAATGTCCTGAGTTGGGTAGGGGCAAGTGGCACATTCTCGAAACCGACTCTCCCTCGGTGTTAGCCCACTGCTGCGACTGGCAAGGCAGGACGGTGATTGCTGTCCACAATTTAGCCGACAAACCTTGTACCGCTACGCTCAAATCTCACGAATACAGCAATCTGTGCGATTTATTTGGCGATCGGCTGTATGAATCTCTCGATGCCAAATCGCCATCTATTCCCTTAGAAGCCTACGGCTATCGCTGGTTTCGAGTCAATCGAATCCAGGGGTAAAAAAGTTAAAGTTGATGGGAGAACTAGCGACGTGGACTGTTAGGAATGTACTTAGCAGTATTCTTGTCTGGAAGCGGTGCTATCTGACCTTGATTGACCAAAGCTTGATGAATTAGGGCAGTAGCACTACCCCGACTCAGCAACTCGTTCGGATTAAGAACTCTGGGATCTGGATAGTTGACCACTATCTTTGCCTTTGTCGCTGCTGCCACGGGTTCAACCGCATATTTAGGAAGTTTCTCGGCATCTTTATAGTACGAAGTGAGAAAATCTAATGCCGAATTTTTAGCAGGCGCAGTTGCAGCTTTTGTCGTTGTTGGTGGAACAGACTTAGCCGATTTAGGTGCGGGCGCAGCCGCAGGCTGCAGCTTTGCCACGACAGGTAATAACGGCTGCATCAAAACAGTCGCTGCGAGAGGAAATGCCAAACGGTTCCTAGCAATTCGACGTTTATTTACTGGAGTTTGTCTTGCTGGAGTTGCAGCAGCTCGATCGGTTTTGACAACAGGGGGATTGAAATCCATATTTAAACCCCTCATTAACACAACTAATGCTTGTGCCTTAGTCAATGGCTGCTTCGGACGAAACTCATTTCCGGGAAAATCATTCATAAATCCCGTTTCATAAGCTTCTTGAATCGGAGTTTCTGCCCAGTAGTTTTTAGGCACATCCTTAAAGTAACTTCCACTCGGTATCTTTCTAACGCTTGCTCGATTAAAAGCTTGGCGGATCATCGCCGAAAATTCATCCCGATCTACAGCCTGTTTGGGTCTAAAAGTTCCGTCTAGATATCCGGTAACAATCTCTTTTTCAGCTAAGGAATCAATAAACGGACGCGCCCAGTAATTCGGCGGTACATCAGGAAATTTCGATTTAGCTTGTTGAGCAGCAACTTGCTGGGAACTTAGCACAAAGCCAGTGCCACTGACACTAACAGCTAAAGCTAAAAAGGCTACGCTGATTGACGGTAAATGCCTGCGAGTAGACATGATAAATTTCCTCCTAATTTTTGCATTTTTTTTAACGATACTCTTTGGCTGAGTTAAAGCGGATTACTTTTTTTATCCTCCGAATCCCATTCTGTTTTTTTTACATCTAACTCTTCGCGACGTACTGTGTCTCTTGCCTCAACCGTATCTTGCTCAACTTCTTTTCTGACTTGCACTTCCTCGCGCACGAACGCTTGCTTTTGGATATCCACACTTTCTTCGTAGATTTCAAAATGTGCCATTTCTTCTTGTTTGAAGGCGGTATCTGGGGTTACTAGACTCCCTGCAGATTCTGGAGTTGTGTGCTCAATCACAATTCGCTCTTTTTCTACAGAAACTTCCAGTTTTACCCTTTCGGTTTCAACTTGTTTGCCAATTATTACCTCGCCTGTTTTGCGACGGGTTTTATCTGCAACTAATCGTTCTTCGTACAGTTTGAGTTTTTGATGATCCTGTTCGTTCATCTGATACAATTGGGGTTCTCGCTCGTAAGTATAGGTATCCCGATCATCATAAGCAGGATTAGTAGCTTGAGGCGAGACCGAATGTGTTGTAGAAACTCGCACAGGTGCTTCTAAAGGTAATGATGCTTCTACTGGTACAGACGCTTCTACTGTTGAAGTTCGATAAATACCCCGCACTTGTTCTTCATAATCGTAATCAACTGCCATTCCATGCTCATACCTGGGTAGTTTTTCCACTTGGTTTTTACTCCGCAAACCTGTAGCGTAAACACGCCGCCCATTAAAATCAATGTGACAAAGAGCGATGGGAAGTAAAACTTTTTTGTCAAAAATCCAAGAACCAGTCTCTACCACAAAATAGCGGCAACGTCCTGTCTCATCTACCAGCACAGTATCGATCGTGCCAATTTTATCATCGGTACTTCCGCCATACACATCCAGTCCTTTGATATCGTCGTCCTCAAAAGCGGCTTGGCGGTAGTTGGGATTAAAATCCTCAATTTTGTAAAGTAACATAGTTGTTTCCTGTACTATCTACATCAACTTGTGTACCTACTTTAGATAGATATCAGCTCTAATACTTCCTTCTTATGAATGATTCAGCAAATTGAAAATCATCAAGATAGCGATATTTTTTTGTATTTTTCTATCTTTAGGTAGATGAATTTAGATTTCCTGTACTCAAGGAGGTAAATTTATCTAATCATTCGTAGGTTGGGTGGAGCCAGCCTACAAGGTTTCTGCCAGCAACTCTCACAAGGATTTATTAGGTTTTACGATCACATTAACTAGGGGATATCCTACAAAATTAAGGGCATCTCTAAAGGATCTGCTGGTTTTTTTTAAAGGAAGTTTCGATTTTATAAGCGAAGTTACTACTTTTGATATTTAAAATTTTTAACTTAAAAATATTATGCCCATCGGTAGATATTCTGGTAATGATGATTAAGTAAAATTAAATTACCTTCAAGAAAAAAAATGACGTAACGCAGGGGTTAATCTTTTATGACTTATCCAGATCGATCGGGCAATCCACTCACTGAGCCTACAATCGTCAATCCGCTGGTGGATTACCACGATCAAGTGAGGTGGGGGCCAATTTTGGCAGGAATTGCGATCGCTCTGGGTACTCAACTACTTTTAAGCGCTTTGGGAATGGCGATCGGATTAACCGCAGGTGCAACAGGGGCGGATGCAGGTTCCGTTGGTATTGGGGTCGTAATTTGGTCGATTATCAGTTTGCTGATTTCCCTATTTTTGGGAGGTTGGGTGATGGCTCAAAGCTGCGGCCCGATGACCAAGAAAACAGCATTTTTGAATGCAGCAATTCTTTGGGGAGCTACATTAGCACTTAGTGCTTGGTTATTAGGAAGCGGGATATCGGGTGCTGTTGGCGCTGCGGCTGCTAATGCTGGAGAAATTGCCAATCAAGTACAACAACAGGGCGGCGTTAATATACCCAATCAAGCGCCGAATGTAGACCCAAATCAAGTTCGCGATCTAGCTGGTAATACAGCTAAAGCTACTTGGTCATTTCTACTTGGCTCTTTGCTGAGTTTGGCAGCGGCAATGATGGGTGGTGCTGTTGGCGCTCGCAAACCTCGCGTTTATGCTTGATTAGCGATGATAAAACCAGAAAATTCAACAAGCACACCAGCGAGTCGAAAGATTTTATACCATTGTGATGATGATTCATCCTTTCTTGGAGAAGATGAACGAGCTAAAAACCTTTTCTAATGTTTTGGCATAGAGATTTAAAAGGAGATAAAGCGATGCAAGAGCAGAGGATATGGCAAAAATATACAAGGTTAACAAGTTCGATCTTGTTAACTGCAACGGTTTTAGTTGCTCCCTCCTTCGCCGCTAATACAAATCAAAAACAGATTCAAGGTGACTATCTACTAGCGCAAGCTTCAGACAACTGTCGCCAGGTTATTGCGAGAAATGGCCTTAATGTTCGGCGACAACCGACGGCTAACAGCGAAGCGGTTGGTATCATCGGTTCCGCACGAAATGTGACGATTCAAAGTCTTGGTGAGAATGGCTGGGTACCAATTACAGCCCCGCTACAAGGCTACGTATATGGTGGTTTTCTCGGAATGTGTGAAGCCGCAACCGCCCCGCCTCCTACTAACTGCCGCCAAGTTGCAGCAGCCAGAGGAATTAATGTACATCAAGCACCTTCCACTGATGGGGAAAGGGTTGGAGTCGTCGCGAGTGGACGAAGAGTGACGATTGAAAGTATAGGAACAGATGGTTGGGTGCCGATTACAGTGCCTCTGAGAGGCTACGTCCAAGCAGAAAATCTGGCGTATTGTAGTTAATTGAAAAAACAGTGATGGATGACCAATCAAACCCAAAAAAAGAAACTAATTCACAGCAAAAACCTGGTTTGTTAAATTTCATTGCCGAGACAACAGAATCTGCACTGAATACAGGTAAAGCGGTTGTTGACACAGCAGTTGATTGGGGGGAAGCTGCTGCTAAACAAACTTATCGATTGATTGGACAAGCGACGCAAGGAACCGGAGATGCGGTGACTTATGTTGGTAATCTTCCCTTTGTTAAACAAGTAGCAGGGGTACTCAGGCTTGATTGGTTAGTTGGAGTCAGCGATCGCATCGACTTAGCCAAAGCGGAAGCTCAAGTCAAGGAACTCCAACAAAAGTATCCCAATGAATATCCCAGCGAAATTGCCCATCGCATTATGGTGGAAAAAGCAATTCACGCCGGTGGTGTTGGATTTGCTAGCAGCATTTTACCCGGTGTCGCGGCTGCACTGCTGGCGATCGATTTAGCCGCGACTACTGCGATTCAAACCGAAATGGTTTATGAAATTGCCGCCGCCTATGGGATGGATTTGCAACAGCCAGCCCGAAAAGGTGAGGTTTTGGCAATTTTTGGGTTAGCGCTAGGCGGTAGCAACGCAATGAGAGCTGGTTTGGGCTTTTTACGTAACGTACCGCTGGCTGGCGCGATGATTGGTGCGAGTACGAATGCTACGATGCTGTACGCGCTGGGATATGCAGCGCGCCAGTTTTACGAAGCCAAACTGAGGGAAGAGACTGAAGAACCTGGAACCGAAACGCTGCAAGCGATTCAGCAACAAAGTGAGAAATATCTCGATGTTGCGATCGCGCAGCAAGCAGGGATGGATCAAATTATGGTTCACATGATTTTGGCAAGTTATCCCAACAAAAACTGGGAAGATATTCTGCCAGAATTGAAGGTCTTGCAATTAAATGCTGATTCTCTCAAAAGGATTGCTGCTAACATCAAGTCCCCCAAACCATTGGGTGCATTGTTAGAGCAACTTACCCCCGACTTTGCAGTACCGCTATTAGCTCAATGCCGTCGCATTGCCGAAAGTAAGGGAGAGGTTTCCGAAGCAGAACAGAGGGTGCTGGATGCTATTCACCAAACAGTGGACAAGACTAGACAGCTAGTTCATACACTGGACAAATAGCCAGCCTAAGTATCTTGAATACTACGTTTTGAGGGTGATGACACCTACGGGTGCTTTCCAGCTTGTAGCTCTGTCGTTAGAGATTAAACAGATGTATTTGGTTAAGTCAGTGTCTCTAACACAACAAGCCATCAAAACATTGGCGAGGAAAACATAACCTGAGTAATCAGAGGACAAAATGTCTAACTTTGTATTCGTTTTAGACACCAACAAACAACCACTTGAGCCAGTAGAACCAGGACAAGCAAGACGATTGTTAAAACTAGCCCAAGCTGCTGTTTATCTCCGTTACCCGTTCACAATTATTCTGAAATATGCGGTTGATAGCCCAAAAACCCAACCCACTCAATTAAAAATTGACCCAGGTTCTAAAACTACTGGGTTGGCTTTAGTACAGGGCGATAAAGTTATCTGGGGTGCTGAGTTGACCCATCGCGGACAACAAATAAAAAATGACTTAGAGTCACGTCGCGCCCTTCGTCGCAATCGTCGCAACCGAAAGACTCGTTACCGCAAACCACGTTTTCTGAACCGCACAAGAGCGCCTGGATGGTTGCCACCAAGCTTAGAATCCAGGTTAAAAAACATCGTGACTTGGGTCAACCGCATCCGTCGATATGTCCCAATTACAGGCATATCCCAAGAGTTAGTTAAGTTTGACTTCCTTGCAATGCAGAACCCTGAAATATCCGGCAAGGAGTATCAGCAAGGTGAACTTGCGGGCTATGAAGTCAGAGAATACTTGCTTGAGAAGTGGGGGAGAAAATGTGCCTATTGCGGTGTTGAAAACTTACCTTTTGAGGTAGAACATATCCACCCAAGATCAAAAGGGGGGAGCGATCGCGTTTCCAATCTTACCCTAGCCTGCCGTGGCTGCAACCAAGGCAAAGGCAATCAAGATATTCGGGATTTCTTGTCCAAAAAGCCTGACATCCTGTCCCGTATTTTGAAACAGGCCTCACAACCCTTGAAAGATGCAACTGCTGTGAATTCAACCCGCTGGGCATTGTTCCAACAACTTAAACAAACAGGATTGCCAATAGAAGTTTCAACAGGAGGTAGAACAAAGTACAACCGCACTCGTTTAGGACTACCTAAAACTCATTGGCTGGATGCAGCTTGTGTAGGAAACGTAGAAGTGCTGCAAGTTTTCACGAAGCAACCGTTGTTAATTGCAGCTAAAGGATGGGGCAGCCGTCAAATGTGTACAACCAATAAATACGGATTTCCTGTCAAGCACAGAACACGGTGCAAAACGTTTTTTGGGTTTGGGACAGGTGACATGGTAAGTGCAATTCTTCCCTTTGGGAAGTTTGCAGGCACTCACGTCGGCAGGCTGACGGTTAGAGAAAGCGGAGTTTTTGAAATGAGAACGCCACTCGGCAAGGTTAGCCCAGTGCGTCATAAATACTGTAAATCAATCCACCGCAACGATGGGTATATGTATGCGTTTTCCACTTTTGTCCAATGAATCAGCGATTAGAGGCGTAGCGATCGCACAAAAACTCAACGGTCAAGATATGGCTTCGATATCCACTTGAAAAAAATTGTTGGTGCGTTAGCTTTCTGCGTAACGAACCATCCCCAATATTTACTGTGGCTGTGTAAGTCCTAAATTAGCCTCACGTTAAAGTAATCTACAGCCTTAAGATAGAGTTTGACGTGGCTAATTTTAATACTATCAATAATGACTGATGCAAGAGGAAGTTGTATGACAGCAGAAATATCCGCAGTCTGGGACAAGATTGAGAGCATGATCAATGGCTTCATTGTCCTGCTGCCTAATATGATACTAGCGTTAATTGTTTTTGGAATCTTTTTCTTTGTTGGCAGGTCAATTAAGAGAGCGGTCAGGCGGCTTACCCGCAACCACCGCCAATCCCGGAATTTGGGACTGGTGTTGGGAAGGTTAGCGCAGGGTATTACTGTTCTGATTGGTCTGTTTATTGCCTTGTCGATTGTAATTCCCACATTTAGAGCAGGCGATTTGGTGCAACTGCTGGGAATTAGCGGGGTAGCGATTGGTTTTGCCTTTCGCGATATCTTACAAAACTTCCTAGCTGGTATCTTAATTCTTTTGACGGAACCGTTCCAAATCGATGACCAGATTGTGTTTAAAAACTTTGAGGGAACCGTAGAAAGTATTGAAACTCGCGCTACAACAATCCGAACCTATGATGGTCGCCGGATTGTAATTCCCAATGCGGAATTGTTCATTAATTCTGTTACTGTGAATACCGCCTTTGATAAACGCCGGATGGAATACGACGTTGGTATCGGCTACGGCGATGATATTCAGCGAGCCAAGCAGTTAATGATGGAAGCCCTGCACAGTGTGGAAGAGGTTTTGAAAGACCCTGCTCCTGACGTGTTGCTGATGGAACTTGCAGGAAGTAGCGTCAATATCCGCGCTCGATGGTGGATTGCTCCGCCGCGAAGAATGGACGATCTGCGATCGCGGGACAAGGTACTTTTTGCGATTAAGGAAAAGCTGACTGCCAATGGCATCGACTTGCCCTTTCCTACGCAGCAAATTTTGTTTCACGACCAAACCGAAGAGACGGATGGCGATCGCAAACGTCAGCGCGAAGGATGGCCTGCTGGTAATGGCGAAGTTCCCAAACCCCGTAGCATCAGCGGTTCTCTGCGACAACTAATTGAACAGCGAGCGCAACAAGATGGCAACGGACAATCTTCACGCCACCCCAACTCATGAAAAATGTCAAGTTAAGCAAAATTTGGGACTCGCTGCACTCTAGCTACTGGTTTATCCCAACGTTGATGGCGCTGGGGTCGATGATTTTAGCGATCGCCATGCTGACACTTGACCGCACGGGTAATATACCAAACTGGAGGTGGATTTACACGGGTGGAACCGATGGTGCGCGATCGGTTCTTTCATCGGTTGCCGGTTCAATGATCAGCGTTGTTGCTACAGCTTTTTCCATTACTATTGTGGCGCTTCAGTTGGCGAGTTCAAATTTTGGTCCCCGATTGCTGCGTAATTTTATGCAGGATACGGGCAATCAAATCGTGCTTGGCACTTTCATTGGCACGTTTATTTACTGTTTACTCGTACTGCGAACCATTCATGCAGAAGGAGAAGGATACAGCCTCTTTGTACCCCAACTCTCGGTTACAGTTGGTACCGGATTGGCAATTGCCAGTATCGGCGTACTGATTTACTTTATCCATCACGCATCAACCATTATTCAAGCCTCCCATGTAATTACTCAGGTTAGTGGCGATTTAGACAAAGCTCTAGATCGTCTGTTTCCCGATAAAATCGGACAAGGTAAAGCGAACAACTCGCGACAAGTGGGAGAAATTCCTGCAAATTTTGACTCGGAAGCAAGTCCAATCAAAGCCACTGGCGAGGGTTATTTGCAAGCAATCGATGACAACGAATTAATGAAAATTGCCCGTCAGTACAATCTGCTTGTACGTCTTACAACTCGACCGGGAAAGTTTATCGTCAAGGGCAGCGATGTAGCGATGGTTTTCCCGGAAAAACAGGTGAATCAAAGCCTGAAACAACAGATTAACGATGCTTTTATTCTGGGCAAAGAACGGACTGAATATCAAGATGTAGAATTTCCAATCGATCAATTAGTTGAAATTGCCTTGCGTGCGATTTCTCCTGGTATCAACGATCCGTTTACTGCGATTCGGTGTATCGATCGACTCAGCGCCGGATTATCCCGCCTCGCTCAAAGGGATTTTCCCTCCCCCTATCGCTACGACGATGAAGATAATTTGCGCGTCATTGTTGAAGGAGTGACGTTTGAAGGCTTAGTCAATACTGCCTTTAACCAAATTCGCCAGTACAGTAAATCAGATGTGGCGGTAACAATTCGCTTATTGGAAGCTATAGCTTGCATCGCCACTTACACCCGCAATTCCAAACAACGAGAAGCTTTACGCCGTCACGCGGAGATGATTTTAAATAGTAGCCGCGAACAAATCTCTCAGGAGCAAGACCAGAAAGATGTCCAAGAAAAGTATTACCAAGTCATTAAAGCTTTAGGCGAGGATTAATTTGCTTGACCATAATTATGGTAATAACAGCAGCTTTACGACCTGCTCCTAATACTTTAGCTTTAACCGCGCTGATTGCCATTGGTTTAGCGCTGACACATTTATTTTGCGGCAAGTTGCGGTTTGCTCCTATTCCTCGCAGTGGCTGGCTTTCAGCAGCAAGTGGGGTTTCGGTAGCTTATGTTTTTGTGCATATTTTACCGGAACTAAATCAGCACCAAGCGGTATTAGAGCAAGTAGAAGCAGGAGTTATTTCTTATCTAGAACACCACGTTTATTTAATAGCTTTGTTAGGATTGACTGTATTTTACGGCGTGGAGCGAATGGCAAATTTATCTCGTCACCGTGGCGAAGAGGATGTGACCAGTCTTGGTGTTTTTTGGTTGCACATTGGCTCTTTTTCAATCTACAACGCTCTGATTGGCTATCTGCTGCTGCATCGGGAAGAACCGGGCATTACCAATCTGCTGTTGTTTTCTTGTGCAATGGCACTGCACTTTGCAGTGAACGACTCTGGTTTGCGGCAACACCACAAGCATATTTATGAGCGCATCGGACGCTGGATACTAGCAGCAGCTATTATTGTGGGGTGGGTGTTGGGTAGCGCTACTGAAATTGGAAAAACTGCGATCGCAGTTTTATTTGCTTTTTTAGCCGGAGGAATTGTTCTCAACGTCCTCAAAGAAGAATTGCCAGAAGAACGAGAAAGTCGGTTTTGGGCATTTGTCCTTGGTGCTGGAATTTACACGGCTCTTTTATTGGCTTTGTAGAGGAATCAAAGGCAGCCCAAACGTTCGAGGTTAAAACTATTTGAAGGAGCCAATCGTTCTTTCAGACGCAGTTTAAGATTACCGGGATAATTTTTCCGATCGCTGCTACCAACTGCGACGGTATTAACAGTCTTAACTTTAGCCAAATTTCTGAGTTATCGACGTTTATTATTCGCATCCCTTGCTGCCAGTTCATTCTTAATTAATCTAGACATCCAACACAGCACAAACGAAGTCAAAAGCCGGGTGGTTCCTCACATAATTGCAGCAACGATTGGTTGGTTTACTGATCTAATTCTTGGGCCAGGATATCCGTCAGCGGAGACGGCGATTAGGAGCAAATATCGTTATTATTGATTGAATAATGCTAGTTAAAAAAATTAGCCATCTCTTCCGTTAGAAGCCTGCGGCTATCGCTGGTTTCGAGTCAATCGCATCCTGGGGTAAAAAAGTTAATGTTGAGGGGAACACTAGCGACTATAACTATGAGGAATGTACTTAGCAGATTAGGTGAAAAACCCGGTTTCTGGCGCCCATCCGTAAGTCGTATATATAATTAATTTTTAGGCGTGCATAAAAAATTTTCCTCTGAGGTAGAGCTGATGTTTCCAGTGTGGTTGCAGGCAGGATTTTGGGGTTTACTGGGGGGGTCGGCGCTGCTACTGGGAGCGGCGGTGGGTTACTTTGTGAGCATTCCCCAGCGCGCGATCGCGACAATTATGGCTTTTGGCGCTGGTGTGCTGATTTCAGCGCTATCCTTTGAACTGATGGATGAAGCTTACAAGCGCGGCGGTTTCGACTCGACGGCGATCGGCTTTTTGGGCGGCGCTGCTGTCTACACAGCCGCCAATTGGTTTTTGAGTCAACAGGGAGCAAAACACCGCAAGCGATCGGGCGCTTTGCACCCAGCTAAAACAGAGTCAGGCGATGGCGGATTAGCCATCGCCCTCGGCGCGCTGTTAGACGGGATACCGGAGTCGATCGTCGTTGGTGTCAGCATGATTTCTGGAGGCGCTGTTAGTTGGGTGACAGTAGCGGCAATTTTCCTCTCCAACATTCCCGAAGGACTCTCTAGCGCCGCCGGCATGAAAAAAGCAGGGAGATCGATGGGTTACATTTTTGGAGTTTGGGGCGCGATCGCAGTTATTTCCGGTATTGCAGCATTGTTAGGATATACGGTTTTCAGTGGCTTTTCTGCGGAAGTAATAGCCGCTACTACCGCCGTAGCAGCAGGGGGTATTTTAGCAATGATCTCAGATACTATGATTCCCGAAGCATTCGAGGAAACTCACGATTTTGCTGGACTAATTACTGTCTGCGGATTTTTAGCTGCTTTTGTACTCAGTAAGTTAGCAGAAAGATAATTGATAATTAGCGATCGCTCCTCACTAATGTAGAATTGCCAATTGCTGAGAGTTATAGTGTTTTTGATATAGACACAGATGAATTTGATATGTTGCCAAGCTGTATTGGACAACAAAAAAGCTTATAATCAACATTAAAGGCCGCAGCATGTCAAGAGGTGTTGGAAGATTTATGTGTGTCAACTTAGGGCATATCCTACATGAAAGGTACGAAATTCTCGCTTTGTTGGGAGAGGGAGGGTTTGCTAGAACCTACACGGCTGTACAAATAAACAAACCTAATAATCCTCTGTGCGTTGTTAAGGAAATTCCTTTTCCCCTATCGAACGATCCGCGCGTCTTGGAGAGGGCAAGGAAGCGATTTGAAAGAGAGGCTAGCGCTTTGCGCGGTCTCGGCAAAAACTCGCGCATTCCCGAATTATTCGATAGCTTTGAAGAAAACGATTATTTTTACTTAGTTCAAGAATATATTGAAGGACATCCGCTTAGTCAAGAACTCACTGCGGGCGATCGGTGGAATGAGCAACAAACTGTTGTTTTGTTGCGGGAAGTTCTGGAAACACTAAAATCAGTCCACCAAGAAAATATTATTCACCGCGATATTACACCTTCTAACTTAATTCGGCGCAAAACAGATCAAACAATTGTTTTAATTGATTTTGGGGCGGTCAAAGAAATCGGCACTTTTACCGCTAACTCTACCGGTGAAATATTCACATCGCAGGCGATCGGCACCAGGGGTTATATGCCTGCCGAACAATACAATCCGCAGTCTGTCCCGCAACCCTATAATGATATTTATGCAGTAGGAATTATCGCGATTCAATCCCTCACCGGGCGGCGTCCCACCAATCTGCCACAAGACCCCGAAAATTGTGAAATTATCTGGGATTATTTAACATCTGAACCGGTTAGCGATGGTCTCACAAATATTTTAACCAAAATGGTGCGCTTCCACTTCCAAGACCGCTACCAGTCTGTTGAGGAAGTTTTGCAAGACTTGAATTTGATCGTCGCAGGGCCCCCGTTACCCAAAACTTCGCGGAAGTTGCGATCGCGCTTTCGCTGGCTGCTGTTAGGCGTTGCGGGAATTGTGGCTTTTGGGGCGATCGTACTTTTAATCCCCAGAATTTTCCCGCTAATCCCCAGAATTTCCCCGCAACCAACGTTGCTGACACCCTCCGCCGATGGTGTAAGTTCCGGCGAAAAACTCTTAGTGCAAACCTCCGCCCTGTGGTCAAAACAAAGGGGAATAAATGAGTTTGCCGACTCTAATTATCCCGAAGCTTTAAAATTACTTAAACAGTCCTGGCGGGAAGACCGCAGAGATCCAGAAACTTTAATTTACATCAACAATGCTCTGCTGAAGGCAATAAATGCAGAATATTACACGATCGCAATTGTTGTTCCCATTCGCAGAAATCAGGACGGCAGCATCCTCAACGCAAATTTAGCAGAAGAACTGCTTCGTGGCATTGCTCAAGCTCAAACCGAAGTTAATTTAGGTCTTCTGGCTGCAAATGAGAACAATAAAAATTTTCCCGGTCAAGGCTTTCTCCCACCAAAAGCTATTAAAGGAAAAGGTCTCAAAGTCATCATTGCTGATGATGGCAATATCAAATCCTACGCGATTCAAAGGGCTAATTATCTGGTCGCTCAGCCCGATATTCTAGCAGTTATCGGCCACTACACCAGCGACATGACTGTAGAAACCGTAGATATTTACAATCGAAATCAACTAATCGCCATTTCTCCAGGAAGCACAACAGAAGAACTGACGAGAAAACCTCGAAAATTTTTCTTTCGGACGGCTCCGACAACTAGAATAGAAGCTGAAGCTTTAGTAAATCAACTGCTCTTGGTCGGCGAGAAAAAAGCCGCAGTATTTTACAATCCCAACAGTCCGTTTAGCGCTTCTTTGTGGGAAGAATTCAAAGAGCAATTTGAAGCCAAAGGAGGCTCGACTTTTAGACTTAGGAATTATTACGATTTATCTAAAAATAATTTAGACGCCGAAGCAGCAATCACAGAAGTTGAGAAAGCCGGAAAAACAGCCTTACTTGTCATTCCCGACGGTCAAGTCACTAATTCTCTGGAAAATGCGATCGCAATGATTAAAGCTAATGGCGATCGCAATTGGATTGTCGGGCCCTGGACTCTGTACGAGCCGAGAACGTTAGAAGTAGCAAAAGAGCTAAAGTCTGTTGAAAAACTGGGCATATCTGTGTTTTGGCATCCGTTAATAAGTTTTGACAAAAAATTTCCGCAAAACGCTGAAAAATTGTGGGGAGGCCCGGTCAATACTCGATCGGCTTTAACCTACGATGCCGCCCGGACGCTGATTAAAGCCCTCGAAATGCAGCCAGAACCTAGCCGCCAAGGAATGCAAAAAACCTTAGCCGATCCAAACTTTAAAGCCGAAGGAGCCTCCGGTATAATTGAGTTTGACTCGAAGACTGGAAATCGGAAAAACCCTCCTAAACGAGTGGCGCATATTGTACCGTGTTCGAGAGAACAGTTTGGAGTTACATTTGTGCCGATCGAATTTTCCACAGCCGCAGCCGCAGGTTTAAAGTGCGATTGAAGTGATATAGCAATCCTTGCAGGAGTTGTAAACTTTTTACCCCACCCCAACCCTCCCCTGATCAAGGGGAGGGAGTAAGAAATTCACAAATGATGCGAGGATTGCTATATCTTGTGGCATTGGTTGAGTCGATGTGGGGTATTATCCCCAGCACCTCTCAGTTAGAACTGGACGTGCCAGTTTCCGTGCATCCAGCTCCCGATATTCTTAGGGAGTGACCCTTTTGCTCATGTGTGAGTAGTCATGACAGGATTCG
>NZ_JAUBOS010000061.1:0-39059 GCF_036700365.1 Microcoleus sp. w2-18bC1
CCTCCATCCTGCTCAACACCACCCCCACCAACGCCACCACCCCCACCTTTGCCACCAAAGTTGACTTCCCTACTGGCAATCGCCCCGCCTCCGTCAGCATCGGCGACATCAACGGCGACGGGAAACCTGACTTAGCTGTGGCGAACTACAGCAGCAACACCACCTCCCTCCTGCTCAACACCACCCCCACCAACGCCAACACCCCCACCTTTGCCACCAATGTTGACTTCCCTACTGGCAATCGCCCCATCTCCGTCAGCATCGGCGACTTCAACGGCGACGGGAAACCTGACTTAGCTGTGGCGAATAACCTCAGCGACACCGCCTCGATCCTGCTCAACACGCCCACGCCAGTAACTCCCACGCCCACGCCAGCAACTCCCACACCAACCCCAGTCACGCCAACACCAACGCCAGCAACTCCCACGCCAACGCCAGTAACTCCCACGCCAACGCCAGTAACTCCCACGCCAACGGGTGAACAGAATGCAGGAAATATAGCCTTTAGTTATTCTCAATTCAGTCTTAATGAAGACAGAATTGCCGTTGCTGCTGTAACAGTAACTCGTAGCGGGGGAAGTGATGGGGCTGTCAGTGCCACGATTAATTTGAAAGATGGCACCGCTAAAGCACCAGATGACTACAATAATGAACCCATTACCGTTAATTTTGCGGATGGCGAAACCAGTAAGACAGTCATTATTCCCATTGTCAATGATGCGATCGCAGAAAAAGATGAAACCGTCAAACTGACCCTAACTACTCCCACTGGAGGAGCAACAATTGGTCGACAAAATACCGCAACGCTGACTATTCTCGATAATGATATTACCCCCATAATCAGATTCCCTCAAGGGGTTTCTGGTAGCAATAAGGGTGAAACTACGATCGCGATTGCGGGTGAGAAGTTTTCACCAACGGATCGAATGAGCTTAATTGCTCCCAATGGTACCACAAAAGCTGCTAGTAAAGTTTATTGGGTGAATGACAAAGAAGCTTGGGCAACTTTTGATTTGCAGGGGTTAGACACTGGAAAATACGATATCAAGGTTGCAAATGAGGCAAATACTGCTACTTCTAAGGCTGCTTTTACAGTAACGGATGGTGCGTTGGGGAATATTCAGACTAAGTTGAGCTATCCAGCGCCGGGAGTGGTGAATCTAACTTATACAAATGTCGGACAAACGGATGTCACAGCCCCTTTATTTCGATTATCTGCAACCAATGCCGGGGTTACTTCCCTTCAAGGTAGTGTAGCTCAAGAAAATACCACCAGTACAAGCCTCAGCCAACTGCTGAATTTAGGGTTTGGTGGCAGCGATAAGGGCGCAGCAGGGATTTTAGCCCCTGGTAAAAGTCATCAAATTTCCTTTAACTATACTCCCAAGAGCAATGGCTTAATTAACTTTGCAGTCGAACAAGTTAATCCCAATGAAGTCATTGATTGGGCGGCGATTAAAGCAGAATCTCGTGCAGATTATCCTTTTATTGATTCTGGTGCTTGGGATGCCATCTGGAGTAACTTTACAGCAGCAGTCGGGCAAACCTACGGACAGTTTCAAGCTGTCATGGCGGAAGATGCCAATTATTTAAGTCAATTAGGACAAACGACGAATAATTTAAGCCGATTATATGCCTTTGAATGGAAGCAAGCTGCTAATACCCTCACTAATGTGGGTTTAATTAGCGCAACAGATGTGGTTGATGCTGCACCGGGATTATCTTTAACGTTTAATCGCACTTTCTCCCAATCTATTGCTGAACGCTACAATTTAGGAACGTTAGGACGAGGTTGGTCTAGTCAGTGGGATTTACGCGCTACAACTGAGAGTAATGGCAATGTTGTTATTCGCAGTGTAGGGGATTTACAGCGATTTTTTGAGAAGCAAACAGATGGCACATTGACTGAAGATGGTGGTGCAACTTTAACGATCGCCAATAGTGAGTATCGCTTAACAGAAGCTAACGGAATTGTTTCTTTGTTTGGTAGTGATGGCAAACTCAATTATGTTGAGGATACTAACGGTAATCGGATTACTCTGCAATATACCAACGATCTCCTGGCTAAGTTAGTTCACACTAATGGAGATAGTTTAACACTTGCTTACAACGATCGAAAGCGTATTAGTGAGATTACCGATTCTACAGGACAACTTACTACCTACAGTTATGATACCAGTGGGGAACATCTGTTATCGGTGAAAAGTCCCGAAGGCACAACTACTTATAGTTATGATACGGGTGATATAGCAGCGAAAAAACATTCTTTATTGTCTGTTAGTTCAGATTTAGATTATCAGCGTAGTTTTGAATACGACGATCGAGGTCGTCTGACGGAAGAATTTAGTAACGAACAAAGCCAAAGCTTGACCTATAGTTATGATAGCGTAGGCGGTGTTACTGTTACCGATAGTACGGGAGCATCCCAAACGCTTTTACTAGATGACAGGAGTAATCCAGGCCAAATTCGGGGAGTTAATAATCAAAATCTGCTATTTCGTTATGATGCGGATGGGAATTTGATTGGTGCAACCCTGCCGAATGGAGGAAAAACAGCTTACGGTTACGATAAGTCAGGTAATTTAACCAAACAGACGAATTTACTCAGTCAAGATGTTAAATTTACCTACGATGCCACCTTCGATCGACTAACAGGTTTTACAGATCCCAAAGGGAATGGCGTTAATTATACCTACGATCCTAAAGGCAATCCCACTAAATTCGCATACCCTGATGGCAGTAACCAACAATTTAGCGTAGATGCGTTGGGGAATATTACCAGTGCGATCGACCGTCGGGGTAATACGATTCAATATACCTACGATAAAGACGGACTGCTAACTGAAAAACAATCCGCGGATGATTCTAAAGTTAGTTATAGCTACGACACTAACGGAAATCTTACCACTGTCACTGATGGGACGGGAACCATTACGATGCAGTATGATGCTGCTAACCAGCTTACTAATATCAAATATCCTACGGGGCGTTCTCTCAGCTATACCTACAATGCCGATGGTCAGCGTACTAAACTTGTCTCTGAAGATGGTTATACGGTTAACTATAGTTACGATCCCGCCGGCAGCTTAAAGACTTTAACTAATGCCACTGAAGAAAAGATTATCGGCTATGACTACGATAGTGCAGGTCGTCTGATTAAAGAAACCAACGGCAACGGGACTTATACCAGCTATGAATACGATTTACAGAGTCAGTTAACTGGGTTAATCAATTATCAGGCGGATAATACGGTTAACTCTAAGTTTGAGTATGCCTACGATAACTTAGGTCGGCGTACTAGCATGACCACTTTAGAAGGGACTTTTCAATATGGTTATGATGCAACGGGACAATTAACTTCTGTAGTTACGCCTACTAATCGCACGATTAAATATCAATATGATGCCGCCGGAAATCGCACCAGGGTAACGGATAACGGGACTAACACGAATTACACCAGCAATAATCTGAATGAATATACCAAGGTGGGTAATGCTGTCTATACCTACGATAAAGATGGGAATTTAATTAGCAAAACTGAAGGCGAAAAAACTTCAACCTATACCTATAATGCCGAAAATCGCCTCACTAAAGTAGTCACTACTCCAGATACTTGGGAATATGAATATGATGGTTTAGGAAATCGTGTTGCTACAGTTTTCAATGGTCAACGAACGGAATATTTACTCGATCCGACTGGTTTAGGGAACATTGTTGGGGAATATAAGGGTAGTACCTTAGTTGCTAACTATACTCATGGCATTGGTTTAGTCAGTCGGGTAAATGGTAGCAGTAGTAATTATTATGATGCAGATGCTTTGGGTTCTACGGTAGGGTTAACAGCGAATGATGGGAGTTATGTTAACCGTTATAGTTATTTACCGTTTGGGGAAGATTTAACCAAAGTTGAAGGTGTTGCTAATCCCTTTGAATATGTTGGGCAATGGGGAGTCATGGATGAGGGGAATGGACTCGATTTCATGCGATCGAGGTTTTATGATAGTGGTTTGGGAAGGTTTACGGCAGTCGATCCGATCGGAATCAATGCTGGAGATACTAATTTTTATCGGTATGTATTTAATAACCCTACACAATATAACGATCCATCAGGAGAAACACCATTTTTTGTAGCAGCGAGGACGTTATTTGTAGAAGCGAGGAGGTTACATTATGGAAGAAATGTGTTTAATAATACTCCATCATCTTTATATCCAAATCTAACAGATGAGGGCTGGATTCTTCAGAAAAAAGAGGATTCAGCATTTCATCAACAGGGTGTAGGAAATGAAAACAATACAAAATGGGTGAAGCCAGATAAGTGGTGGTTTGGAAGCAGTGAAGCTGTATTTACACCTGATGGCAGACTTGTGACAGACTCGTTAAACGGGGGAACCTATAACTTTTTTGATGCTAGTTGGGGATGGGGGATACCTCACACTATATTTGATTTAGCTCCTTATGAGATTTTTGGTAATTCTCCTGATGATTTTTACGATACCACAAGATTTAAGACATCATTTACAGTAGTTAAGAAAAAACTTAACAGTTTTTTCGGCAAAACTCATAACGACCCCCACCTAACAACCCTCGACGGATTACGCTACGATTTCCAAAGCGTAGGAGAATTCACCCTTGTCAAATCTACCACTGACAACTTTGAAATCCAAACCCGACAACAACCTTGGAACAATAGTAAAAGTGCTTCTATTAACACCGCCATTGCCATTGAAAATGATGGACAACGTATCGCCTTTTACGCTGGAAAAACCCTATCTATCCTTATTAACGGGAAGGATGCAAACATTCCTGATGGCCAACTCTACGCAGTCGGGAAAAACCTCATTACCCGTTCCGGCAAACAATACAGTATCACTACCGCTAATAATGACTTAATTATTATTGACGATCGAGGTAGTTTCCTAAATATTAATGTCGGTTTAGCTGATAACCGTCAAGGTAAAGTTGTCGGCCTTTTAGGCAACGATAACGGCAACAAAAACGATGACTTTGCCCTCCGCGACGGTACAGTTATCGGCGGCACTATATCCAATCAACAACTCTACGGCGAATATGCCAATAGTTGGCGAATTACCCAAGCAACTTCCCTCTTTGACTACCCTTCATCTCAATTACGGTTGGCTGGGTATGATATGTCCAATGCCACTAATTTGCGGGCATCAAACATAATTCCGAATCAACCGGAAACGAGATCAGGACAAGATACCAGTACCTTTACAGATCTCACATTTCCCAACAAGATCGTCACCTTAGCTACCCTCACCCCCCAACAACGCGCCGCAGCCGAAGAAATAGCCCGAAAGGCAGGAATTACAGATCCAGATCTGCTGGAAGATGTCATTCTAGATATTGTTATAACTGATGGAGATCCGGAATTTATTGAAGGGGCTATCAGTCAGCAACGACTAGAAACTGTCAACGCAGTCAACACCCTAATCAACCCCGAAGGTGTTGGAAACGAATATTTGTTAACAGCAAACGCCATCATTCTCAATACCATCCGCTTCACCAACGAAAACCCCCAGGAAAGCACACCCATTGCCAAAGTTACCATTACCCAACAACTCGATTCCGATCTCAACCTCGATACCTTCACCTTAAATGACTTTGGTTTTGGGGATATTACTATTAACGTTCCCCTTGGCGTACAAAATTACAGCGAAAGACTCGATCTCCTTACTACCAGAGGCGTATTTGTTGATGTTGAGGCTGAATTAGACACTGCTACAGGGATTGTCACCTGGACATTTACCGCGATCGATCCCACCACAGACAACCCCGCTGACAATGCAACTCAGGGCTTCTTACCTCCCGACGACGAAAACGGGGCAGGACAGGGTTTTGTCGGCTACAGCATCCAACCTAAAGCCAACCCCTCAACTGGCACTCGTATTGATGCCCAAGCCACCATCACTTTTAACAACCAAACTCCCATCCAAACCACCCCTGTCTTTAATACTTTAGATAGTGACATTTCTACAAATACAGAAAATCCTGTACCTACCAACAGTAGCCCTGAGTCGATCGAATCCGCACCCAATACCCCAGATACCGAAACTCCCACCAATGCAGTCAATAGCCTCAATCCAGGTATCTTAACTTTTAGTAACCCAGAGTTTAGCATTAAAGAAGATGGTAGTGCGATCGCGCCCGTAAAGATCGATCGGGCCAAGGGCAGTGATGGAATAGTCAACACCACAATTACCCTAACCGACGACACCGCAACCTCTCCCGCCGATTACAACAATACTTCCATTACAGTTAGTTTTGCCGATGGAGAAACCAGCAAAAATGTAGAAATTCCCATCATTGACGATACCGAAGTTGAAAGTAACGAAACCCTCCAACTTAGCTTAAACAACCCCAGCAACGGTGCTACTATTGGTATCAACAATACCGCTACATTAACTATCGCAGATAACGATACTTTTACCACACCAGTTAACAGCCAAGGCAGCCCAAATAACGACACCCTCACAGGTGGAAATAACAACGATACCCTCACAGGCGGTCAAGGCAACGATACCCTAATTGGCAACGAAGGCGACGATTATTTGGATGGTGGTAAAGGCAACGATTATTTGGATGCTGGTAAAGGCAACGATTATTTGGATGCTGGTAAAGGCAACGATTATTTGGATGCTGGTGAAGGCAATGATATTCTGTTCGGTGGTAAAGGAAAAGATATCCTAATTGGCGGGCAAGGAAATGATAACCTTGATGGAGGTAAAAATAACGATAGTTTAGATGGTGGCGAAGGTAACGATAACCTCAGTGGCGGTAAAGGAGAAGATACCCTAATTGGCGGCAAAGGTAACGATACCCTAATTGGTGGCAAAGGTAAAGATATCCTAACTGGCGTCGAGCCAAATTCTGTCAATGCTGGATTTAGTGAAATTGATATCCTAACAGGTGGCAGAGAGCGGGATAAATTCATCCTCGGAGATACCACCCAATTTTACTACAATGACGGCAATGATGCCGACCTAGGTTTGAGTGACTATGCTCTGATTACTGATTTTAAAGAAGGGAAAGATTCGATTCAGTTACATGGCACAAAGAGTAATTATATTCTGGGTGCATCTCCTGTAGGTTTGCCAACAGGTATCGGGATATTTTATCAAACTACAGACCAAAATGAACTGATTGGTATTGTGCAAGGAGTTTCTGGTTTGAGTCTCGATAGTGATGCATTTACCTTTGTGAGTTGAGATGAATTTGGTATTAGGGGGCAAATGAGCAGTCGTACAGAAACTTACGCTAAGGCTGAAAGTTTTACTGGATAAGCATTCTGGGAACTACTCTTTTTGTATCTCAAAAACTTAAAGAGTTGAAAATTAAACTGTACCAATTAGAGCATAGATTTTTTGGTACAGCTTTTTTGGGCGTTGCGGAATACAGGTATGAATGGAAGATTTCGGAATTGCTATAAGCCAAGTCGGGTGAGTTTTGTAACATCAAGCAAAAAGTTGATTCATACCCTGATTAAGCAACGCCCTTCAATCTAAAATCTAAAATCTAAAATCGATTGACACTCCCAACCGATCTGCCGCACTCGGCTGCGGTTGCAGATTCCAGGCTCATGTTGCAGGGTGGCTTTCAACTGGGAAGACCCAAATGGTGGCTGACCTACAACCTCCCCTAGACTGCAAGAAGATTGCTCTTCTCGGCCTGTGCCCAACCTACGACTGCGTAAGTGTAGGGCAGTTTTTTTACAAAACTTATTTTTGACATACTCCCTAGCCTGAAGGCGTGGGGATTCTTTACGCTTGACAGAGGAACTTGTGCTACGCTTGGTAGTCTTACCATAAGTTCCTCTGCGTACATTTAAGGTCGTGCCGATGCCCCATGCCGACCCTTCGGGTTCGCTACTTCGACGGGACAGAAACGGGACAAAAACTGACACCGCCGAGTAGACTCACCATTTCAATTAGGACTTACGCACAGACTTTATCCGTAGGGGGCTACGCCGAACGCTGCATAAACTCGACGCCGGGACAAACCTATGAGCAACCATCCAGACTTTACCAGCCACGGGTATCAAATTATCCGAGAATTGGGACGCAACCGGGAAGCAGGGCGCATTATCTACCTGGCAACTGACCTTAACAAGGAGAGACAGGTAGTAACTAAAGAATTCCGTTTTGCTATAGCGGGTGCTGACTGGTCGGGTTATAAAGCTTATCAACGGGAAATTGAACTGCTGCAACAATTAAATCATCCCCGGATTCCCCGCTATCTGAATTCGTTTGAAACTTCATCGGGCTTTTGTCTGGTGCAGGAATATAAAAATGCGCCATCTTTAGCGGAACGACGCAGCTTTACTCCTGAAGAAATTCAGCAAATTGCTGTGTCGGTATTAGAAATTTTGGTTTACTTGCAAAAGCGGACTCCTCCGGTTATTCATCGAGATATTAAACCAGATAATATTTTGGTGGACAAGCAATTAAATGCCTATCTAATTGATTTTGGTTTGGCCCGCACTCGGGGTGGGGAAATGGCGCTTAGCAGCGTCGCAGCGGGAACGGTGGGTTTTATGCCGCCAGAAGAACAGTTTGGTCGTTCTTTGACGGAAGCGTCAGATTTATATAGTTTAGGGGCAACGCTGATTTGTTTATTGACTGGTACTCGTTCTGTTGATGTTGGCAAGTTAATTGATGACAACTATCGGTTTGAGTTCAAGAAATTAGTTCCCAAACTGAAGCCGCGCTTTGTTGAGTGGCTGACCAAAATGGTGGAACCCAATCTGAAAAATCGCTATGCCGATGCGCCTGTTGCTTTGGCAGCACTGAGGCCGATTGATGTTGTCGGTAATGCCACTTGGTTAGAAACTCTAGGTCGTTCCATGAAACCCAGGATAGCTGTTCCTGTAGTAGGGTTAGCTATCCTTGGTGTTTTCGCTGTCATTGGCACGAATTTGAGCGGTTTCAGCAGTCAAAAAGCTGAAAAAATTGCCAGTCGTAAACAGGTTACTGAGGATACCAAACTAACGGGTGTTAATCAGGTAAAATCTTCTCTAGTGGCCTACTGGAATTTCGACTTATGTCAAGGTGTGGGGAAACCGCTGCTTCCCAATGAATTAGGTAATTTAGTACAGGGAACGAGCATTTGGGGCGTTACTTGTGCAAACGGACGTTTTGGATATTCAGGATACTTTGATGGTGTTGATGACTTGATTGAAATTCCCTCTCAATCTGGGTTCAATTTTACAAATCAGATGACCGTTGCAGCTTGGGTCAAACCTTTACGAATTTCTGGATTACAAACTATTGTAAACAAGTGGTATGCAAAGGACTCGTATATGCTGTTGATTGAAGATGGGAAGTTCGTTTTTACAGTAGCGTTTCCTGGTGGAACGTGGAAAACTCCAGTCAAGGTTTCAGCAGCAGCTACCACAGGTGTTTGGACTCATGTCGTCGGTGTTTTTAACGGTCAAAATCTTTTGATTTACATCAACGGTCAACTGGCAGACTCAGTAGCAACTAGCGGTACGCTTCAAGCTTCAGAACGTCCGATTGCAATTGGAAATCATCCTTCCTGGAATGCCTTTCAAGGCTTTATTGATGAAGTTAGGCTTTACAATTCTGCGCTCAATAATAAACAAATATCGGAATTGTCATATCCTCAATAGCCAGAAATCGTGGGCAGCGTTTCCCTGGGAGAAAGCGGCGGTTCACTTTGCTGTGTTGGATACTTTAGATGAAACATAAAAACCCTCTCTTTTGCTCACATACACAGGGTAAGAGCATCTCAATCAGTCTTGACAAAAGGATTTGAGAAGAAGCATCATGTATTCATCATTCATTGCAGCCCGTTTCCTTTTCTGTCGCAAGCTACGCTTGAGAGTGTTTTCTTGATTGACAGCATTCAGGGACATCCGTCTGATCACAGCCAAGTTCCGAGGGCTATTCAACGACCGAATGCGACATCGATCTTCATTGAAAGTGACATCTAAAACCCAATGTTCTTGATTTTCAATACTCCAATGTTGGCGAATAGCTCGACCATTCCGCTTTAGCATCTACGGGTAAAGAACTTAGGTAAAACTGGAGTTCATGAGTGGTTTTGTTCCACAGATAACGGTAACGTTCTACTATAACAATAGTCTGAATATCTGTCCATTGCTCTTGTTTGTGAAGCCCTCCTAATGCGGCAACTGGAACCGCCCAAACTCTTATCTTCTCTATCCGATGGTGTGCTGTTTCCGTTCGACAATCCTCACTAACTTCAATTCCACCAAATTGGTGGGCTCTGGCTGTTTCAAACCAGGTCTTGACGCTTATTGTAAAGCGTTGGATGATTACTTTTTAGAGTGACAACGTAATGGGCTTTTTTCTGACGAATCAGCCGAATAATATCGGTTTGAGTCCCCATCGCATCCATCGTAATAATCGCTCCGGTGACATCGATTAATTCCAATAGGGCTGGGATAGCTGTGATTTCATTGGAATGGTTTTCCACTTTAACTTGTCCAAGTAAGTAGGTCGGCGGGGAAAATTAAAAGTATGTAACAAAACATTAAGTAGGGTGACGGGACTTAAATTTAATACGTTGTGTACTGTAGTTTCCTCTTTTGCCTCTAACTTCTACTCCCTCAATTACGGCGTAGGCGAGTTCTAATTCATCGTCAAACATTTGCCCGGCTAATTCATCTTCTTTAATGTGTTGCCACTCTAATTCAATTGGGTTCATTTCGGAACAATATTTGGGCAAGAAAAAGATATATAAACCCTGCTCTTCCCACTTTGACCATAACTGTTTAACCTCCTGACATTTGTGTATTGGCCCGTTGTCTTGTACGATGATTCGGAGCCGTTTCATCTCAGCAGCAGCTTCGGCTTCTTGCTCCATCATCTGGATATAAGCTTTTCGATCTACACCTCCAATGACTAAACCATAGACAAAACTACTTAAAGGTTCAAAAAGCCCAACAATACTTAATCTACGACCTCGATTTTTAGTCTGTTCTATCCGTTTTTGCTCACCTTTTTGATAATAGGTATAACTCGGTTTACTCCACGCACAAAATCCTGATTCATCTAAATACTTTAAGTCGATTTCTCCCGCAGCCGCTGCTAATTCCAGCATATCTAGGTCTGATTGCTTTATTTCTCGTTCTTTGGGATCTTGTTTTCCTTTATGACTTGGACTAGCTCTTTTCCAAATAATCCCCTTTTTTTTAGTACCCGTCTTAATCGGTCGGGACTTAATTTAATAGAGCGCTCTTTTTCTAATTTATCAGCTAATTGAAAACTGTTATATGTACGTGGTTCTTTTTTAAGGCATTCTTCCAAAAACTCTATATCCTCTTCTTTCCACTTCGATTTTCCGCCTCGACCTGGCTTTTCCCAAAGGCTTTCTATACCAAACTTTTCCCATTTATGTAAAACTACTCTCACCGTTTGTGAAGCCCAGCCAAAGTGAGCAGCTATTTTCTCCACATACCAGCCATGTGCATTTAACCTGATTACTTCTGCTCGATCTTTGACTTTTTGTGGTACTTTCCCAGTTCTCAGATTTAATAGGGTTTCGTCTTGCTTTTGAGTCAGAAATACTCTTAATCGAGCGCCCATATATTAGTTACCCCACTAGAGCTAGAGTTTTATTTATGTATCTTAACATAGTTTTGTTTTTTCTCACCGACCTACTTACCAACCGATTTTCGCTGGCCCACGCTGTCACTAAATGTAAATTATTTACGCCGTTTTTTCGGTCATAAGAACCTCGGAGGCTTTTGCCATCAATTGGGATAACTTGTTGGCAAACTGGCCCAATTAATTGTTTAACCCATTGACTCAACTTCTGTTCTAAAACTTTCGGGTCTAGCTTTTCAAAAACTCGTCGGAAGGTATCATCGCTCGGGATGCCATTGGGTAAGTCTAAAAATTTTTGCAACCATTGCTGCTTACTGATTCCATAATTTTCCATGTCTTCCCATCCATCACCTCCAGCTATTGTAGATAATATGGCAATGACGAGAATGTCTTTAAGTAGGTGGCGTTTGGTTCGGTTCACTTGCAGGGTCGGGTACGTCGTCAAAATAACTTGACAAGCTCCCTTGTAACTCTTGCAGGGAAATAGGTTGGGGCGGGTTTTGTGGTTGCTTTGATTTAGGCGTTCCGAAAACTGGCGCGAATCCTTGATTCATTGAGTTTTACCCACCGCATGGCGACTTAGCTTTTAAGACATTATAGAATCGCTAATACCTAAATCCCCCATCCTCTATAGTCGTATTTTTGTCAAGTACAATTTATACCAAATTAGATGAGCTTACCCTGCAAATAGGGGTTCTGTTTCCATAAAACAGGGTTAAAATACTGACTCTATCGTCCAAAAAATGGATCGTTTGAAGATGTCTTATGTAGCAACTGGTTGTAAACGGGAACAGTATCTACAAAAATTTCGAGTCGAATCGTGTTTCGGTCGCCCCTTTGGAACGTGACAAGGTACAAAGTCTCTGAGTTTTCCTCACTGAATGGATATTGTGGTCGATCTACTGTTCCTCTTACTTCAGCTCCTGAAGCGTCAATTTTTTTGCCGTTAACTCGATTTATTCCTTTAAAAACATAAGCTCCGGGTTCCCAATAAGAAAGCTTAATTGTCCATTCCTTTGAAGCGAATATTCCCGTTGAAAGTGGACAATTGTTGGTTTCTTTATCGCCAATTACCGAGAGCTTGCAAGGTTGAGCTTGTGCTATATTAACAGGCTGTGACAACGCGATAATCAATGGAATAAACATAGGGTTTTAGATGAAACTATTAGAAGTATATACGATAAATATGGAGAGTTTAGATCGCTCTGCTGTGGGCTGTTTTTTCCTCAACGCCTTCAACTTAAATGGCATCCGGATCGCCCGCTAACTTATCAGATAGAGACCACTAGAATCATTGGGTTTCGCGTGCAGATACCTGCTAGTTGTAGCAATCGACGCATGACCCAAAGTTTGAGACAGTAAGTGAATCGGTGCCCCCCGGTTGAGCGCGTGACTGGCGTGACAATGCCTCAACCAATGGGCGCTAGTCTTCTCAGAAATTCCCGCGCGTTTCGCAGCTTCCTTCACCAAGTACGTGACAGAAATCCTGTGCAAGCGGCCACCGTTAGCCGCTTTCCGACTCCTGAAGATTGGCTCAGAATTTCCCGCCTTTCCCCTGCTGTTCAAAATTTCAATATATAAACTCTTTGGCAGTAGTACCACGCGACTTTTCTCGCCCTTGCCATAAATCAAGAGTTGCCCGTTTTCAGCATTCGGACTCAAATCCTCCCAGTTCAAATCGCACAATTCCGAAGCTCGGAGTCCAGCGTAGTAAAAAGTTTTGAGAATCAACTTGTTCCGCTCGCACGGTTCCAGAGCAATCATCGTCAACACCTCCAGCTCAGAAAGGATTTTCTGCGAAAGAGTATCCTTCGGCTTGGGTGTAACTAGCGCAGCAGCAGCGTTAACTTGAATCAGCCCGGTGCGGTGGCCGAAAGACTGTAAACTTTTGACAACAGATATATAGGTACGGCGGGAAGAAGGAGATAAATCGTTTTTTTCTAAAGTATCAGCGAAATATTGAAAATCTTGGAGAGTCAACCACTGAAGCGGTTTATCAGTGGTAGTTAATAACAGAGTTGCAACGCGACGGTAGAGATCCGCCGTATTTTTAGACTTGCCGTGAGTCCACAAATCAATTATTTCGGCATTGTCCGTGCCGGGAGCGATGACCTGGGGAGCCGGTGGATTGGAAGCTGCGAGAGTCATTTTAGCCATTTTTCAATAATACATTAGACGGGTTATGTCATATTCAAACATTTTAAATAGCCCCATCTAGAAATCGGATGGGGCCACGCAGCGTCTTTGCGACGAACTTTAGCATCTTAAGTAGTGCGCTCGGCTGTTGTTTGATTTTCGGATTCAAGCACGATCGCTGGGATATGCTCGCTTTGCGGGGGCCCGGATTGAGTGGATGTGCCCACTCCGCCGCATGATATTGAAAGTGACCGGCGACAACCTTGTACCCGTTACTGTCTCGCCGTGCCACGCCTGGGAGCTATCAAGCCGCCGTGAGCCAAACTCAACTCGCCTGCTATTTCTAGTTCGTTGCGATCGAAGTTACTGGTAGGCAAATCAGATACTATGCGCTTGACCGAGACTAACGAGAGCATTAGTTTCTTGGCGGAGATCGGCTTAGCCGTAGGCACTCTCCGTAGTTGGTGCGGTAGCGTCGGTGTGGCGATCGGTTCTGGGGCGGTCAGAGTTTTTTCGGGCAGTGGTTTTGGTTGTACTAGATAGTTACTAGCATTGTATCTAGTGTCTATTTAGTCATCAAGCTAGTTTTTGTGTCTAGTATTTATCATGAGTCAACGCTAGTATTTTATCTAGCTTATGTACTAAATACCGCTAGCGATGGGAGGGTTCGCTAGGGGCCAGGCAACTGTTGCTGATAGTCTTGGAGCTCGCTGAGCTTGGCTTGTAGCGTTGCGATTTGGCCATTCGTGGCGTCGATTTTTGAGGCGATTTGAGCGAACTTGTTGGGTAACAGAGTCATTGTTCTTCGTCCTTTGGTTGTGGGTGCTGATTGTGAAGCGTATGTAGCGAGCGGTTTGTGTCGTTTCCGTTTCGCTATATTTGTATACTAGCATGATGTCTAGTATACAAATATAGCATTTAATGTCTAGTAGTTCTGGTAGCAAAGCTACTAGACAGAAAGCTAGATTCCGGGGCTAGACAAGAAGCTAGCGTAAAGTGCTACACAAAAGCTAGTAAGGCACTAGACAGGAAGCTAGATTCAGGCGCTAGACAATTAAATAGCATTATGCTAGATTGTGGCTAGTTTATTACTAGACAAGACTATGACAAACAAAACCAATAAGCCCGAAACCCCTACAAATAAAAGGCTTCAACTCAACTTGAGACTGGACGGACGGGAGGACTTGCTAGAAGCTATCAAGACCACTGCCGAAACAAAAGGGTTAAGCGTCAATAGTTGGGTCGTGGGCTTGCTGGAGTCAGCGACAGGGATGGAACCCGCTAATACAGCGCCGACAGGTGGGGATTTAGAATCAACCATCGCCCCCCTACTAGACAAGTTGCTAGCAGAGAAGTTAGCCAGCTTTGAGGAACGGCTGGGAAAATTGAGTGCCTGAGCGAGGGCAACGATGAATCGCTCAGGCTTGAATTGCAGGCTGATGTAGGTTGGGTAGAGCAAGAATTGAATGAGGTTCGCGGCGATTGCAGGGTGCTCAAGGAGGAACGCGACGAAGCCCGCGCGGACTATGCCAAGCTTCTAGAATCTAGTACCGCAGTGGCGGACAATCTGCGAGAGGATATTCGGCAATTGCGATCGCAACTCGAAGCCGATCGAGCGCAACTCGAAGCCGATCGAGCGCAACTCGAAGCCGATCGAGCGCAAGTCGAAGCCGAACTCAAGAAGCAATTAGACTTGATGCCGACAGAGAATCACCAGGATTACGACCAACTTTTAGAATCTAGTTCTGCAACAATCGACAACCAGCGCAAGGTGGTGGCACTCTTGCAATCCCGCCTTAGAGAAGAACGGGAGAAGTTTGAAGCCCAACTCGCAGAACTGCAACAACGGCTGGATGCTGCCGAACAGAATCCAGATTCTGCGATCGACTTATCGGGCAAGGCAGGCGAGGTCGTAAATTTCTTTAGGACGCTCCTACCCAAGGACACCAAGCTACCCAAAAATACTATGACTAAGCTTAGGGAAATTTTGGAAACAACAGAAGATTAAAAGGTCGATCGCCCGATCGCCCAAAACAAACCACTCATCCCACTGCAACAAAAAAACTTTAACCTCAAAGGAGCCTTTACTAATGACCCACTTCGGCATTCTCTGTCCGGCATCCACCGGCCACCTCAACACGATGATACCTTTGGGCAGCGAACTGCTTCGCCGAGGCCATCGAGTCACCGTATTTAATTTCGTCGATGCTCAAGCCACAACCTTAGCAAGTGGCTTAGAATTCCAGCCATTAGGCGAAGATGAATTTCCCGCCGGAGCGATTGCCGAAAGTCTTGCCCAAATGGGAAAACTCAGCGGATTAACTGCCCTGCGATATACTATTAAACTAATCACCCAAGGTTCCGATATTCTCCTCTCACAAGCTCCAGCAATTCTCAAAAAAGCGGGTGTAGAAGCTTTACTCGTAGACCAAGCTTTAGCCGAAGGAGGAACAATTGCGGACTTTTTAAACATTCCTTATATCACAATTTGCAGCGCCTTGATGCTGAATCAAGAACCCAACATTCCTCTTTTTTGTACACCTGGGCAATACAGTCCAACTTGGAAAGGGCGCTTACGCAACCAAATCAATTATCAGTTACTCAATTTGCTTACCAAGCCGATTCTAGAGACGATCGCCCAATCTCGCGAAGAGTGGAAATTACCTCTGTATTCCCACCCAAACGATCATTACTCTAAACTCGCTCAACTCAGTCAGCAGCCGGCTGAATTTGAATTTGCCCGGCAAAATTTACCCCCACATTTCCATTTCATCGGCCCTTATCACAACCCAGAGACGCGCCAACCAGTGCCTTTTCCTTTTGAACAATTAACTGGCAAACCATTGATTTATGCCTCTATGGGAACTATTCTAAATTGCTTGCCGGGAGTTTTTCAAACGATCGCCTCTGCTTGTGAAGGATTAGACGCCCAATTGGTAATATCTCTCGGCGGCGGTGCGACTCCCGAATCCTTGCCGCCCTTGCCGGGAAATCCGATAGTTGTTGGCTATGCACCGCAATTAGAATTGCTGCAAAAAGCCGCTCTGACTATTACTCACGCGGGGATGAATACAACTTTGGAATGTTTGACTAATGGAGTCCCAATGGTAGCAATTCCAGTGATGAATGACGGACCAGGAGTGGCAGCGCGGATTGCTTGGACGGGTGTTGGTGAAGTGGTTTCTTTGAAGGAATTGAGCGTTCCTAAACTGCGATCGGCAATTGGGAAAGTCCTCACCCAAGAGTCCTATAAACAAAGGGCTATCGAAATGCAAGAGGCGATCGGGCGATCGGGCGGAGTCAAGCGAGCGGCTGATATTATCGAACAGGTTGTATTGACTGGGAAACCTGTTTTGGCTGGGAAATAATACTTTTTGGCGCTGATTTTAAGCTCCTAGAAGAGCAAAAATAAGCTGTAGCCAAAAGGCCCGATCGATCCCAAAACAAGAAGCCCCGACCTGGTGCCGGGGTTTTTTAATGAAGAAGGGTAATTGATAATTGGTAATTGGAATGGGCCCCCAATTACTAAGCACTATAAACGGCTTCAGGATTTTTGGCGATCGGCGCGATTTTTGCACATTTCATCGGCGGCGCTTTTCGCTTTCTCCTTCCCTCCGTCATTCCCAACCCAGCCGCCGAAATCCTCGTCCGGCGTATTGTAGAGATACCAAGTCTGGTCGGCGTACACAAGGCAAAGGAAAATTTTGTAGAAGAAGAGATGCTCGATCGGTTTTGATGACGGCAGATGTTGGGGGCGGGGCATAATTTTGGTTATTGGTTATTGGGTATTAGTCATCAGTCAGTATTAGTCCGCGCCACGCCGTCAAATCACCCTTGACACCGTAGCGCTCGTTTATGTTGTCGATGTTCAGCGATCGATGTTCAGTGGGCGATGCCAACTGCTGCCATCTGTTCATGGGATAGCTGGACAATCTGCTGCGGTGGCTGCCAGCGATGGCCCCAGTTCTGGCGAAGTTGGGAAAGTGCGATCGGCTTAGGTAAAAGTTGGGCTGATTGTACCCAAACCCCAATTCCTGATTCCTGATTGCAGTAGTAAGCATCGAACTGTTGGCGTGATACTTTTGCCAGTTGCCCTTGCTCCGATGCCCGCCATAGTCGATCGAGCGATAGTCTCTCACGCTTCAAAACCCGGACAATTCCTAGCAGTTCAGCAACTGGCATCGTGGCGTAAATTGCAATATTATCACCCGGTTTTAGGGATGCTCCGAAGTTGCCTTTCCTGAGTTCGATCGTCTTTGGGTTACGGTCAAGGAAAAAGGCATCAGCCCAAGTCGGTCGCACTGAGATTAGGTATGTACTGCTGAGGTTATTCATCTTCTTCCTTATCCCTCTTCAGAGCATTTCTTAGAGCTGCCAAATTTTCCACAGCTTCATCAATGGCCGTGCTAGCCGAATCCATCAATCGCTGTTCGGGTTCTTCGAGCCACGATTGGTCTGTGAAGGGGTTACTTATATGCTTTTCCGCTCTGATTTTTGCAGCTTGTAAGAAGGCAATGCAGAGAGCTAATTCATCAATTTTGGGTATTTCATGCTCATAAGGGTGGTCATATTGCTTTCCAGTCGGCATCAGTCATTCTCCTTAGTTAGTTGTAGTCGTTGTTGTTCAAGTCATCAGAGAGGATGATGTCACCGCGCCTGACTAACTCAGCAAAAATGGCATCGTAAATTGCATCAAGCATAGAGCCGGGAATCACCCTTAATAACTTACTAAGCATTGTTATTACCCCTTTCGTTTTGTAGGAACTCTTGAATTTTGGGCAACTGTGCAATCTCTCCATCATCGTAATTTTGAATTAGCCACTTCAAGAGGCTTTTTCCGTGGCGTGAATAGCTGCGTGTTGGATGACCGTTTTTTTCACCACACTTTAAAACTGACTTGATAATTGTGCGGATATTTGCGCCCGATAAAGCAGCCTCGGACACGGACACAAATAATTGCTCAGGAGCCAGGTTAGGGAACATCTGACCAAACCGTCGGACAGTCCACACGAAGCCGGACACTTCGCCGGACAACTTGTCTGACAACGGTTCTGGCTGTCCGTTGTCATAGTCGGACACTTCCTCTGGGGACTCCTCTGGGGAATCCTCTGTCGGACTATCGGACGGCTTTTTATCGCCCAAATTAAACTCTAAATCGTAAGTTCGCTGCCAGTATTCAGAGTCAGATAGCTGGGGTTTTTGACGGGTTTCAGCAGTCGCTATCCCTGCCTCACACTGGATTAAATACTGTCTAAATTTCTCGATATCAAAAGCCAGTTGTTCGTCTCTTTCTTCTGGCGTAAGCTTGATAACAGCCTTCTCGATACGAGGCAACAAACCGACGTTTCCATTCCCCAAAGTCGTAAAGAAAACTGGAATCTGCTTGGCTTCAGATTCAGCCATTAACTCGTTAAGCTGTGCTAAGAGCATTGCCCTTTGAGCGTTATCGGAGACGATGTACTGGTTCTTAATCGACAACTCAACCAGCAGATAATCACCCTTAGTTTTGCCGTCTGCGGTCTTAACCAGAAGCCCTTGAGCGACAATTGCCATGTTAGCCCGCAAGTTTGCATCTCCAACCAATCCAAGCGCTTCAAGGTTTAGCGACTGAGCTAAGACTAGAAGGCAAACATTATAATCTCGACCGACTGTAATAATGTCGAGCAACATCAATTCAATCTTTGCCCAGAGAGCCTTGTAAGCCTTCCGAAGCGTCAAAACGATGGATGACCAATCCTCTAAAATCAAGCGTAACGGGGGTAGATGTTTGCGGTCATCTTCGGATATGTTTTCGAGTCTGGCTAAGAAATTCTTGTGGAAATTCTCAATTAATTTGTAAGCTTTCGTCGGGTCTATCGAATTAAAAATTGTTAGTTTTCCCGCTTCCCGCAACCCGCAGAAACTGTCGTTTTTTCGTCCAAGAATCCATACCGATGCAGTTTGTCCTTTGCTTCGTGCTTGGCTGTACACAGAATCTAACCACGCACTCAGAGTGTGACTTTTCCCCGCCCCGGTAGACCCTGCAAGAATCATTGACTTGTCGGAATATGCCAAGTCATCTAAGAGTTGTTCTCCGGGGGTTTTGGCTGACTTAATTATTGATACTGAATCAGATTCTACTTTGTCGCTAGGGTTGTTAATACCGTCGAGTGTTTGAGTACCTGTCAACTGGAAGGGAGTTTTTTGGTTTCGCAAAAAGGCGATGTATTCTTGCTTCTTCTCATCCGACAATCCCGCAGTTTCTGCATCAAAAATGGCTTCCTCAGCCTCCAGTTGAGCAATTTTGATATCGGCTTCACCCAAAACTTCGCATTGCTTGAGAACCACAGCGCAATCGTTGGCGGTAGCATCCAAATCGCCCTGCACCTGGACTTCCCTAATTGTCACATTGCGGTAATCTTCCAGTAACTCAGCACGAGCAGCCAGTTGCCCTTTTGCTAGGTCGCGTTTCTCTGCAATGACCTCATAGTTTGCAAGCTGTCGCTCGGAGTTTTGCAAGCTTCTTAAACCCATTCCCGCAACACCAAAGCTACCAGCAGCAAGTGCCATCCACAGCGCTTTATGGGGATTGGTTGCAGGGATTGTGTCCTTGAAAACCACTTCACGGGGGATGCCGTTTGCCTTCCACTGTTGTGCGTGGTACTCGGTCATGATGTAGGGTTTGCCTGCCTTGTCCCCGCATTGCAAGGCTTGTTTGTTGTTACGGATGCAGAGTTGCACCCGATTGCTGGCTGTTCCCTGGATTGCGTTTATTCCGCCATATATCCCCAGTAAAAGCGCCAAAGCAACCGCCGATAATTTACCCGCAATTGGGAGTCTTTCAAAGGTCAGAAGTAACGCACGATTAGATTTCAAGAGTTGAGCGTGTTTTTCGGTTAATGGTGGCATTACTTGCTGACTCCTTTGGCTCTGAAGATGAAGCAAAAAACGATGATGACAAGAGCAATTGACGGCAAGTAATCCAAGTTGTTAGAAGCCGGTTTTTTTACTGTCTGAATTTCTTTAATGCCTGTCTCTAGACGTATTTTTGCTTCGCTTACTTGCTGCAATTCAGATAGCGGTTCGGCAAGACTAGCAATCATGCCAAGCGTCACCCCAACACCAACAATTGCAGTAGGCAAGCGATGCTTCGATTGCCCGGTAATTTTGGCTGCCAAATAAACCTGGTAAATCCCAATCGCCACTACCGAACCGCCTGCGACTTGCATGGCATGGAAGGCAAAAACCACTGCTGAACCAATAGCTGTGGGTGCGATAACTTCACAGAAATTAGCAGCATCCCGGTATTGGCGTTCGGCATTGGTTTCTTCCGGCTGCGGTTGGTCAATTGTTGGTGCTGGTGCTGTAGCTTGATATTGCTGTTGCTGGTGCTGGTGCTGTTGAATTCCCCCTCCCGAAAAGGAAAGGGGACTCGCCCCGATAAATTCGTGCATAAGTCCCCTTTTGCTTAACGGTTGTTGAAATTCATTACGTTCGCAAACCAGCCCCCAAACCCTCTAGCCGTACCAGTTGCCGAAACGCTGTTGGAGAGGCTGGCTGATCCAATGACAACTGGTACTTTTTCCTGAATCCCTTTGTCAGAGCCGACTGTCGCTCGACTGAGCAGCTTCTGTCGCCTTTCTCGAAGTGATTCTTGGATTGTCTGACGTTTCTCTGCGACCTGACCCCGATTTGCGATGGCTTCCATCTTGTTTTCATGTCGCCACAGCTCGGCCTGTAAGTCGCCTGTGAGCTCGGAAGCAATCTCGGCTAGTCCGTGCTGACGCTTGGTTTCAATCTTGAGCATTGCTGCACGGTCTTTGGCATCTAGTTGCTCCATCTCAGCCCCAAATTCCGCATTTAGCTTGCGGATTTTAGCGATGGCATTTCCGACTTTAGAGCCGAATTTCTTCCTAATTTCTGTCCACCTGACTTGACCGTCACTGATTTTTTCCAGCGCCTCCAGATAGGTCGTAGCGTTGTCCAAAAATGGCTCTAAAACTAGAGCGAGTTGTTCGGCGTTGGAAGCTTTATCTGCCATCGCCTCCAACTTATTAACATCGCTCAAGTAAGAGAGGATGTCCGCTTCTGTGTCAGCCCAATCTCCCGCCTTCTCATCAATGTATGGGCTGTGTCCCGCTGCTGGGTTCCTTATTGCTACGCTGCTAGTGTCTCGTCCAAAATCCATAGTAAAATCTCTTTAGATGATTCCCCCAGCGCAAGCTAGGGGATGATTTACGCGGCCAGCCGATTTACTTTCTCAGGGCGATCGGCTGGCTTTGATTTGTCATTTGGTTGAGCTTGTCAGATACTCGATCGCCCGCCGGATGACCAATAACGGGCAACAACTCCCCGCGCCGCCAGCTTTCCGAAAGTTCGATCGCCGTTGCCAAATCCAGTCCAACGGCCATAAATTGGCACTCCGGGAATCCGAGGTTATCGCAATTGATGCACGGACGCTCTGGCTCATCGCTAACAGGCGGCTGCAACATTGCCCAGATTTCTGGATTGGATTCAGGCGTAATTTCAAAAACTTTGGTCATTGCTCAATCCCTCCTATTTAGAAACGCTTCCAGCATTATCTGAATTCAGATTAATGCTGTTGTTAATCGTGACGTTTCCGTGAATAATTGTCGGTTCCGGGACTCGTTTTGCGCCAGATTGATAGCCTGTGTCAAAGCCAACTGCAAAGACAAGAGCATTGGTCAATAACGCACCGCCAATCATCAGCCGTGTCACGTTTTTGTCGAAGTCTTTGTCATCATCAAGCATCGCCTAAACCTCCTCAGATTTCACGTCAATTGCATCGCCATTTTTAGATAAGTCCTGGCGTGTTGGTGTTGGCTTATGGTTGATAACTGTGCCAGCGATAAAATCACCCTCGATTTTCTCGACATAGTTACCACCGTTCGTGTTAATAACCCGTTTGCCGGGTTTACCGTCTTCAAAATAAACACCGTTAACAATGCGTACCATGTTCAATCCCTCAAACTGTTAATTTGACCAATTACTTCAATGCCTTTAGCATCTGTAATCCCTTCCTCTCTCAGGCTTTGGGCTGCTACTAAGACAGCATCCTGAGATTTGCTGGCGACAACATTAAACACTCGCGGTGCGTTGTACTCGCGTTTGACCTGAATCTTGTAAAAACTCATGATTCGGCTCCCAGCTTCATTGCCCGCAGTTGTGCCAGAACTTCAGCTTGTGCCTTCTGTTCAGCCTGAAAAACGGCCAGAGCACGTGCAGCCCCACGGTTTTGAGCGGCGTTGATTTCAGCAGTGTCCAAGTCTGAATCGCGCTGTTGGGCTGCCTGATTTTCGGAAGCAATTTGAGCTAGAAGCTGCTGCACATTTTGATTCAAGGATGCCGAAGCAGAATCTGCATTCTGATTCAATTGGGTGATCCGGCGATCGAGCACTGGGATATATTCGGAGATTGTCAAGGCTCCGGCGATCGAGGGAGAAGATGCGGCGGGGGCGGTTTCTACTAATTTCCGCAATTCGCTAAGCTTCCCTGCATTCAGCAATTTGCAAGCTTTCAGGGCAAGCTCAGAGTATTGAGTGGCCCGCGCACCCCCACGCCGTAAGGCTTTAAGCTCAATGCCGTAGATATCTTGTAGTTTGGCGATCGCCTTCTGCAACCCAGACTTATTCAAATCAAGGATGCGCTGCACTTGTGCGGCTGAATGCCAACGTTCAATCGATTCGGGGAGAGAGGAATCGATTTCTGTAACCTCTACGTCAATCACAGCCTGGTTGTTAAGTTCCATAGTTTCGCCTGCTTTGGGAGAATCAATTCAGAATCGATTTGGAATCGATTCGCTATGTGTGCTATCTTAGTCTCACATTACATCACTTGTCAACGGTGATGTAAATAATGATAAATCTTTGTATTAGGAGACTTTTGCGGATAATGGTGAATATGTAGACACCACAAAGCAATGACCACTAAAAGGCCACGAACTACCATCAGCTTTGACGATGACGAATATGCAGAATTAAAAGAATGGGCGGATTCTGAATATCGCACCATCCCTCAATTAGTTCTGGTTTTTGTCAAAAAGGCGCTGGAGGAACGAAGAGAACGCAACGCCCAAGACTCGCAGCCAGTACCCGTCGCGTCTACAACAGTAAAACCGACTGCAACAGCAGGAACAGCCAAGCGGGGCAAGGCAAGTAAAAGTGCTAGTTAATGTCTAGCGAATATTTAGCAGATGTCTAGCAAAGGAAACGTCACAATTCAACCCAAACCATGCCGATCGCCATTCCTTGACCTCTATTACGCAGAAGTAAATGAACAGTTCCGATCGATTAGACCGAATAGAAGCAATCCTTGCAGCCACCGCAGTGCAGCAGCAGGCAAACACCGAGGCTCTGACCAGGCTGGAAGCTCAGACTTTTGCCAACTCCGAGGCGATCGGGCGGTTGGAAGTTCAAACTCTTGCCAATGCGACAGCCATAGATCGACTGACTGATCGCATTGACCAACTCACCGATCGCGTTGACCGACTAGCTCAACGTTTTGACGGTCTGGTTTCAGCAATCGGGAGCCATCAAGAAGCGCTGAGGCTGATTTCCCAGCAGAACAACGAATGGCGAGAGCAAATGCGAATCATTCAGACAGAAATTCGCGACATCTGGCAGTACCTCAACAACCAACTCCGCAATCGGGGCAACGGCGGCGGGCAAAACTGAAGCGGCTGCCGATCGAGCGTGGAGAAGTTGGGGCGGTGCGGGCGATCGGCTTCTTAACAAAGCTTGGTATAAACTCCCGATCGCACATCCGAACCGCAGCCAACAGAACCGGAGCCCACAGCACCCAAGCCAGCGACAGCAGCGAAAGCCAAGCGGGGTAAGGCCAGTAAAGGTGCTAGTTGATGTCTAGCAACTATTTAGCAACTATTTAGCAACTATCTAGCAAATGTCTAGCAAATGTCTAGCAAAGGAAACAGGCAACCATGATCCAAACCCAAACCAAGACAGTCACATTTGACGAGTTCGCGGCCTGGTATCCAGAGAACTCAGTCCGCCGCTACGAGCTACACAAAGGAGTAATTGTCGAAATGCCTTTAGGAACTGGCCCCCATTCCCGTGTTACAGGTTTTACCAGGGATGAAATCAGTGCAGAAATCAGGCGACTGAAATTGCCTTACTTTATCCCCGGTGACTGTCTGCTTAAACCCATTCGTGATGAGGCAGGTTATCAGCCCGACGTAATTGTCTTAGACCAAGTGGCTCTCGCAAACGAACCGCGCTGGGATAGGGAATCCATCATCACGATGGGGTCTTCTGTACGGCTGGCTGTAGAGGTCGTTAGCACTAATTGGCAGGATGATTACCATTTCAAGTTTGCCGATTATGAAAAATTTGGTATCCCGGAATATTGGGTTGTTGACTATGCTGCTTTGGGTGGCCGGCGGTTCGTTGGCAATCCCAAACAACCCACTCTCTCGGTTTACCAGTTGGTTGACGGCGAGTATCAAATCAGCCAATTTCGGGGAGATGACCTGATTGAGTCGCTAACTTTCCCACAACTGAAGTTGACAGCCGAACAGATTTTTAGCGCCGGCTTGCCACCAACCGAACCGAGCTAGAGACTGGGGCGAGCGCCCGTGGGGAGTTGTGGCGGTGCGAGCGATCGGCGGGTGTGGAGAGTTGGGGAAGTTTGGGCGATCGGCTTGAATTTACTTGAATTTATTTGAATTTATTTGTTTTTATTTGTTCAAGCTGCCGTTTTTTTGACTTATTTACGACTTTACGCAAAGTGGTAAATAAGTCAAAATTGCTTGCTAACCATCGGTTGCCCCGTACTTTTACTCAAATTTCCGAACCATCTTTACGTTGGCGAATAACTGATATTTGTTCGTCCTCTCTTCACAGTCCAAACTGTTTATGCAAGAACTCTTAAAAGTTCTTTTGGGGATCTGGACGATCGAGCCAGTAAGGTTTGCACCTGTTTTGCTGCCCAAATATACGGTTCGATCGCAACTGACTTTCAGGTGCTAAAATCTATTTACTTGCTGATCGATTATTGAGGCAAACCGTATGCTCTATTCGGAAAACAAAGTACAAGTTGCAGTTTGGCTGCAACCAGAAGTTGTCGCCAACTGCGATACCTATGCCGAATATTTTTCCCTGTCTCGCTCTGGCTTCGTCAATGAAGCCTTAAAACTGTACATTAAGCACGCCGAAAAACATTGTCAGTTGCTAGCAGGAAACAGAGAAAACGAAACTAATTCACACGGACACAACGAAGAAGCGCTGGCAGCGTAAGCTTTCCAGCGCTTTTTACGATTTTTTATACACCCTAACTTTGCCAACAAAAATCTTGGCGGGTTTTTCAAACAAAGTTAGGAATCACACCGCAATAAAGGGCGGCTCTTACCAATATTATGTCACACCTGGTTTCAAGAAACACGCTCCCCATTGGCGACGTGGCGGTTAATGCTAGCCTTCGTGCTAACTTGCTGGCTAGCTGTAGCGGTACGATCGCAGGTTCCCCGAAATCTGACACTACCCATAGCTTTCATAGCTTCAAAAAGTCTTCAAACCTACGCTGTAACTCAATTTCACTATATTCCCCGCTAAATACGACAACTAACCGGGAATTTTCTGCTGTTGATTTTGAAGCTGTGATCGGGGGTGCGGCGTAATGAGTACCACACAATCTACACAAGAAAGCCAAGGACTTGATACCGCGCAATCCACGCCGGATGTGAAGGGGTTAGGAACGCTATGCAGCATTGACAAAAAATCCCTCACCGCCGACCACGAAGCCCACATCTCAGGTAGAGGCTTACTCAATGATTGGGTCCGCGCCTGCTGCCACAGTGCCAGCATCGCCCAAGCTTCACATTATTTGGGGTATTCAGTAAAATCGCCGGGCCTCCTATTTATGGGGAAAGATGGGCAAGTACAATACCGACCCGATATCCGGGAGCCGAAGCGAGGTAAAAAGGAACCCCCGAAATACCTTTCCCCAAGCGGAGAATTTGATGCACTCCTACCCCCATCCCCCGACAACCCGCTCTACTGGGAGATTGAAGCCCTAAAGCGAGAAGCTTTCTATATCAATGATGTACCCTACATCCTGATTACTGAGGGAGTATTCAAAGCCCTTGCTGGGTGCTCGAATGGTATCCCTACGATTTCCTTGCTGGGAGTAGAGCAAGGCCTCACAGGTAAAGCCCGCGACCCCGAAAATCAGCGATTCCTAGTAGCCGCACTGAGAAGGCTTGCAGAAGCTGGTTTTGGTTTTATTATTGGCTTTGACGCTGACGCTGCTACAAATCAAAATGTCCGCGCAGCCGAGCGGAAATTGGCCAAGCAATTGGCTAAATTCAATGTGCCTGTGAGAAGTGTCACAGGCGACTGGGAGAAAGGCCCGAACGGTGAATTTAAAGGGATGGACGATTTTATTCAGCACAAAGGGATTGAGGAATTCCGAGCAATCCTCACCAAAGCCAAACTATTTGGCGAGAAAGAGGGTGATGCCGATGGCGAGAAGAAAAGCAAATTCCCTAGCGCTGATGCGATGTCGAGAGAGATAGCAGAGGATTATCGAGATAAGCTTGCCTTCAACAATGAAGTGCTTTGCTGGTATCACTACGAAGCCGATACAACGGGTATTTGGAGTCCAGAAACGGATGAATACGTTGAATCTATTATCTACCAAATCATCAAATCTAAGGGCTTAACAAACCTACCGCCAACTTACGTCAGCTCGGTAAAACGTTTCCTGCGACATGAATTAATAGAGCGGAAATGGAAGTCGAAAGCTGGCTTACTTCCCTTTCAGAATGGAGCTTTAGAGATTGCTACTGGCAAATTATATCCCCATTCTCCCGGCTACAAATTCACATGGGCGTTGCCACGCCCGCACTCAGTTGTCGATACTGAGTGGGGAAAAATCAGACAATGGCTAGACTTTGCCACACACGGCAACATTCATGTGCAGAATCTTCTGTTAGCCTTTGCTGCTGCTGTTCTTAAAGGCCGAGCGGAAGTCCAAAAGTTTTTGCACTTAATCGGTATCGGAGGCAGTGGAAAGGGTACATTTATTCGGTTGTTAGTAGCGCTAATTGGAATAGAAAATACGCACAGCAGCACTTTAGAGGATTGGTGCAACAATCGCTTTGAAGCAGCCCAAGCTTACTGTAAACGGCTGCTAATATTCCCAGATGAAAACCGAGGAACGCGGTCGCTAGGCAAGTTCAAACAGGTGACGGGCGGGGATTGGCTGCGGGCTGAAGAAAAGGGTCAGAAACCTTTTAAATTCAAGTTTGAAGGCATGGTTGTTGTCGCCTCAGAGTTCCCTATTTTCGGCGCTGATTCAGGCAGTGGCATGGCCCGCCGTACAATCTCTGTGCCTTTTAGCGCTGCCGTCGGAACCCGTCGGGATTTGGACAAGGAATTCCTGCCAGAACTGGCCGCTTTTACCAATTACCTGCTCTCACTTGATGATGCTTGGGTGGAGAATACCTTGCGTGGTGTGATGGATATTCCTGAGATTGGGGCCCAATTCTGGGAGAGCAAGATTCGGGAGGATAGTGTGGCCGGCTTCCTCAATGACAAATTGATATTAGACCCATTCGCTCAAACCAGCATAGGGGATTCCCCTAATGCTGAAGGTACGCTTTATCAGGCTTACCACCAATACTGTGCAGACCAGGGCCACAAACCGCAGGCGGTGAAGAACTTCAGCCCCAATCTAATTGAATGCGCCAGCACAATCCTCGGATGGCAGATAGAAAAAGCGCATACCAAGATAGGCAAAATCATCAAAGGTTTGCGTCTCCGAACCAAAGCAGACGAGCATATCCCGACCTACGATTACGAATTGCAATTGCGCTGCAAAGCTGGTGACGGATGCGGTGACGGGTCGGTGACGGTTCCGGTGACGGGTCAGAACCTTTACTCAGAGACGATTACAGCTTCGGTGACGGATAAACCCTTATCTCAAGGGGAAGAAAATGTCGAAATACAAACAGAAATAAAAAAAGCTCCCGTCGAGGTCAACGAGAGTGTTATCAGCAATGCAGATAATGAGGTATCGGTGAATCCGTCACCATCGCCCGAACCCTTGCCAGTAGCCGATTGTGATCCGTCACCGAATCCGTCACCGAATCCGTCACCGAATCCCGCAGAACTCAACGAAGATGAGCTCAACCTGGTAGAGATGATTCGTGTGGCAACGGCAGAACCCGACCCCGAAGCTGCACGACAGGCAGCGGCCGACATTCTGCCAATTCTCAAAGATGTCTGTGCCAGGGGAGCTGCAAACCGCGAGAAAGTTTGGGCCACTTTAACCGAATCGGAGCGGACGACATTCTCTGCGCTATCGGCGGAGCCTCTCGCACTTACCGACAATCCGCAAGAACCAGAATCCTTGCAACCCGTGCCAGAGCCGGAATTAATCGCCCCCGCCGATGCCGAAAAATTGCGAGAAATTGCGACTGTTTGGTGGCCCGAATACTACCCACAACAGCTTCAAACCCTGATTACACAGATGTTTGGCTGGGGTGCGCCGGGGACTCGGTACGGTGTCGCCACCATTACCGCTTGGCTAGCCTCTGAGGATGCCGTAGTGCGTGAGCGGATAGGCGAACTGATTCGCCGACGCTCGGAGGGTTCCTGCTAATTTTGACAGTCAATAAAAAACCACACAAAATTGTCCGGTTTCAGTGACTTTTGGCTAGTTGTCTCCGTTTTACCTCAAAATCAAACTGATGTAGGCATCAATAAACACGCTTACGCCCAATCGCCTGTTGCGTTGTTGCACCGATGGAGCCACAATTGTCGCAGGCGACGCATCCGGTCGCGTATATTTCCTACGGCTAGAAGGGATAGAACCATTAATATAAATTTCTTACGCGATCGTCGGCGAGGCAGAACTTGCCCGGTTCAAGCAGATTGCCGATCGTTGCCCCGTTTTTTGATTTCTTCGTGCTGACACGGAATGAACCAGGCGATCGGGTTGATGCGGTAACTTGATCGCCCGCCAGCAGACTTATCTGTTCGCGACTCGCACCGTCGCTCGAAGCCGCCACCAAAAAAATTAGCTAATTGTTGCATCAGCTAAAGTCAGGCACTTGCAGTATAAAGTCAGGCGTTTGCAGTATAAAGTCAGGCAAGTGCAGGTATTTGCACCCCCTGCAAATACCTGTATTTACCCGAAAATATCCGGCTTGCCGCCTGCAATTTCCTGCCAAATTACTGCTTTTTTGTGCAGGGATTGCCTTTGCTTGTTGAGGCTGGTTAAGGCTGTTTAGTTTTGCTAGCAAGCAATGTTTTTGTGATCACAAACCATGACTAATGCGTGCAGACATAAAAATAATGCACCCTCATCAATATTGAGCATAGTGCTTACCCGACTTTCAAGCTCGATCGGACAATAATTGTTTAACCGATTGCAAAGCGCGGGCTCGACAACAGCAATTTATGCAACTGTCAAGGCTGACATAACGGCTGCTACGCTGCCAATTTTCTCACACTTGCTCAACTTGATTTTTTATTCAATTTAGATAACGGCTGCTGTGTTGCCAATTTTTTCGCACTTGCTCAACTTGATTTTTTATTCAATTCCGAGGCCACAACTTGACTATTAAGTCAATCCACTTGTTGTTAAAAGGGCTAAAAATTAGCTAATTGTTGCGTCAGCTAAAGTCAGGGATTTGCAGTATAAAGTCAGGGATTTGCAGTATAAAGTCAGGCAAGTGCAGGTATTTGCAGGGGGTGCACTTTACCTGCATTTACCTGTAAATATCCTGCAAACGCCTGACTTTTTCGGTCAAACTGCTGCCTTTTTGTGCAGAGACTGCCTTTGCTTGTTGAGGTCGGTTAGGGCTGTTCTCTCTCGGTAGCAAGCAATGTTTTTGTCCGTACAAACCGGACTTTTACGTGCAGAAAAAAAATAATGCACCCTTATGAATGGGGCCTTCTAGGTGTCAAGGGGCTTAATTTTTACCCGCTCTTCGACTGTGCCGGCTGCTCACATTGCTCCTGCTGTTGTGGCGGCTTTTGTGGCAGCACAGGCATCAATTGCCACAACTTTCCCATCACACTTGGGTAGCGAGTGAGCGACTTGAGGGACAGCTCGATCGCCCACGACGGAGCTCATAGAATCACACAGGCGAGCGACTACCCATCTCGCGCCGCAGCTTCAGCTATTGAGGTAAAGCTGTGTCAGATTTGATAGTTGACCCATCGGCTCTAAGATTTGGGTAATCTGATTGTCGCTCAGGTGAAGACTTGTCAGATTTAACATTTAGCTGATCGCTTCTGGAATAAAGTAAAGCTCTGTCAAATTCGATAGTTGGCTCATCGCCTCTGAAATTTCGGTAATCTGTAGTTTAACTATTATCTTTGAACTTAGTTCTCAAGGCTCCATGCTGGGACATCCTACCAAAATTAAGTAGTGATAGTCTGGGAGGAGATAACCGGATTAAATTAAATACAACACAAAATTTTTATGGACATTCTCAATGAAAACCGTGACCCTAAAGGAGTTCCGTTCCTAACTATTCTGGCAAGAGAGATGGAGCGAGCAATTGCTGAAGAGTCAGCTCTCGGAATCCAACGAAACCAAATTCCTTTTATTTACATAGATTTACCTGACACCCCCCAGACTCCTCAATTTATAGGACTAGCACAGGCTATTAGAAGCGTCGCTTCATTTGATTTAATTCCAGAGAATAACCCGCAGCGTTATTGGATGAGATGCGTCCAGCTCTACTGGCAAGCCAAAGCTATCTTACTTTCTCAAAAAAATTTCAACCTCATGCCCAACCAAGCGGATTTGGAACAGCTTCTTAGCCAAATGCTCCCTAAAACTGCACTTAAAAACCTCCAATTAGAGACGGATGCCGAAAAAGCCGTTTATGACCTGATCGTTACCGGAGAACCACTAATCCGAGAATGGGCCAAAACTGAAGGGATTGATTACCCTTTCCAAAATTCTCAAGACTTATTTCTGCGGTTTTTAAAAGACAAGTTTCAATCCAGCTTATCAAAAAAACCATTTAAACCCGAACCTTTATGGCCTGACAAAAGAGAACAACGTGCCCACCGCTGCAAATGGCTAAAGTTCTTGGCAGATCAATTTACGGGTGAAACCATAGAGTGTGATTATCTAAACCTCCTCAAAGAGATGGAGTGGGAAGGGTATTGGATTCTAGCTTTATGGAAGCACAAAAATCAACGCAATTTTAAAAAGCTGTGGCAAACTTATCTCAAAACTCAAAGGAAATTGATTACTCTGTTTGATTCGGAACTTCATTGGAGAAAAGGCGTTCCTCATAAAACTCAGCGAACCAGCAAAATTCTTTCCATTGAAGCAGAGATAGACAAAACTGGCTACATCACCTGGTACTGGTCTTCTTAACATTCCTTCATAAATTCGCAAAAAACTCCACTAGCTTGATGGTTTTGATATTTATATCAAAGAACCATTAAGTTATTTTTCGTGCGATTAGCCATGCAAAACTTAGGGTTGTAGGGGCTTGTTTGTGCATCTCCAAAAGGTCTTGGCGATGCACAAATAATTTGGTAGACTAATTGTAAAAGCTTAGGAAAAACTATGCCTGAACCCTTGATAATTCTCGGTTACGCGCGAGTCTCGACTCGTGAGCAAGCCCAAAACTCTCATGCTTTGGAGCAGCAACAAGCTCGCCTCAAGCAAGCTGGAGCGACGGAAACCCTTACGGATGTTCAATCTGGTAGGAAAAACGATCGCGTTCAGTTACAAAAGCTGATTAAATTGATTAAAGCTGGAAAAGTCAAGGAAGTTATTGCGACTCGTCTCGACCGGATTGCTCGCTCTACTGCTAAGTTTGCAGAAATAGCTCAGTTGTGCTTGGAATTTGGGGTCAACCTCAGAATTCTGGATCAAGATATCAACTTAAATACTTCTCAAGGGAAGTTCATGGCAAATCTTTTAGCTTCCCTTGCTGAACTAGAAGCCGATCAAATTTCGGAACGAGTGCGACATGGAAATAATCATCGCCGAAAAGGGAGAAAAGCTTGCGGTTCTTATCCTTTCGGCTATCAAGTCAAAGAGGAACGATATATTTTAGATGAACGTCCTTTTTTATGCCTCCTCAATGAACGACCTGCTAATTATTTAGAACTTTGCGGCGAGGAATTAGAACTTTCACAGTTGCCTAGTCTAACTGTGAAACAGATCTCCAGAGACTGTATTGGCATTTTCCTCCAGGAGAAAGGATTAAGTCGGGCGATTAGAGCCATTTACGTCAAATATGGAATCACGAAATCTCCAACAAAAAAAAATGGACATGACAGCATTATCAACTGGACATCAAGCAGCTTGAGAAAGTGGCTGTTAAATCCTGTCTTGCAAGGACACACGGTTTACAATAAAAAGATTACGGTGGGCAAAGGAAAGACTAAGGAAACAGATCGAAGCCAATGGCAAATCCTTGAAGATACTCATTCTCAACATCGTTTAATTACGCAAGAAGAGGCAGCAGAGATTCAAAAAATTATTGAATTTAAGCAGGGGATTAACTACCAGAACTTTAATAGAAATCCCATTTTGCCAGATGCCTATGGAGACTATACTTATCAGAGCGGTTTAGTGTTTTGTGGTGCCTGCTATTGCAAATGTACTTCTAAATCACGCAAGTCTAAAGATGGTTTGACGAAATATCAATATTATGGGTGCCGGCATAGTGGGAAAGGTTGTAACAATACCGAAAACACTCGGAAATCTTTGATTGACCAACAATTAATCAAAAAACTTTTGGAAGCTGCAACTACGATTCAAGTAGATCTCGAAACTCCGGTTTCTAAAAAAGAGCCTGAGCCAAACCCCAGATTGCGCTCTTTACAAGAAAAGTTGGAAGCCTTGGAAAAAGTTTCTACCTTTGACCCCGATATTGAGGCGATTAAAGCTAAAACTCTTCAAGAAATCGAAAAACTTTTGAATCCTTTTGCAACTAAGGATTTTGAGAATCAAACTGCTGCCGAAATTATTCAAGCAGGTAATAATTTGGCGATTTGGCACACGCTTTCTAACGATGAGAAAGTCAAAATTTTTCCGCTGTTAGTGGAGCGTATTACGGTTCGGTCTGGTGTGGTTGAATCGATTGAGTTAAAACTATCAAACTAAATTACCAGCTCAAGTTTATGAACATCCAAGACCTATTTAACCTCACTAAACTGCGCTCTGAGGTGGCGATGCAGCAGGCTCTTCCTCATTGGCCGTCCAGGACTCAATCTGAGGGCTTACAGTGTCCCGAATGTGCTTCTCGCCATGTGGTTAAGCGAGGATACAACGAGAATAAAACTCGACGCTATATTTGTCGCGGCTGTGGCGTTTCATTTACGGAGATAGCGAAATTCGATTGTCGTTGTCAAAACCCTGGAACTTTGCCCAAATGCCAAGATTGCCCCTCTTTTCAAGAATTCCTACCGACTCTAAAAGAGAAGGTACGTGGGTTACACAATAAAAATCGAGAAGAATTGGATGCTCTTTTTTCGGAGGCTCAATCTCAACTAAAACTAAAAGATTTACGCGCTCAAGTGGCAAGACAAGAGGCGTTATCCAGTTGGCAACTATCTTCGATATCCCCATTGCCTTTGGTTTGTCCTGACTGTCAAAGCTCTCATATTAGAAGGAAGGGTTTGGCTAATGGAAGACAACGATATTCATGTTATGAGTGTAGACGGTCATTTTATGCTCCGGAAGACTGGAATTGTACTTGTCAGCTTCCCGGTGACTTAGCTTCTTGCCACAGTTGCCCAAAATTTGAGAAATTTTTGGCTGTTATGACTGAAAAACTTGAGAGCTTGCAAGGATTGGACGCTGAGCAATTACAGGCGTTACTCAAGTGTTAGTCTATAAACGTCTCGCAAGGCGTTTTTATCCCCCATAAAAAAGGTTTTTTTTAGTCCAGTCACTTTTCCAGTGAGCGACTGGACTAAGCAGAGGTATAATTTGTCCAGTGACCAAACTGGACAAGTAACTGGACTATGGAAACTTACCCGATCGCAAGCCTGCAAGAGCGCTACAACCTAAGCAGCAAACAATCTGTGTACGATCGCATAAAAGCTTTATCGATCGAACCAGTAGCCCGAGGCAAAATTTCCAGTGACCAACTGGATCAACTGGACAAGTTAAATCAGCATCTAAAATCTGGCGGCACCCTATCTGATTTTGAGAGCAGCCACACCGAAATTTTCCAAATAGAAGCGATTGAACCTGCGGCCACAACAGCTATAAATCAAGACAGAGAAAACTTTCTTGAACTCATTGAGGCGATCGCCCGACACATTGGAGCAACTCGCGATCCTTTGCAACATTACGCAGCGTTGGAACAGGCGATCGCCTCCGGTTGGATTCTATCGACAGCCGAAGTTAGAGCGCTTATCGGAGTTAATCCCAGGGGCGATCGATTCAAGCGGGGCGCTTTCGTATTTATCCGAACCGATAAAGTTGGGAATCAGGCTGGATGGAAGGTTGAAAAAATATGAGATTTTAAGGCGATCGCTTTGAATAATGGTTGTTCAGTACCGGCGAAGTTTGAGCGCTCATCAGAGTCAAACCACACGACGTTCAAATCAATCGCGGAAGCTTTGCGTTTGTATAGAGAGTTTTCGATGTAATTAGGTATGAGGATGAAACAACTAACTCCTGCACAAATATAGCCGGGGTAATTATGTATTTACTTAGTTTTACTTGCTATTATAAAACTGCCCGACACTGGCTAACTCCTTATATATTGGGCTTCTTGCTGTCTTAGCTAAAGCGTGAACTTGAGCTAATTTGGTATTCATCATTAGTTATAGTTGTTCTATGTACTGCATCGAAGCTGTAGTGTTTATTTTAGTGGGGTCTTTTCGAGCTGTGTTACTACTATGTCTTACTCCTTTGTAAGACATAGTAGTAACACACTTTGTTATTTGTTCTACTAATGAAGCTTTTTGTCTTACTACGAACCTATACAGTAAAACGAAGGTAAAAAGTAAGTCAGACAAAATATTGTTATATTTCCGCTGTCCCTCGGACTTGTTGCAAGCATTCAATAAGATAGGTAAGTAGCCATACCCTGCTACTACAAAACACGCAAAGACGAAGAAATGGGCGCATAAGTTAACGCCAACGCTCGTTGGTCAAGATGGTGGGGTTGGGAAACGCGATCGCCCGTTGGGAAAAGTTTCGGTTTAATTGGCCTCCTTCTTCTCAGCAGTTGGATGCGTTTTTGCTAACAACTCACTTGTTGGATGAAGCTGAGCGGCTGTGTCAGAGAATTGGAATTTTAAAGAATAACAGTATTATGGCTGAGGGCAGTTTGGAGGAGTTGCAAAAACTGATTCCGGCTCAAGAAATTATCGTGGTAAAAACTGACGAAGAAGCTGAAGTCATCGCCCGCGCTAAACAATACAGTTTCATCCCCCGCCACTACGGTAGCGATTTAGCTTTTTGGCTGTCGGAACGTTTAGAATTAAAAGAGATTATTTTGCTGTTCGACGGGATTTTTATTGATTCAATCGCTCGGTATCCGGTGCGGTTAGAACATATTTATGTCGAAGTGACTAAATAAACTGTATCCTAATCTGCGTACATCCGCCACCATCTGCGGTTAAAGTTCCAAAGTAATTAACTGAGCAATTTCATCCGTTTGAAAACCCAAGGCCATCGGCTTTTGCACTTGGGGAATCACTTGCACATCATAGAGTTCTGTGACTATTCCTTCAAACCGCAACCAATGAACGATCGCCCCATTCGTCAAATCTATGACCATCATACCGCAGCGAGCCTCAGCATCCTTGGCTACCAACAGCTCATCCAATTCTAAACCGCTAAAAGTGTTGTCACCTCCCCGAGGTTTCGAGAGTCCGACAATTGCCCAATTTTGCCAAAAAGCTAGTCCTCGCACGTATCCCGGACAAAACGTAATTGCCTCAAATTTCCCTGTGTCTAAATCCACATATCCTAATTCTCCTCTCCCCGAATTCAGCAACCACAACTTGTCTTGATACCAGCGCGGTGAGTGTGGCATTGACAATCCTGTGACGATAATATCATTAGATTCGATATCGATAACTATACCGCCATTTTTTCTGCGATCGCGCCAGCCATCCACCACATCCGACTGACTCGACGCCGTGACGTATCTCGGTTCCCCATCCACCATTGCCAAACCGTTGAGATGACAGCGGTCTTCATTTATATATTGTGAGATAAAACCTGGTTTCCAGAAAGGTTTGCAACTGTGGCGATCGCTCAAAGTAGCGATACAATTAAACAAAGTGCTAAGAAAAATGATTTGATTATTTTTATCTACTGCGATATCGTGAATGTCGATATCTCCTGTAGTATAACCAATTCTTGGTATATATAATTTATCGTACCCTTGGTATAATTTACCGGATTCTAAGACATTATCTAATTGCCAGAGTTGATATTTTGAACTTAAATAAAGGCGTTCCGGCGTGCAGTAAAGCCCCATTGCGCGATCGAAGATTCGCCAAAATCCCGAGATTCTGTTCGTTTCTGGCACAGCACCAATTAACATTAACCTGCTGGTTTGATAGGTAGTGCAAGCGAGGCTGATTTGTTGTTGGGTTAACCAAAATGGCAAATCGCGATCGCCAAAAATCTCGTGTTCGTGGGTTGTATTAAAAGTGGCTTGTTCGTTATTCATAAAATCTATAAAATCTTTATTTCCGTAGGGGCGGATTTTACAGACAATAATTGCCTAAAACGAACAATCTCGTAAACACCCCCCACGAACACGTCAAATCCCAATCTACATCTTTAAACATACAAGGGGTGGGTTTTACAGACAATTTTTGCCTAAAATCAATACTCTCATAAACTCGCCCCGATTTGGACTTTTTATAATTTGTTTAAAATAACCCCATAAATATAAAGGTTTTGTAAAGAAGAAGCTCAACCACTGATAGTACACTCGAATCCTGCTAGATTTCTAGTAATTAAAAATCTAGCGTGTCATCTGCCACCTGGTAGAATTACCGCCTCCTAACTCAAATCGGGCTACAGAGCCTTTGCAGCTCAACACCAACGCAATCTACTGGAACCAAAAGCAGATGACAACTCTAGTTAAAATTAATCCCAACAAAAATTTTTTTCTTCCCTTGGTTGGTTGCACTAGCAACGCACAAAAAGAAATAGTCATCCTTGACCCCACAGTACCAGACAGCAACTACATAGCCCAAGGCATCAAACCAGGCAGTGCCACCTACATCCTGGAAAACAAGCCTGATGCCATAGAGCAAATCTCTACACTCCTAGCTCAGCATACAGGCATCGAAACCCTACACATCATCTCACACGGCAGCGCGGGCAACCTGTACCTAGGCACGACAGAACTCAACAGCAGCAACATCGAACACTACAGCCAACAGTTGCAACAGTGGCGAAACGCCCTGAGTGCCAACGCCAGCATCATCTTGTATGGCTGTAACGTAGCAGCCGGGAAATCCGGGCACCAATTCCTGACTCAACTGAACCAACTCACAGGCGCAAACATCGCCGCTAATTCCCAACCTACAGGTAATAGCAAACTAGGCGGCACCTGGGACATCCCCCAACTCATCCCCCCATCGCCCCAAAAGCCCAAACTCGCTCTGACAGAAACCACCCTCAAAACCTACAGCGGCGTGCTCAGCTTCGCCCCCAAAGTTGACTTCCCTACTGGCATTTCCCCCAGATACATCAGCATCGGCGACATCAATGGCGACGGGAAACCTGAATTAGCTGTGCCGAACAAGATCAGCAACACCGCCTCGATCCTGCTCAACACCACCCCCACCAACGCCACCACCCCCACCTTTGCCACCAAAGTTGACTTCCCTACTGGCATTTCCCCCGCCTCCGTCAGCATCGGCGACATCAACGGCGACGGGAAACCTGACTTAGCTGTGCCGAACAATATCAGCAACACCACCTCCATCCTGCTCAACACCACCCCCACCAACGCCACCACCCCCACCTTTGCCACCAAAGTTGACTTCCCTACTGGCAATCGCCCCGCCTCCGTCAGCATCGGCGACATCAACGGCGACGGGAAACCTGACTTAGCTGTGGCGAACTACAGCAGCAACACCACCTCCCTCCTGCTCAACACCACCCCCACCAACGCCAACACCCCCACCTTTGCCACCAAAGTTGACTTCCCTACTGGCAGTGCCCCCGCCTCCGTCAGCATCGGCGACATCAACGGCGACGGGAAACCTGACTTAGCTGTATCGAACTTCACCAGCGAGACTGCCTCCATCCTGCTCAACACCACCCCCACCAACGCCACCACCCCCACCTTTGCCACCAAAGTTGACTTCCCTACTGGCA
>NZ_JAUBOS010000139.1:0-3235 GCF_036700365.1 Microcoleus sp. w2-18bC1
GTCGCTTTTATCAACAAGGTATGCGGGCTGCAACCCTGATTCGGTCTATCTCCTAGGCCTCTTTGTCACCCCCCCAGCTTCTAAAGCCGATCTCTGGATATTTTTCATTCCTCAACAGGAGATATTGGTCGTCGAACCGGGTAAATTCAGGTTGTTAGTTTTGCAGCAACAGCCAGAACTCCCGCAGAAAGTAGTACCAAATCGAGGCTACAGTGTAACTGGATTACCTGTTCCATTAGTAAAGGTGCGGAATATTGCTAGTCACGTTTTTAAGTTTCCTGACGTTCTTTTCTAAAAAGAGACTCGCTGTTAATCTGGCGATCGCCTACTCAAGGTGATCGCCATTATTCGAGTAATAATACTTAGCAAACGCTAATTGGGCGATCGTTATGTTTTAATAAAAAATTGAGCAAAATCCAAACAAAGCCAGCCATGAGTCCTAAATCAATAGCCGTAATCAACTTCAAAGGCGGTGTCGGAAAGACTACCGTCACTTGGAGTCTGGGAAATATTATATCCCAAGGAACCGACTTAGAAGTCTTGATGTTAGACTTAGATCCACAAATGTCGCTCACAGAGGCGATCGGACTTAACGAAAATACAGGTCATTTAGATGACAAATTTGGTAAGTGGTACGAAAAATCTCTCAAGCACAGACTTACAATTTACGACGCTCTAGAAGTCTTTAAAAAAGCCGGACAGAATTTTAAATTTCCCGTTGGTTTCGACACCATTTATCAGATTGACGAACAGTTGCATTTTGTCCCTTCAGTTGAAGAGTTGTATTGGTTGGATATCGATGGATTTGAGGGGAAAAGTGTTAAAGACTTCATCCGCAGATTCATCGGCAAAATCGCCAACTCTGCCAATCTCCCCAAATACGACTTGATGCTTTTTGACTGTTCGCCTTCCTTCAGTCTCCTCACCTACAGCGTACTCTCTTGCTGCGACTTAATATTAATTCCGGTCAATCCAGATTATTTTGGTTCTAGGGGATTGAGTTTAGTTTTAAACTCGCTCCAAAAACGGATTGAGCCTTATCCGTTTCCCAAGATAGCAGTCTTTATGAATAAAGCTAAAACCTATGGAGGATTGCTGACAAATGAAGTTCAGTTTTACATGAGAGAAGTAAAGAGACTTTGCGATGAGATATCAAAAGATAATAACATAGAAGTTAGATTTTTAGAATCTACTATTCGGGAAAGCGTCGGGCTAAAACGGGCGATTAATGAGGGAGAACTACCGCGAGAATTAGTTAGAGAATTTGAAAAACTATGGCGCGAGTGTGAGGAGTATCTGAAATGAGTAAAAAAGAAACTTTGGCTGCTTCCGAACAAGAAAGCGGGGGGTTAGTTGAGGAAATTGGCGAACTTAAGGAAATCTTGCGGGACGTTGCTCGAAAATTAACCCGGCTTGAGACTCAAGTCAAGCGGGGAGTGATTTCTGCTGGCTCAAAAACTTCGGATATTCCCAAGGGTGCTGATGTTAATAAACCTGTTAATTTATCGGCGGCTAATGTTCTAGAAGTTTATGAAGAACTGCGTTTACAAGCTAAGAATGGTAATGAAGAAGAGGTGAGGCAAAAGTTGTTAGCCATGAGTGCAAGTGACTTGAACTTGATGTGTTGCGAGTTAGGGATGCCGCCCAGCAGCAAGAATCCGTCCCGCAAAAAAATGTTCGAGCTAATTATTGGCAGAATTAAACAGAGTTTGAGGCTGTCGCGGCATATCGACAGACAAACACTTTGAATCGGGCATTGGGAATTGGGCATTGGTAATAGCTTGGACTTAGAATTTGCGTAAGGATTCAGGTAAAAATAGTTCCGCAGAGAGCCGAACAATATGGTAATGTAGTCAGATGAGCGAAAAGTCAGAGTTATCAGCAGCACTAAAATTAGAAATGGTTGACCAGTTGAGTCGTGAGGAGCTGGTCAAAATTGTGCGCACCCAACAGAAGCTGATTGAAAAATTACAACTCCAGCTCGAAAAGCTCCAAGAGAGACAGCCCAGCAATAGCAAAACATCATCGAAACCCCCATCAAGCGATCTGATACAGAAATCAGAGACAGCCGCTTTTGACAACTCAAAAGAGTCAGAGTCCCAACCAAAACGCAAAGCAGGAGGACAGCCGGGACATATCGGCAAAACCCGAAAAGGGTTTGGGCGAGTAGATAGATATCAAATCAGCACTCCTGAATCTTGTGAGCATTGTGGTAGTAGAGAATTAAGTGATCCAATTGGTTATAGCAAGCAGCAAGTAGCCTGTTTAGCAGCCTTACCAATTGAAGTGGTGGAATATCAACGAGTCAAATGTCAATGTCATGAATGTGGAGCAATGGTAATCGGTGTACCAGCACCCGGAATAGTTCCAGGACAAGACTTAAGTATCGACCTACAAGCATTATTGAGCTGGTTGGGTAATTATGGACACCTATCCTATGAAAAACAACAAGAGTTCCTGCGCGAACTAGGTGGAATCGACCTAGGGATAGGTACTTTACAAGCGACAAATGCGCGGGTAGCTGATGCTGTAAAGCCCGCCGTTGAAGCCTTATGGAAATGGGCACCATTACAAGCTTTCCGTCCATGTGGATGAAACCCCTTGGTGTGTCAAGGGAGTTAAAGAATGGTTGTGGACAGCCACAGGTCAAGATTTTTGCCTGTTTCATGCTGCGGATACTCGGAGTAGAGCTGAATTAGAGACGATGCTGGGGAAAGAGTTTGCTGGAGTGTTGAGTTCTGATGATTTTAGCGTCTATAACGGTGTGATTGTGGGAGCGCAACAAAAATGTCTAGCCCATCTACGGCGACATTTTAAGAAAGTTCTGCTTATACGCCACGGTAATAACAGTGTCGTCGCTTCTGCATTTTTAGAATTAATTGATGAGGCATTTCGACAACATCGCCTAGGGCGAGAACACCCCCAAGAGATTGATTATCAGACTTGGGCGAGGGACTTTAAGACGAGATTGGCAGAATTGTTAAATACTTGGCAAGCTCATGTTGGTCATGCTGCTGGACTGTTACTGCGCTCGTTACGTGAGAAAGCAGATCAATGGTGGTACTTTTTAGGGCTTGCTGAAAAAGCCTAAAACCCTTACATCAAAAGACTTTGGCTCCTGACGGCGCTGAGCGTGTGTAAGATTATGAGCTAAAATTAGTCAAAAGCCTAGTACAGCATCACTTTCGTAATGTACCGAAAAGTTGACCCAAGCCCAAACCCACCATCCAACTTT
>NZ_JAUBOS010000062.1:0-37374 GCF_036700365.1 Microcoleus sp. w2-18bC1
GAATTTAACAGGCTTCTCAATTCACATATCATTTCCAGTTTTTTTTGTCAACTCCTAATACTGAACCGACGCCCTAGAGAGAGATATTTTGGTTTGTAAGGCAATTATCTACGCAGATAGTGCCTTACAGATTTTTTTTTGCTCACTTTTTCAGTGCCATTGGACTTCAGTCCTCACTACAAAACTATCGGGAACTGCTACTTTCCTACACTAAGAAATTCTGGACAACATAGTTCCCCACATTTCTACCCGCACTCAAGCCATTTACGTTAGCACTCATGAAATGGATGCCTCCGTAAATGCGACTCATGCCCGATTCGTCGGCCGCTTCGCTGAAGTTCTGGTAGGTTCGCAAACTGTTGACAGATTGATCTCCCCGATCGGCAAAGCCGTAATCCGAACCAAATATAGAACTCATAACGGCATCGGCTGCACCGCTAAAGGTACTGTGACCAGACGTGTACTCAGGGAACGGCGGAGTAGTTATCAGCGGAGTCCATAGGGGGTCGGCTGTCGTGTTGGGATTGTTGTCTGTGTCTGCTTGGCGAATAGCTGTCACCGGCCGCCACAAGTTGTACTCATACTTGGTATCCCAGCAACTAATAGCTGCATCGGCGAGAGCAATATTCAGCATGGCAAACAAGCGGGCGCTATCTTCCAGGGATGTGGCGGTGAGAGTTGCTGTTTCTTCGGCGATTTGATTCCAGTGGCCCGGAGGCGTAAACGTCCCAGCGCCGTTAGCCCAGAATTTGGCGATCGCAGTTTGGTCTGGGGTGCGGGTGAGGCTGTCACTTTTACCGATTTCTTTGACGTAGTTCACTTCCTCTGCGTACTTGGCGCTGTCAAGGGCGGGCGGGCCTGCCGGGCGGAACTGAGAACCGCTAGTCATGGCAAAGGGAGTAACTTCTCCCCACTGTGGCGCCAGCGCGGCGGCAAGGGCAGGGGGAGTCGGCACCCAACTACCGGGGTCGGTTTTGGGGGTGTACTGCACTACTTGCGTGATGCCGTCTGTACTCCGCGAACTGATAATTTGGTCAGCAACTTGCTGTCCGAGGGCAATCCCGTCTTCTTTAGCTTTGCCATCGGTAATTTTAGCTAAAGACGATGCGTATACTTCGTTGAATGTGGCTGCTTGCGCTGGGTAGAGGCTGACTAGGGTGCGGTGGGCTGCGGCTGCTGTGGCGGCTTCTGCTGATGTGCCTGCTGGTGCATCTATGTTGACCTGGTAATGGCTGTATTTTTTGCTGATCGAGTTAACAGCATCGTGAATGGCTGCGTGAACCATTGCCATGTTGCGGGAGGCGAGGGGAGGCGCGGTGTTGCCTGTCCGCACTGCATTCAGCATGACTCCGTTCCACTCAATGACAGGGTTTCCCGATAGCTGACTTGTGAATTGGTCGCGGTTGATTGTGTTGCTGTTGACTCCCGCCAATACTACTAAATACTCGCCCGTGAGTTTGTCTTGAATTATAGTGCTGTTGCTGTTGACGCCGGTGCCTTGCTGGATGTTTAAATCTTCAAAGCTGAGGCCGTCTAGCAATCGAATTTTGTCATTGCCGTTGCCGAAGTCGGCGATGTAGTCGGCGGCAGCTACAGTTGGGCCGCCACTGCCTTTAGCAATGGCAAATATATCATCGCCTGTGCCACCGCTGATGGTATCGCTACCTACGCCTGCGTAGATGATATCGTTGCCGGAATCGCCACCAATTAGGTCGCTGCCTTTGCCTCCCCAGAGGATGTCATTGTCTGCACCAGCAAGAATCGTATCGTTACCTTGGTCGCCGCAGATTTTGTCTTTGCCTACATCGCCTTCTAGATAGTCGTCTCCGCTGTTGGCATAAATTATGTCGTTGCCATCCAATCCGTTAAATCTGTCTGGTTGGGTGGTTCCTTCAAGATAGTCAAATTTAGGACTAGGGGTGAGGGATGCCATGTTTCTTTATTGGATATTTTGATTAAAGCCCAAAGGTTAGTACCGTCTGTAGATGCTTAGGTGTGTTTACCCCTGATTTAATAATATTAAACTTTCTGGTTGATAAGTAAACGCCACAACCAAGCTTTATTTAATATTTAACGGGCTTTTTATGAAGTTGGGCGCTTTGAATTTGCGTAAAAATACAGATATTGAAACTGCATTAGATACTGCAACGTTGTTAATTTTTTATAAAACAACGGTTTTTTTATCTTTAGAGCAAGATAATTTTTACCAGCATAAAAGGTGCGGATTGTGTAACTGAATAAGTATATGTTGATTAAGCACTTCTCAAAGCTGCGATCGGGTCGAGTTTGGCGGCTTGGCGGGCGGGGACAACGCCGAAGAAGAGGCCAACTGCACCGGATACACTGACCGCAAGGGCGATCGCCACGGGTGATATTCCAGCTTGCAATGGCGTGAAATTACCTACAAGCAAGATACCACCAACACCTACGCAAGTACCGACTATCCCTCCGGCAGCAGATAAAATCACAGCTTCGACAATAAATTGAAATAAGATATCTTGGTGGGAGGCGCCGATCGCCTTTCTGAGCCCAATTTCCTGAGTGCGTTCGCTAACTGACACAAGCATAATGTTCATAATCCCAATGCCACCGACTAATAGGGAAATGCTGGCAACAGCAGTTAACATCAGAGTTAAAGCGCCGGAAATTGCCCCCATTCTTGCCATTAAATCTTTCTGATTTCTGACACTAAAATCATCTTCGGTAGTAATTTTGTGCCGCAATCTCAGCAGGTTTTCCACCTGAAATTGGGCCGCGTCCATTTGCAATTCATTTTTAATCGAAATAAATATCGACGTGACAGCTAAACCATAGGGAGATTTGCGCCCGACTATGCGATTGGCCATTGTGGTGATCGGCACAGTGGCGGAATTGTCAAAATTCGTACCAAAAGATGTGCCTTTGGGCGCCAATACTCCAATTACTTTGACGCTGACATTTTGGATACGCACCTGTTCGCCCAAGGGATTTGTATTGCCAAAAAGTTTCTCTGCTAATTCTGAACCGAGAACCACAACTTGGTTACTTTGCTTAACATCTAGTTCTGTCAAAAACCGCCCTTTTGCCATTTCAAAGCTTCTGACTTCGAGAAATTCGGGAATCGTGCCAAAAATTAGAGACGAAACATTTTTGTTGCTGTAGCGAACTATTTCGGAACTGTTAAGTTCTGCTGACACGCCTTGAACGGATGGGACTTGAGTTGCGATCGCCTTTGCGTCTGGCAGTACGAGAGTTTGAGGCGCACTTGAGATGGTACTTCGCCTAGCGTTGGGAACTCCAGGTCTCACGATTAATACATTTGTACCGAGGGATTGAACTTGTCCTGCTACAAATTTTTGAGCTCCTTCTCCAATTCCAATCATGGCAATTACTGAGGCATTGCCGACAATCATGCCAATCATTGTTAAACTGCTGCGAGTTTTGTTGGCTAGTAGCGTTTGACCGGCCATTTTGACGCTTTCAATAAAATTCATACTTAGTTATGAGTTATGAGTTAGGAGTTATTAATTATGAGTTATAGGAATCCTAAATGAGTCGTAAATTTTTTACCCCACCCCAACCCTCCCCTTACTAAGGGGAGGGAGTAAGAAATTCACAAATGATTTAGGATTGCTATATGACTTATTAGTTATTTTTATAACCGTCAACAGTCAACCGTCAACCGTCAACCGTCAACCGTCAACCGTCAACCGTCAACCGTGAACAAACTAATTAAGCACTTCTCAATGCCACAATCGGGTCTAATTTAGCAGCTTGTTTTGCAGGTACGATGCCGAAAAATAAGCCGATACTGCCGGAAACACCGACTGCAAGTGCGATCGCCATTGGGGAAACACTAGCTTGCAGGGGAGTAAAAGCAGCTACTAAAAGCACGCCACCGATACCGAATCCAGTGCCGATCGCACCGCCTGCTGCTGACAAAATCACAGACTCGATCATAAACTGAATTAGGATATCTTGCTGAGAAGCTCCGATCGCCTTTCTCAATCCAATTTCTTTGGTACGTTCCGTAACAGAAACCAGCATGATATTCATAATCCCGATACCACCAACAAACAGCGAAATTGCCGCCACGAAAGCCAACATCAACGTCAAAGCACCAGTAATACTGCCCAAAGTATTCATTAAATCTTTCTGGTTCCGAACAGTAAAATCGTCTTCTTTAGTAATTTTGTGCCGCAACCTGAGCAGGTTTTCTATTTGAAATTGGGCTGCTTGCATCATAGTTTCATCTTTGATAGCAACCGAAATAAATGTTACTTTTGTACCGTAGGGAGACGAGCGACCAACAATTCTATTTGCCATTGTTGTCAGCGGCAAATAAACATTCATATCTTGATTATCGCCAAAACTTGAGCCTTTCGCCTGCATAACACCAATCACTTGAAAAGTCGAGTTTTTGATGCGAATGTATTGACCAATTGGCGGTGTATTACCAAACAATTGTTCGGCAGCTTCCGATCCTAAAGCAACCACATTTTCTTGTCTTTCTAAATCTAATTTGTTCAAAAATCGACCTTGACCAACATCAAAGCTTCTGACTGTCAGAAATTCTGGGGTAGTTCCGACAATCGAAGATGAGACATTTTTGTTGCGGTAAGTAACGAGTTGACTGTCATTGAGAGTGGGTGCAACTTCTTGGACAGAAGGAACTTGAGATGCGATCGCCTCTGCATCTTCCACTACTAAAGTCTGAGGTGGAATCACCGGGCGGCTTTGCGCTTCAGGGCTTCCGGGAATAATAAATAGCAAGTTTGAACCCAGAGAGTTAACTTGGCCCTCGATAAATGTTTGAGCTCCTTCCCCGATACCAATCATCGAAATGACCGAAGCATTACCGATGATAATTCCTAACATCGTCAAGGTGCTGCGAAGCTTGTTTGCCATCAAAGTTGTGACAGCCATTTTGACGCTTTCAACAATATCCATAATTCGATTTTAGATTTTGGATTTTAGATTTTAGATTTGGGAATTGGGATTATTCGATTTTAGATTTTAGATTTGGGATTTGGGATTGGATTATTCGATTTTAGATTTTAGATTTGGGATTTGGGATTTGGGATTGGGATTATTGGTGTCAACTTAATATTTAAACCCATAATAAACTCGCTTGTAGCCGAGTCTATATCCCCCTAAATCCCCCTTATTAAGAGGGACTTCGACTGCTCTTGTCCCCCCCTTGTTAAGTGGGGTTAGGGGGGATCTCCGGGTGGGAAAACACCGTAGAGCGATCGAGATAAATAAGGCCCCATGCCCTATGCCCCATGCCCCATGCCCCATGCCCCATGCCCTATGCCCTATGCCCTATTTCTGATTCTTGATAATATCCTCTAATTTTTTACCTTGAGGAAGTTCGGTAAAAACGCGATCGCCCGCTTTTGCACCCTCTAAAATCTGAATCTTGTTGCCAATAGTCGAGCCAACCGTAACAGGCTTAAACTTCGGCTGCTGTTTCTCATCGGGAACTAGCACACCCGTTTGACCTTTATTAGTCACAATTGCTACCGTCGGCACAACTAAAGCATTGCTCAGCTTTTGACCGACAAATCTCAAATCTACATTCATCCCCGATTGCAGCGAGTCTTTGCCCGTATCAATGGCAACTCGCACTTGAAATAGCGTCACATCCCGTTCCTTAACTGCTTCAGGTGCAATTAACTTAACGCGACCTTTAAACACTTTATCTGGATAAGCATCGGCGACTATTTCAACTTCTTGCCCCGGTTTAATTTGACTGATATCAGCCTCCGGGACTTTCGCCAAAACTTCCACATCTCTAGCTAAAGCGACAATCGATGTCGAAGTTGCCGAAGTAGCTTCCGAGGCCGAAGTTGCCGGAGTTACAAATGCTCCTTGGATGGCGTATCTTTGGGTAATAATTCCCGCAAAAGGAGCGCGAACTTTTGTATCTTCTAACTGCACTTCTTGAAAGCGAACTTGAGCTTGAGCTTCCTCTAATTCAGCTTTAGCTTGAGCTATTTCTTCGGGGCGAGAACCGTTTTCTTGTGCGTTCAATTGACTTTTGGCTTCAGCAACTGCTGCTTCGGCTTTGGCGATTTCTTCTGGACGGTTGCCGTTTTCTAGCTGCGCTAATTTGCTTCTAGCTTCCGCAACTTCTGCTTCAGCTTTGGCAATTTCTTCCGATCGCGTGCCGTTTTGCAATTGGTTCAATGCTTGCTGCTCGACTTGCACAGCAGCTTGCAGTTGCTGAATTTGGGACTCCCGACTTTCTTGCAGTTGTTGCAGGCGTTTTTGAGATTCTATTAATTTAGCTTGGGCTGTACGATTTTCTTTAATTAATTCATCAAGTTTATCTTTAGCCAGAGCACCTTCTTCAACTAAAGGTCGGTTGCGTTCCACCCGTTGAGCTGTTAGTTCGGCTTGGGCTTTACTCGAGTCAATTTGCGTTTGTGCTTGGGCAATTTCTTGTTTGACACTGCCGGTTTGAGCGTCTGCTAAACGAGCTTGAGCTTGGGCTAAACGAGCTCGCCCTTGGCTGACTTCTTCAACGCGGCTGCCGGCTCGCAGTCGCTGCAAGCCTGCTTGAGTTTGCTGCAAGCGGGCTCTGGCTCCTGCCACTTCTTCAACGCGGCTGCCGGCTTGGACTTGCGCGAGACTGGCCTCGGCTTGCTCTAAGCGCGCTCGGGCGCTGGCGATGTCTTCCGATCGATTCCCGGCTTCGATTTTGGCGAGTTTGGCTCGCGCGCTGGCTTCGCGGGCTTGAGCTTGAGCTAGTTGAGCTTCTACATCGCGGCTTTCCATGCGGGCCACGATTTGTCCTGCTTCGACTTTATCGCCCTGTTCGACAAATAATTCTGCGATGCGGCCGGAACCTTTGGGGCTGAGATTGACGCGCTGTACGGGCTGCACGGTACCGCTCGACGTGATCCGCACGGTGAGGTTTTGCGCTTCCACCGGCACTGTCATAGTGGCGATCGCATCTACTTTCGGCTGCGATCGACTTTTTGCTATATATATAGTGGTCGGTACAGCTAGCAACCCGGCTGCAACCAACCCAATCGCCCACCGCTGCGGTTTGCGCGCGGGTTTCTTCGGAGACTGCTTTTGGGCGGTTTTGTTATCTGCAATTTTAGTCTCTGCGGCCTTGGTGTCTACAGTCTGAGTATCTTCCACCTTGACCTGAGCAGTTTCCTTTTTAGGGCTAACGATCATACCGACTCACCTAATTTAATCTCAGGATTACCTTAAAGGTAAAATTTTTGCTGATGCTTGGCATCGTCTTTCAGACTCATCCGATCGGGTGATTTATAAAAAGTTCCCCAACCAGCACCTGTAAACAATTATAGCTAATCTTTGCAAGTTATTACAAAATGTTAAGTTTTTTCAGCCAAAAGAGGTGGATCTAAACAAAATCGCTCCTGGATGCTGGCAAATAAAAATATATTTTAATAAATAATATCATTTTTGCTGCTGAGAAGCGCGCTCCTCAGCAGCAAAAAAGGCGGATCGGGCAGCGGGCGATCGACCGTCACTAGGTCATTGTGGACTCGTGTTAGCGATCGCAGCGCGATCGGTCAGTGAATCGCTCGTAACGACACAGTATGGACACACTTAATTCTCATAAACCCGGTTTCACGGGTAGCGGTGCGTAAGTCCTGAATACATATCCACCCTGTGCCCACAACAGGTTAAAATATTTTTCAAATCCGTTAAAAATGGGAAATAAAAACAATGAATCGTCCTCAAAGCGTTACAGTTCTGGCAATCTTGCAGCTAATTAGCGGCGTATTCAGCCTCCTTGACGGCTTGTTCATCTTACTTTTTGCTGGCATTTTTGGCGGTATCGGTGCGGCTGTCGGCGGGGCAAAAGTTGGCACTGTAATCGGCGGCTTCATTGCCATTTTTGCTGGAATTAGTTTTATTTTAGGCCTCCTCTCTTTATTCTTAACTTGGGGTTTGTTTCACCTCAAAAATTGGGCTTGGACGGGAACGTTAATTGTCCACATCATCGCCACCCTCGCGCAAATTGCCAAAATGTTGGGCAGCGGCGGTACAGCAGTCAATTTTTTAACTCTGGGTTTTGCAGTGGCGAGCATTTACTACTTGCTGCGACCGGATGTTAAACAAGCATTTCGTGTCTGATTTCCTTTTCATTAACGGTACTGAATTCTCGGATCGAAAAAAGCATAGGAAATATCAACCGCCAGATTAATCAGTACAAAAGTTACAGCCACAAAAATAACTCCTCCTTGGACAATGGGGTAATCCCGCGTCAGAATACCGCTATAAATCCAAGAACCAATTCCCGGCCACGAGAAAATCGTTTCAGTCAGAATAGCGCCGCCTAAAAGAGTGCCGAACTGCAAACCAATAGTTGTGACGATCGGCAAAAACGCATTTTTCAAAGCGTGTTTCAAAATCACCCAATATTCCGGCAAGCCCTTAGCCCTCGCAGTGCGGATGTAATCTTGAGAAAGCACTTCCAGCATCGCAGAACGAGTGATGCGAGCTATAATAGCCAGAGGAATAGTTCCTAAAGTCAAAGCTGGAAGGATTAAATGGGCGATCGCATCCCGCAAAGCCGCCACATCCCATCTCAGCAACGCATCCAAAACATAAATACCCGTAATCGACTTAAAACCAAACCCCAAATCTACACTAATGCGCCCGCTAGGAGGCAGCCATTTCAGATAAACAGCAAACAAATAAATCAAAATCAATCCCAACCAATACACCGGCAAAGATACGCCAATTAACGAACCGCTCATCGCGAGATTGTCCAGCCAGCTATTTTTCCGAACCGCCGCCACAATTCCCGCCGGAATTCCGATAACCAGTGCCACCAACATCGCCACCACAGACAGTTCAAAAGTAGCAGGCCAGCGACTTGTAATTTCATCAATTATGGGAATACCGCTAATAATACTATTTCCCAAATCGAAGCAGATCAAACTCCATAAAAAAGCAAAATATTGCAAAGGCAAAGGCTGATTAAGACCCAACCTTGCTCTCAAAATTTCCACTTGTTCGGGAGTTCCACGTTCTCCCAAAAGCACTGTAGCTGGGTCTCCCGGTATCAAATGCAAAAATATAAATACTAGCAGAGTGATTCCGAAAAGGACTGGCAAGAGTCCCAGCAAACGTTTAACAATATATTGAAACATCAGTTGATCTCATTCACCTTGCAAATTTGCCAAAATCTGATCGACCGTTTCTTCTACCGTTAGATTGGTTGAATCCAGCCAGTAGCCAAGGCGAGGAGTTTCGGTACGGAGAATGCGATCGAAGGCATAAACCATTGTTTCGTTGGCATATCCGGTTTTCGTTCTTGCTGCATCCCGTGCAGCTACAACTTCTGCATTCGGACACAGAACGATCGCGGACAACGGCACATCGTGGAAAGTGGCAAGTACCTCAGCCAGTGCCGAACCAATGATGATGTCTTGATAAACGACCGTAAAACCAGCCTGGAGATAGTGTCGCGCTGCCATTGCTGCCAGGTGATACCGCAGTTGAAGCTGCTGATATGCCTCTGCTGACAAATTTAACGCCATTTCCGCCTGTCCATTGACAATCATGCGACGAAAGATATCGCCGCGAAGGTGGACACTTTTGGGCAACCGTTCGGCAAGGGATTGGGCCACACTTGACTTTCCGGCAGCCATGTTCCCGGTAATCAAAATAATTTGTGGCCGATGATTTGCAGGTTGCTGGTTGCTCTCCATACCGTTTGTTAAGGTAAATTCATGTAAAGTATGATAACCGAGGAGAGGTTTCTCGATCTAAACTCTCAATTTTTGCTCACTTCCTCAAAAGACTCAGACCCCAAAGGACTCGGAACCCAACCTTGAATATTCTTGCGTTTCCCTAAAAGTGGCTGCGAATGTACGATCGGCAAACGCACAGCTTCCCCATGCAAAATCTCGCTAACTTCCGCATAAATTTTCGCCCTAGCTGCTTTATCCCCACTCGCCCTCCCCCGATCCAAAAGTTCCAGAACTTTCGGATTTTTCCAATTTCCCAAATCCGCCGTCGAACCCGGCCCGAAGTGAGGATAATAAAAATTGTCTGGATCGCCATAATCTCCAGTCCAACCCATCATAAAAGCTTGAAAGCCGGGTGGTTTGAGGCGATCGGCTAAATAAGCAGACCAATCCTTTGTCAGCAATTTTACCCGAATGCCGATCGCGCTCAAATCCGCCGCCAAAGCCTCAGCGATCGGCTTCGGCGTGGGAAAATAGGGACGGCTGACAGGCATATACCACAAATCCAAATCAAAACCGTTCGGATAACCGGCTTTCGCGAGCATTGCTTTAGCTTGCTGTGGGTTAAATTCATAATCTTTAACTCGATCGGACGCCGCCCAATTCAGCGCAGGCGGGATAAATTGCGAATCATGTTTTCCGAGTTCTCCCCAGAAAGCTTTGACTATTGCTGGCTTGTTAATTGTTTGGGCGATCGCCTGCCTGACTTCTGGTTTTGACAAAGGTTCGTAAGTCGGATTTAAGGCTAAATAACCGACATTAAAAGAAGGTCGCACAACAGCTTCTAAATTAGGATCTCCCTGAACCTCTTTCAGTTGATCCGGCGTTAAATCCACAGTAAAATCAAGTTGTCCAGCTCGCAACTGAGCCAGTCTCGCCGCCGGGTCGTCAACAAAGCGAAATACCAATTGATTGACTTTTGGCGTGCCAGTTTTCCAATAATTCGGATTTTTCTCCAAAACAATGCGATCGCCCGATCGCCATTCCTGAAACACAAAAGGCCCCGTACCCACCGCCAGCGACCCCGGAGTGCCGTATTTAGCACCCGCTTTTTTCACCGCCGCCGGACTCGCCATCCCGAAATAAGCGGAACCTATCGCCGACGGAAAAGCAGCAAAAGGTCGATTCAAAACAAATTTAATTGTAGACTTATCAACAACTGCCACATCTTTTACTAAAGAATCTTTTTCTCCCTTAAACCCGCCAAATAAATTTTTCCAAATCGGATAATTCTTGCCCGCTTCTCGAAAACCGTTAGGATTTTTTGCATCCCACCAGCGATCCACATTAAACTTAACAGCTTCCGCGTCAAAATCAGTACCGTCGTGAAACTTTACCCCGGAACGCAACTTAAAAATCCAAGTTTTGCCATCTTTAGAACTTGACCATTCAGTAGCGAGACTCGGCTCAAGTTCCACAGTTCCCGGTTTGAAATCAGTCAAGCGATTGTAAATTTGGTCGATAACAATCACCGAATTGCCATCAGTAATATTTCCCGGTTCCAGATTGATCGGCGGCCCGCCCGCACCGTAGACTAAAGCCCCAGCAGGAACCGCAGCAGGAGTTGTCCCAGTTGGAGAATTATTGCTAACCGTGTTTGAGGGCCTGCCGCAATTTGATAAAATTACAGCCATCCCAAAAACTAGACTTAATAAAACTAAACGCCAGGGTTTTAACAATCTCATTTCAATCGCTCCGGTTTAATAGTAAATTTTACTCATATCAATAAATTCTAATTTGCTCTTTCTCTCCCCTCTGTGGTCTCTGCGTTCTCTGCGGTTCATTTAGTAAATTCTATATTAAAATCAAATCTAATTAACAAATCAAATAGAACAGCCTGATGATATCATGCTGGAGGGAAAAATATCAAGCCACACCTTTACATTAGGCGACGCAACCAGCATGAAAGCTAACGTTTCCGGCCCAGCTAGAAGGGTCATTCGATTTTAGATTTTAGATTTTAGATTTTAGATTTTAGATTTTAGATTTACTCCATGAATCTGGGGGGAGCATAAACATTCCTTTTCACGCCCAAAATATCTTTGAATATCTGCACATAACAACCCCATTCGGGATTCGCAAACATCAATATTTATCTCTTTTCTCTTTCTCAGCGCCCTCAGCGCCCTCAGCGGTTCGTTGAAAAAAGTCTACTTTATATCAAGCAATAGGATGGCTATAGGCGATCGCACCCACCCTACAAATCCAAACTTTCTTCACCAATAGTTCCCAGTTCCCCGCTACCCAGCAACTCTTCCTCCTCTACCTCCTCACTCCCAGAGTCGAAACTTTCCACCACAAACGGTAAACCAGCCGCCATCAAACCCCGTTGAATCAGTTCCGGCGTTTCCTCAAACAAAACAAATAGCGGATGAACCGCTTCAGCTTCATCACTGTAAATATGCCTGTAGCGGTATGGCATCACCCATTCGTAACCTTTGTCCAGCCAAACCTGAGACTGCCGCCAGCGGCCAAGCAACTCAGAAAACTCTTCGCCCGGACGATGAATGAAAATCAAAATTTCCACTCCAATTTTAACTTTCCATTCAGGATCGCACATCAAAATCGCCAAATCGCAGGGCAAACAAACTGCCTGTCCGGGCGATATGCTAGTGCCGCTGCTTCCGGCATAAGAAACCCCGTCTCGCAAGCGCGCAATGGGCAAAGGAATTGTGATTAAACTCTCATGGGCGCGGCGGATACTCGGAATCATTTCCATGTAAACCCGATATTTTTTCAGCAGGGCGATCGCGGCCGAAGATTCGCTGTACTCTGCTAGTAAAGTCTCGTAATGTGATTGTTTAACAGACATTTTCAAACCAAAGAATAAGTAATTACTAATTGCTGCTAATTGCTAATCGATCGCTTCTCGTTACCAGCAAGACCCCATTTGTGACAACCTAAGCTCAAGTTCCCCAAAGGGGGGAACTTGAGCTTGCCTACAGGCCTTGGTGTGTAACGCGAACAGCGATTTAAGCATTGATTGCTCTGGGCTACCAATGCCTGGAGAATGCTTACAGCTTTTTTATTTACAAGGTTTGAGCCATTGACCGTCTCAAGATTAAGCCCGATACAATGCCTCTTTCTCATTTTATGCCGCTCGCCTGAACTTGATCTGAGCCAAAAAGGTAATCTGGTCTGTAAGGTCTGACTCTGCGAGCAACATGGGAAAACGACGTACTATAAATCCAGATCGTATTCGCCATCGGAATGTACCAGTTCGCCTCAACTGAAGTGATCGCAGCCAGAGTGCAAGAATTGCTGTCAATTCTCCAAGCTCAAGATCGCCACGCAGCAATCTGATAAATCATAAGATTGCTCATAAGTCAACCTAAAACCTAAATTTTTACAAAAATCGGCTAATTTTAAAGACTTGTTAAAGTAATGAGGGGTTGTACCCCCCATAAGTTAGAGTCAGATATTATAGATGCACCCTGATGGCTTTCCCGTTCCACAAGAGCGGGATTTTTATTATTGGAAAGCCGGAGCGTTAAGTTTCACAATACCTACTACAGATAAAATGACGTGGGGATGCCAAGATTAAAGATATAGCAGAGCTAAAGCTCAAACTAGGGAGCCGATCGATCAAACCTCACCCCTAACTCTGCGAAATAACCCAAAGGCGGTAGCATAGTTTGGGAAACGGCATCAACTGAAGATGAACTTAGCGCCAGCAACAGTCCTGCAACAGGGCAAATACACAATTAACGCGACTTTAGGGATAGGAGGGTTCGGCATCACTTACCGAGCTATCCACACCCATTTAAACCAAACCGTCGTACTCAAAACCCTCAACGAAAGTCTGCGCCAACACCCAGAATCTGCCCAATTTCAGCAGCAGTTTATTGCCGAAGCCCAACGCCTGTCGCGGTGTCAGCATTCCAACATAGTCAGGGTAATCGACTTTTTTGAAGAAGCCGGACAGTCTTTTATTGCAATGGACTACATTCCGGGCCAAACTCTCGCCCAAATAGTCGAAACCGATCAGCCGCTGCCAGAAGCCCAGGCCGTGCACTATATTCGGCAAATAGCCTCAGCCGTAAGTACAGTTCATCACAGCGGATTGCTGCACGGAGATATCAAGCCAGAAAATATTATCCGGCGAGCTGATTCTCACGTAGTAATGTTAATAGATTTCGGAATTCCCCGTGGCTTTACCGCCGGCACCAAACAAACCCACACTAACTTGCTCTCCCCCGGATACGCGCCGATCGAACAATACCTCTATGACGGTAAATGTACACCGGCCACTGACATCTACGCGATCGCAGCCACCCTCTACTACTTACTCTCCGGCGTGGCCCCCGTAGCAGCACCCCTGCGCGATCGCATCCCCTTGACTGAGTTACGGCAATTTCAGCCCAACCTCAGCCCAAGAATCGAGCGAGCCATCCTTCAGGGACTCGAAATCGACCCCCACAACCGCCCTCAGACAGTGGAAAATTGGCTCACCATGCTGCAAGAAACAGAGCGAGTATCAGTAAAAAGAAAAGGCAAGCAAAGCCTAAGATTGCCCGCACCTCCCCCGCCACAGTTGACTTTTGTGGCATTTGTCGTAACGGCTGCAATTGCAGGCTGGATGGGTTTTGACCTAGCATCGCACTACAACAGCACCAGTCTCAGTAATAGTCCCAAAATTGAATCCTTCCCATCTCTCGAAGATTTGCTCAAATCCCGCGATTTGTCAGAGCCGATGTTCGGACAGCCGTCTGTCGAAAGCACCCCTCTCTACCCCATCGAACTCAACAAGCGTCCCAAACCCCCCTTAGACAGCAGCAACATTCCCGAACAGATCGACGAACCCTCAGAAACTAGCGCCGAACCTTCTGAGTCCCCAAGCCAGGAAACTGGCGCTCCAGATCCCGAAGCGGAACCTGAGCCATCGCCGACGCCCGATCCCGCAGAGGAGCCTTCTGAGTCTCCCATTCCAGAGCCTCAAACCGAAATCAAGCCATATCCCCAACCAGAAGCCGCACCAGTACCTGAAGTTGCGCCCCTGCCGCCAGAACCGCCCGCCGCACCCGCCCCGCCTGCCCCTGAGAGTGCTAGCGCTGAAACCTTGCCGCCGTCGGAATCCCCGTCGCCAGTAATAGCCTCGCCGATCGAGCGATCGCCTGAGCCTGCGATACCAAGCAGCAGTGACAACAATTCAGATAGTTCGATCGCACCTAATTCACCACCCCCTGTGGCAGATCCCACGATGCCTTTTCCCGAACCTGCGACAAATTAGTATGGTTTTTGTTGGTTAAAAGTGCGGACAAATACTTGGTTTTATGAGTCAGGAAATATCCGCTCAGTAGTTGAGATAATAAGGCCCTACCTAGCCAACGACTATCTTCCAAAAACTTCCGTCGAATCTGAAAATCCCAACAGTCGCCGTCTGAGTTTATCGAATATTTCCTATTCCCTCTGCAATCCAAATGCCCGCAAAAAAATGCAGGACTATGTTCTATTTTGATTTAAATTATGTTAGAATATGTGCGCGGCGCTGAGGTGGTGTGATGTCGCGTATCAATACTGCCCTCGCTGCAAACATTTTGGTACAAAGCAACCCCAACCTCGAATTTGAGCCAGTGTCAGCGAGGCTTTTGGGCTAAGCTGTGGCGCGTTAGACTGTTCTAACTCTCAACAATCCCATCCCCGACAATGGGGTGGGATTGTCAATTCCCCCAAACTTCCTTCCTTTGGGAGCAAGCATCATTGGGGACAAGCAAGTTATAATTTGTTGCGGAAGCGCACAGAGATTTTTTATGAGTAAACCCCCAGTTCATGCTTTTTTTGTAGGCAGAGCACTTGCCGAAGCACTGTACGAGCAATTAGAAAGCGCAGCAACCAACGCTTTCTCTGAACTCGGCAAATTTGACGCAGAACAAAGAGAACGCCTGCGGCAGTTCACAGATCGAGTTGTGGAACGGGCAAATCGTGCTTCGGATGAGGCGATGCAGACCAGAACTGGCACTGCAAGCACCACCACTATTCAAGACATCCATCCTGCAGAGTTGCAAGCGACGATTGACGAGCTGCGCGCCGAAGTGGCTCTGGTGCGATCGGAATTGCAGCGTTACCGCAGCAGTTTGCCCTAGCGCTCGATTCGACCACAACTATTATTTACTACGTGAGCGCATTGCTTTGCGCTCCTGCGCTCCTACTTCCAATCAAAGCAACAACATAAAATAAGCAAGTTGGGAACCCAAGTGTCTGCTCTCCTTGATGACTCTGTTAATCGCCACCGCTCCCCCAAGCACACTGGCGAAGCCGATGAGCCAAAAACTGCTAGTAAATCCTACAAAAGTAAAGCTTATCGCTGGAATCGCGAAAAATACTCCCGGCAGCGGCGCTTCTTCGACATTTGGGCCTTTGTCTTGCTCTGGCTGGCTTCCCTCTGGCTCGACAGCAAAAATTGGAGCTACTGGGGAGGCGTGACTGAAGAAAAGAAAGTTGCCAGACGCCGCTTTCAAGCTATCTGGGTTCGAGAAACACTCTTGGATTTGGGGCCAACTTTCATTAAAGTTGGGCAGTTATTTTCCACCCGCGCCGACTTGTTCCCAGCAGAGTTTGTGGAGGAACTTTCTAAGCTGCAAGATAAAGTCCCTGCTTTCAGCTACGAGCAGTTAGAAGTAATTGTCGAGCAAGATTTAGGCAAGACAGTTCAAGAACTCTACCGCAGCTTTGACCCGGTGCCTTTGGCCGCTGCAAGTCTGGGTCAGGTACACAAAGCTCAACTGCATTCGGGCCCGGAAGTGGTGGTCAAGGTGCAGCGACCGGGACTGCGGAAGCTGTTCGAGATCGATTTGCAAATTCTTAAGGGAATTGCCCGCTACTTTCAAAACCATCCTAAGTGGGGCCGCGGCCGCGATTGGATGGGGATTTATGAAGAATGCTGTCGCATTCTGTGGCTGGAAATTGACTATCTCCATGAAGGTCGCAATGCTGATACTTTTCGTCGCAATTTTAGCAACTGTGACTGGGTGCGGGTGCCGAGGGTTTATTGGCGGTACGCGGCTCCGCGAGTGCTGACTTTGGAATACCTGCCAGGGATTAAAATCAGCCACTACGAAGCTTTGGAAGCGGCCGGTATCGATCGTAAATTAATCGCTCAGTTGGGCGCAAAAGCTTATTTGCGCCAGTTGCTCAACGACGGCTTTTTCCACGCTGACCCACACCCCGGCAACATCGCTGTTAGTGCTGACGGTTGTCTGATTTTCTACGATTTTGGCATGATGGGGCAAATCCAGTCGAACGTCCGCGAAGGACTGATGGAGACGCTCTACGGCATTGCTTCCAAGGATGGACAGCGGATTATGGATTCTCTGATCAATTTGGGAGCGTTGGTGCCTACGGGTGATATGAGTCCGGTGCGCCGCAGCATCCAGTATATGCTGGATAACTTCATGGACAAGCCTTTTGAAAATCAGTCTGTGAGCGCGATTACCGACGACCTTTACGATATTGCCTACAACCAACCTTTTCGGTTCCCAGCTACTTTTACTTTTGTAATGCGAGCTTTTTCCACCATCGAAGGGGTGGGCCGAGGCTTAGATCCCGAGTTCAACTTTATGGAGGTGGCACAACCTTTTGCCATGCAGCTTATGACTAATGGAAATGGCCATGATACAAGTAGCAGCATTTTTAACGAAATCGGCCGTCAGGCGGCTCAGGTGAGTTCGAGTGCTTTGGGTTTGCCTCGCCGGATTGAGGAGACTATTGACAAACTCGAACAGGGAGATTTGCGGATTCGCGTCCGTTCGGCCGAAACAGAGCGCTTGCTCCGCCGCATGAGCAGCGCTCAAATGGGCACGAATTATGCTTTGCTGATGAGTGCTTTTACTTTGTCGGCGACAATTTTGTTTGTCAGCAATCAAGTCTGGCCGGCTGTCGCTGTTGCCGTGCTGGCGGCGGGTGCAGGGTTTGCTATGCTGCGTTTGTTCAAGCGGATCGATCGCTTAGACAGGATGTCATAATGGGGCAATTTGGGATTTGAAATTTCAGGTTTGAGATTTCTCGCCAGCCAAAATTTGACCTCGAATGTTAAGTTTTGGCTGCAATACCACAAATTGCTAAAATTTACAACACTTACGCGCTTTGAGGCTAAAAACCCGGTTGCTGCCTAAGTTTTTCGCCAGATAAACCTCTGATTTTGGGTATAAATCCTGTTTTTTTTGCAGGTGCTGCTTAATTTACTGGGTTTACCGAAATTTTAAGACGGGATTACCATCATATCGATCTACAATATGAGGTCAAGGAACTGCAATTTTTCCAAAACTCGCGATCGCGGGCTGCAGAATTTCAAGTCCGTTCGGGATTTAAGTTTTGGAATAAAAAATTGCACCCCATTAAATCAAGCTTTTAAGTTCGATGAGTCCAATCACCCAATCTATGAAACGCTCTTTCGCAGGTAAGACAGACACAGGGCTAGTTCGTTCCGTAAATCAGGATTCGTACTACATAGACTCTGACGGGCGATTTTTCATAGTGGCCGACGGAATGGGAGGACACGCCGGAGGTCAAGAAGCCAGCCGGATTGCGACTCAGGCGATTCAATCTTATTTGCTCGAACATTGGGAAGGGCCAGAGGATTCTCCGCTGTTGTTGGAAAAGGCTTTTTTAATTGCCAATCAAGCAATTTTGACGGATCAGCTCGACCACCCGGAGCGTGCTGATATGGGTACTACGGCTGTGGTTCTAATGTTTAGGGATGAGGGCCGACCCTGGTGCGCTAATATCGGTGACTCTCGCTTGTATCGGCTACACGGCTCTCGCTTGGAACAGATTACTGAAGACCAGACTTGGGTGGCTCAGGCTGTGAAAAGAAAGGCCCTAACTCCTGACCAGGCTCGCACTCATCCTTGGCGTCACGTTTTGTCCCAGTGTTTGGGCCGCGATGATTTGCGGGAGATAGATATTTTGCCGGTGGACGTGCAGCCTGGGGATCGCTTGCTGCTCTGCAGCGATGGCTTGACTGAAGAACTTTCCGATCCTTTGATTGCTTCGCCTCTGAAGTCGATTCGCGCCTGCGAGGGCGCCGCAAATGCTTTAATTCAAGCTGCTAAGGATAAAGGTGGACGCGATAATATTACTGTGGTGATCGTAACGATCGACCTCAAATAATATTCGATTGCCCGATCGCACCCGACCATCTAAAATCGAAAAATCGAAAAATCGAAAAATCGAAAAATTGAACAATCTAAAATCTAAAATCTAAAATCTAAAATAGAATGACCCGCGTTATCGGTTTGATCAGCGGCACGTCGGTGGATGGCATTGATGCTGCTTTGGTGGATGTGGTCGGTTCTCAAACAGACTTGAAAGTGCAATTGGTGGCCGGCAAGACTTTCCCTTATCCTGCTAATTTGCGATCGCAAATTCTCTCGGTTTGCAGTGGCTCAGCTTTGTCAATGGCTGAACTAGCAGAATTAGATGATGCCATCGCCCAAGAATTTGCGACGGCGGCATTGACAATTCAAGCAGAATATGATAAAGCCGAATTAATCGGCTCTCACGGTCAAACCGTCTACCACCGACCTGCTGGGAAAGCCCAGAAAGACAGCGCCGGTGGGTTAATGGGTTACAGCTTGCAACTCGGGCGGGGCGCGCTAATTGCGGAATTGACAGGAATTACTACTGTCAGTAACTTTCGATCGGCAGACATTGCTGCAGGGGGTCAAGGAGCACCCTTAGTGTCAATAGTTGATGCCTGCCTGCTGGCGGAACCCAACATCAGCCTCTGCATCCAAAATCTGGGGGGGATTGGCAATGTTACCTATCTTCCGGCCAGAGGAAAAGGGGGAAACAATGACGAGTCTGAGATTTTCAGTTTTGGGGATGGCATATCGGGCTGGGATACAGGCCCGGCGAATTCCCTGTTAGATTTGGCAGTACAGCACTTCTCAGGCGGAACTAAGACGATCGACGAAGGTGGAGCTTGGGCGGCATCGGGCACTCCCTGTCAAGCTTTAGTTGAGGAGTGGCTCGCATCAGACTTCTTCCGCCAAGCACCGCCGAAATCAACGGGGCGAGAGCTATTTGGTGTAGACTATTTTGACAGGTGTTTGGTCGAGGCCCAAGGTTACAACCTCAGTCCTGCTGACGTGCTGGCCACTCTGACAGAACTGACTGTTGTCTCGATCGTTCACAGTTACCAAACTTTTTTACCGGCTATGCCCGATCGAGTTTTACTATGCGGGGGCGGCAGCCACAACCTCTACTTAAAACGCCGATTGCAATCTCAATTGCATCCAGTGCAAGTGTTGACTACTTCTGAGGCAGGCTTGAATGTAGATTTTAAAGAGGCGATCGCTTTCGCGGTTTTAGCCGCATGGCGGGTTCGGGGCATTCCCGGCAATCTGCCTCAAGTTACTGGTGCCCGGACATCGGTACTTTTAGGAGAAATTAACTCTTGTTGGCACAGTTGGGCGTGATAGCATAGAGTCTGAGGGACAACGGCTGTGCGTTGTTGCACCAGCATTGTAGCCAGCAGGAAAAGCATAGGAACAGCACTGTGGCTCACACGTTTTTAATGGAATCTGGCCAATGGACGCTCGAAGGAAGCTGGATTGAGCGCAATGGCGTGCCAATTACGGTTAAGGGCAAAACTTTAGTGAGCTGGAACCGAACAGATTGGTTCAGTATGGTGACAAAGCTCGTATTTCCTGGAGGCGATCGCGAAGAGATTATTTTGCAGTACCGAGGACACCTCAACAGCGATGAACGGCAGTATACTTTTGTACTCCAACACAGCGAACTCGCCCGCGTCGAGGGGGAAGGTTGGATTGCTCCCCAGTCGATCGTCCAGCGTTACTGGGTATTGGGAGACGAACGCCAGCGGCGGACGGGTTTTGATACCCTTCACCGGGTTGATGACAACCGCTACTACCAATCTAGCGGCATCATGTCTGGTCATTACTTGACGAGTACAATGGAGGCGACTCTGGAACGTCAGCCGGAATAACTCTTTCTAGAGTCCACAGTTGCCAGTTCTAGGGATTGATGTGAAAACTGAAGGTTTTGCTAGTCGGGGGTCGCGCTCAGATGTCCGACTAGCGCCATTGTTGTCAAACCTCATCCGCTGCAAATAAACACAAATATATTGAATTGTTAAAAATTTTAAGTGGTTAAAAAATTAACACTTACTTATTATTAATAGTTGTCCAATTTTCGAGTTGAGGCGCGATAAATTATCTTTGCACTCTCCAGTGGTGTCGATCGACAAACTGCTTACCTCGACTTCCACATTCAGTGAAATCCACAAAGGAATTGTCAAGTTTTCCTCACGTCTGTACAGATGCTTTCTACCTTGTGCCTTCGAGTGACGCCCCATCACCCCCAACTCCTTTCCGCATGAGGGAACAGAGTAAGAGACGGAGGTCGCCGACTGCGACTCTTGGTTACTCAACGCCTGGGTTAGGTTCTAAACCCCAGTGGTGTTTCAGAAAATGGCGGTACATGGTTTCTCGTAGCATCATTTGCTCGTAAAGCTTGACCAAAAACTCCTGAGCTTGTTCGCGGCTCATGTCACTTACCTGTGTTTTGAAGGAACACAGGCTAAATTGCTGTTCCAAAGACAATTCTGCTGGTTGGCTCATGACTTTGACTCCTCTGTAAGTAAAGGTGACTTAAAAGTGAACACCTGGATTAACCAGATTTGTAAGTTGTTTCAGCGATCGACAGTTGGTTTCGGGATGCCCGATGGCCCATCTGGCTTTAGTCTATATTACAAAAGGTAACAATTATTTGACAAAATTACCATCTGTCCTAGGAAATAACTTACTTAGCGATAGAGATGGCGAGATGTCTGCAAAAGTTCCTTCCGCAGGCATATACAAGTCTATCTACTTGTCAAGAGAAAAAAGGCTCAGTACGAACCAAAAGAATTGAAGCCCTTTATACCAAATTCGGCGGAGATTCTCTCAGCGAGGGGGAGATGGGGAGAGGAGAAGAGGGGGAGATGGAGAGATGGGAAAAGGGGAGATTGAAAGATGAGGAGATGACGAGAGGGGGAGATGAGGAGAGCGGAAGAGCGGGAGATTGGGAAAATTTCTATTTCTCTGTTCTCCCCTCTTCCTTCTCCCTTCTTCCGACGGACATCGGACTGAAATCTTTTACATCCGTTACACAACCCGTTGCCGAACCTTCTTCCTAACTAATTCGAGGACCCGCCATCCTGCGGTGGAGTGGCGACTCCAGGACTGAAATTGGAACCAGCGGGTGCAGGCGAAACAGGAGGAATGCCCTGAGTTGCCCCAGAGTTGCTAGGCTGCCCAGGAGCCGGGAGAGGGGATTGAAACTGATTCGGATTGAACTGCTGCTGCCCAGGAGTGGGGAGAGGGGATTGAAACTGATTGGGGTTGAACTGTTGCTGCCCCGGAGGCACAGGAGACGGCAGGGGTTGACCGGAATTGCCGATCGCAGGTGCTGCAGGAATGCCAGAATTGGGAAGCGAGGTATTGGGCAATGGGGAGGGAGCCGAACTAGGAAGAGTTGCCAGGGCAACTCTATCGCCCCCTACCTCTCTCAATTTGTCTAAAACCTCGACTACTTTGGCATATCTCGCATTTTGAGGAGCGTACAGCACCATCAACCCCGTAGGATTCTGGCTTTGGAAACTCTTTAAAACTCGATCGAGCTGTTGGTAATTAACAGGCAATTGGTCGATATAAGTTTGCCCGAAATCGTCAATGCTGACAATCAGCATCTCTCGCATCTGTGTTTGTCCAGTCTTCGCTTTAGGCAAATCGACATTAATGGCTTGCTGGCGAGTCAGTTGCAAAGCAGCCAGGAGAAAAAACGTCAGAATGCAAAAGATCACGTCAATTAAAGGCACCAGCTCAATCCGAGCCTCTTCAGCAGGAGTATCTAGATTAATCTTCATCAGTTCTCAGTAGTTTTAATTATTAGAAGGTGAATCTTCAGCCGGATCGGAACCTTTCAATTTCGGCTCCCGATTCCGTTCTCCCGATTCTTGAGAATTGAGAGAACGCCTGTTCAAACCATCTGCACCAAAAGAAGAATTGCTGTATTCTGCACCGGGTGATCGACCCTTAGCATTAGCTGCAGGCCAGTATTGCCTGTAAAGCAATTCCAATTCATTTCCAGCTTTGCGAAATATTTTTGCCTGGTTGAACAAAAAAGCTTGAAATATCCGATAAAACGCCAAGGTAAAAATTGCTACTACCATCCCAGATGCAGTAGTGATCAGCGCCTCGCCAATCCCCAAAGTTACGCCAGTTGTTGCCGCCGTGCCGATGTCGCCCAGACGGATCGAACTCAGCGAGTTAATCAAGCCCAAAACAGTTCCCAGCAAGCCCAGCAAAGGGGCGAGAGCGATCGTAGCTTCTAAGATTTTGTCACCGCGACGCATCGAAGCCAACTCTTCATCGGCTGCAGCTTCAAGTGCGAGTCGAAATAAATCTGGTTCGGGATTGTAGAGCCGCAGGGGTGCAGAAAGAAATCGCCCGATCGGCTGTCGGTTAGCTTGTCTGGCAATCTCGTTAGCCGCCCCCCAATCGCTGCGAGCCGCTTCCAGAATCCGGTTAACAATCTGCTTTTCTTTGCTCAGAAGGCTTGCCCAAAACCACAAGCGCTCGATAATGGTACTCAAAGATAGAATCGATAACACCAACAGGGGCCACATGGCGGGGCCGCCTTTTTGAAACAGTTCTTGAATATTCACAATATTTTTGCTCCTGCAGTACCCGCTAACTTTTGCTTCTGTTCTACTTTTTTTAACAAATCTAAGGCCATTTAATTTTAGCTATTAATGTACTCAGGACTTACGCCCTCGCCACTAAAGAAAGACGGTTTTGTGAAGGGGGCATCGGGGTGCAACGAAGTATTTTCGTGGAGGAAACCCGGTTTCTGGGTAAGTCTTGGTACTGTTGTCTAGTGCTTACGGGCGATGGGCGGCGACTTCCTCACAATTCCTCTAAGTCTTGACACATATCTTGGAGGGACTGGTGTTGAAGGCGGCGGGAAGAGCGGCGATATTTTTTAGTTTGCAGCTTCGGTTCGTAATGCTGGGTACCATCCGACTTGGTTTGCTGCTTCAAACTCGATTCGGCGCTGCTGGAGTTTTGCAGAGCTTGTTGGCGGACGATCGCCTCTTCGAGAAACTGCAAGTAATACTCGTAGCGCTCCCAACCGCCCCGCACTACACAGTTAGGCTCGTCTCGGTGCGAACAGTCGCTAAACTGGCAGCTACCCAAAGCCAGCCTCTGGCGCGCTTCTGGGAAATATTCCGCTAATTCTGAGGGATCGCATTCGAGAGCCGGCTGATTAAAGCCCGGAGTATCGGCCAAGAGTCCGCCGCCGGGGAGTTCAAATAGTTCGACGTGGCGAGTCGTATGGCGCCCGCGGCCGAGTTTGCCAGAAACAGCGTTCACTCGGAGGTTCAGGGCCGGGATCAGTTGGTTGATCAAGCTGGACTTGCCAACCCCAGAAGGGCCACAAATTACCGTTATTTTTCCTTGCAGGTGGTCTAGAAGCAAGTTCGGCAACGCGCTATGTACGGGGTTTAACGGATGTAACGGCTTGACCGAATTTGGAACTTGGGGGTTGTCCTCAGAACTCAGCAGAGATGGCTCTATTTTTTCCACTAAGTCATGGAAAGCTGGTTCCGATTTAGAAACTTCATTTTGACCATTAGCGGGGGGGTCCTGAACTCCTGCACCGCTGCGGACACTAATAAACATTGGTTCGTAGCCCCAGCCTGAAAGCCGATCGCGCCACTGTTCCAACTCCTGGGGCGTGACCAAATCGCATTTGTTCAGGCACAAACTCACTTCTAAACCTGTAGATTCGGCTTTGACTAAAAACCGAGTTAATGATGCGGGATCTAAGTCTGGTTCAGCAAGGGCAAAAACGAGGAGAATGCGATCGGCATTAGCGACAGGCGGGCGGTTGAGTTCTGTTTGGCGCGGGAAGACTTCAGAAATTGCACCTCGGCGGTCAGTCCAGTCCGGTTCGTCTACCACCACGCGATCGCCCACCATCACCTGTTGGCCAATTTTTTTCAGTCGAGTGCGACGAGTGCACAGGAGAGTCGGAGAATCCGCGAGGGGAGCATTTTTCCCGTCAATGGAGACTTCGGGATCTAACCTCACTTGGTAGAAGTTAGCCTGAACAGCAATTACAGTACCCACAATCGAGGGTGAATTCAGGCTCATCCGGCTTCCTTGTCTTCTGGGCGCTGCACTTTCATCGAAAAAAATCCAGAATCCGGCTCATCCGCGACAAATTGCGTTTCGAGAATCTGGTAGCCTTCCATTTTTAGACTATCGGGTACTTGTTCGATCGGCTCCCCAGCATCCAGCCACACCTCCAACACTGCTCCCGGTGCCATTTGCTCCAAGCGCAGTTTAGTGCGGACAAAATTCAGAGGACACGGAGTACCCCGCAGATCGATTTTGGCATCTGGGGATTTGGGATTTTCAATTTTCGATGTTGAATTCATAATGCTTTTTGCAATCTCAAATCCTGAAAGCCTTACTTACTTTTTTAAACAAGTTGCCTGGAAACTGGAGAATCTAAAATTTTCTTTCCAATTGGACACAGACTATTATTCTTTCTGAAAAAAGTGAGCGCAATTGCGCTCACTTTTTTCAGCGCTGCTGAAACGCAATGCCCAGGAAGCGTCCCACCTGAGATTTTTGTGAGCAATTGCCCACATTTTTTTGACAGATACTAAAACAAATGGCTGGGGAATCCTGAAACCGGAAAATTTGACACCAATTGGTGTCAAAAATTGCTTATTTCTGAAACAAATTGCCCAGAAATCCTTCCAAGCCGCCTTTACCGGTACGATCGCCCTTCAGCTTAGCAAGCTGCATCAGCAATTCCCGTTCCTCAGCCGTCACCTTAGTCGGAATGTCAATAGACACCGTAATCAAATGATCGCCACGACTGACGGGATTTCCTAACCGAGGCACCCCTTTTTTCTCAAGAGTAAGAACAGTATTCGCCTGAGTTCCGCTAGGAATCAACAATTCCGTCGGCCCGTCTACGGTTTCCACTTCCAACCGGCACCCCAAAATTGCTTGCAAATAACTAATCTTAACTTCCGAGCTAACGTTAGTGCCGTCCCGCTTAAATAGCGGGTCTTCATTCACCGCCAAGAACACGTAAAGATCTCCGGGCGGCCCGCCCAGTTTGCCGGCATCCCCTTCATTGGAAACCCGTAAGCGAGTACCGTTGTCAACCCCAGCCGGAATTGTGATTTTCAGCTTTTTCATCACTTCTTTCTGGCCCCGGCCACCGCAAGTTTCGCACTTATCCTCAATCACTTGCCCGGTGCCGTTGCAAGTGGGGCAAACTGAAACTTGAGTAAAGCTGCCGAAAGGAGTGCGGGTAGCACGTCGGACTTGACCACTGCCGGTACAAGTCGAGCAGGTTTGTGGTCGGGTTCCCGGTTTCGCGCCAGTCCCGGTGCAAGTTTCGCAGGTTTCTAGATGCTTGATGCGGAGTTCTTTTTCCCCACCAAACACTGCTTCCCGAAAATCCAGCCGCAAATCTAGGCGCAAATCGTCTCCGCGCACCGGCCCACTGCGCCTGCGACCTTGCTGTTGTTGGCCGACACCTCCCTGAAAGCCCTGAAAGAAGCTTTCAAAAATATCGGCAAAGCTGTCACCAAAGTCTTGGAACCCAGGTGCCCCTGCACCGCTGACGCCTGCTTCACCGAAACGGTCGAAACGAGCACGGGTTTCGGGTTCTGAGAGGACCTCGTAGGCGCGGTTAATTTCTTTAAACCGCTCCTCGGCACCGGGTTCTTTGTTGACATCTGGATGGTATTTGCGAGCTAGGCGGCGGTAAGCACGCTTAATTTCTTCTTTGTCTGCGCTGCGAGAAACGCCTAATATTTCATAGTAATCACCGGCCATAGAGCTGCTTGCCTGGAGGTAAATAACAAAAAGTGTACGAAAAAGAAACGGGCGACCTTTCCTGAAATTACATATTAAAAATCAAAAATTCTCATTGTCAATTTTTAACTTTTAATTTTTAGCTTTTCAGTTTTAAAGGAAAGGATTCATATCATCAACTTCTGGTTCGGGAACCTTCTGTTTTTGTTTTGACTGTGGACTTGGCTGTGGCCTTGGCTGTGGACTTGGCTGTGGATTTGACTGTCGTTTTGACTGTCGCTCCGGCTTTGGTTCCGGCTTTGGTTCCGGCTTTGATTCCGGCTTTGATTCCGGCGCCACCAGCAGCTCTTCTTTCAGCAAAATGCTGTCGTCGTCCGCTTTAACATCTTCTGGTTCTGATGATTCTACTTCTGACATCATCTCGCTTTCAACAACAGCTCCTGACGGGGCTACCCCGCTGCGGGCTTGGTCGTAGACTGCTGTCCCCAGCGAGTATAGCAGTTGCTTGAAAGATTCGATTGCGGGCGTGAGTTCCTCGACTGTGATGTCGGGGTTAGTCATCGCTGCCCGCAAGGCTGCTGCGGCTGTTTCCGCTTCGGCCTTGAGCTCGTCACTCAGCAGTTGCGCGTTGGTTTTTAAAGTTACACCACAATTATAGACGAGGGAGTCAGCTTGATTTTTGAGTTCGACGAGTAGAGCGCGCTTGATGTCCTCATCGGCGTAAAGTTCGGCTTCTTGTCGCATCCGCTCGACTTCGGTTTCGCTCAATCCCCCTGTATTGGAAATTTGGATGCTTTGTTCTTTTCCGGTTCCTTTGTCTTCAGCAGCCACTTTGAGAATCCCGTTGGCATCGATTTCAAAGGTAACTTCGATTTGAGGTACGCCGCGGGGGGCTGGGGGAATGCCTTTGAGCAGGAACTTGCCGAGACTTTTATTGTCTTTAACTAATGCCCGCTCGCCTTGGAGTACGTGAATTTCTACCGAGGTTTGTCCGTCTGCCGCCGTGCTGTACATTTGCGATCGGCTGGTGGGAATAGTTGTATTGCGCTCGATTACTTTGGTGAACACCCCGCCCAAGGTTTCGAGTCCCAGGGAGAGCGGCGTCACATCTAGCAGCAGCAAGTCTTTGACTTCACCACCCAACACCCCGGCTTGAATTGCCGCGCCTACGGCTACAGCTTCGTCGGGATTGACGGATTTATCGGGAGAAACACCCCCAAAATACTTGCTAATTGCCTTTTGAACTGCCGGAATCCGGGTTGAGCCTCCGACTAAAATAATCCTGTCTATGTCTTTGGGGGTCAAACTTGCGTCTTTGAGGGCTTGAGTCACCGGATCGATCGTTGCTTGCACCAAATGAGCCACCAGTTTTTCAAACTGAGCTTTGGAGAGTTCCATTTCCAAATGCTTCGGCCCTTTCTCGTCAGAAGAGATGAAGGGCAGATTGATTGAGGTAGATTCCCGGTTGGAGAGTTCGATTTTCGCTTTTTCCGCAGCTTCTCGGAGGCGCTGCAAAGCCATTTTATCTTGTGAAAGGTCACTGCCTTCTTGAGTGCGGAAAGCTTCTACCAGCCACTGTACAATGCAGTCGTCAAAGTCATCTCCTCCGAGATGGTTGTTACCGGAGGTAGCGTTGACTTCAAAAATTCCGTCTCCCAGTTGCAGGATCGAAACGTCGAAAGTACCGCCGCCTAGGTCAAAGACCAAGATTTTCTGTTCTATATTTTGCTTGTCCAGCCCGTAGGAAAGGGCTGCCGCTGTCGGTTCGTTGACGATCCGCAGGACTTCTAGGCCTGCGATCGTACCGGCGTCTTTAGTAGCTTGCCGTTGGGCATCTGTGAAGTAGGCTGGCACTGTAATCACGGCTTGGGTAACAGTTTGTCCCAAATAAGCTTCAGCATCTTGCTTGAGCTTTTGGAGTACCATTGCCGAGATTTCTTGGGGAGTGTGAACCTTGTTCCGAATTTGGACGTTAACGGTATCGTCTTTGCCTCTTATGCAGGTATAGGGAGTCCGCGCTCGTTCTTCTTCCGTGTCGTCCCACCGCCGTCCGATAAATCGTTTGATACTGTAGACAGTATTTACAGCATTAGTTACAGCTTGTCGCTTGGCTAGTTGACCTACTAAGCGATCGCCCGCCTTGCCGAATCCTACTATACTCGGAGTTGTGCGGCCGCCCTCGGAATTGGCGATCACGACGGGTTTACCGCCCTCTAACACAGCTACGCAACTGTTAGTTGTGCCTAAGTCAATTCCAATAATTTTTCCCATAGCGCCTCATAAAACTTTGTGGGATGTTTGGAAATCTCCAACTACAGGTTGGGAGATGAAAAACGACTCAGCTTGTTTAAACAAGCATTCCCAGACTAGATTTGTAGGAAATAAACTTGATGTCCTAAAGCAGTATCAAAGACTGGTAAAAACATTTTTCAGAATTTTTGGATAAACCGCTGACCTGCTTTTAGTCATCTTTAATTAAAAAGAAGTTGGTGAGTCGGCCACCTTGGACCCCCCGAATTCTATTCGGGGGTCAGTGACTTTAAGGAATGCAGTAGCTTGTCTCCCGATTAACCTTCTGAACTATCGGGATTTTCATCTGAGGCTACCACAGATAGCCCAGCCGCTGCAACTTTCACTTTGGCGTGCCGCAAGACGCGATCGCCCAGAATGTAGCCGCGTTCTAGTTCTTGGATAATTGTTCCTTCCTCGTGTTCGTCAGTTGGCTCGCTCAGCAGAGCTTCGTGGAGGTTGGGATCAAACTGTTCGCCTTCGGGGCGCATCGGAGAAACCCCGATTTGCTTGAGGCTATCTACCATTTGCTTGTAAACGCTTTGGTAGCTTTTGTGAATGTTCATTTCGCCGTCGGTTTGCGGCTTGATGTGCGATCGAGCGCGCTCGAAATTGTCAATTACCGGCAACAGGGGTTTGATCGTGAGACACCTTGCCTGTAAATCTAGCTCTTCTTTTTCCTTTTGGGTACGCCTGCGGAAGTTATCAAAATCTGCTGCTAGGCGGAGATTTTGATTTTTCAGTTCTTCTAGTTGAGCGGAGGCGACTTGCAACTGAGTTTTTAAAGCCTCTTTTTCCTCGGTTACCTGTGCCAGTTCCTTCTTCCAAGGCTCCGCCGCATCTGCAGTCGGACTGTTGGTTGAACTGCCGGTGACGGTAGGCCCCGATGCGTTTGCTGGGGTGCGATCGCCCTGAGCACTTTGATAAGCTCGAGCAAGTTCGAGCTCCCAATCCGCCGATTCATTCGAGTTTCCCGATGCCGCCGGATTTTCGCTTGCCATTGGCGAACCCTCTGGGGTGGTTTCCCCAGTTGAGCTAGGATCTTGATCTTGCTGTTTTTCCTCGTCAATCATAAAAGCTGCGCGACAGAACCCTATCAATTCTAGCAGATACAGTTAACCCGGTAAATCTAGAGGACTCAAATTTACTGTGTATGGCACAATGTGAAAAGAGGAAATCTCGCCATCTCTGGAGACATTGCTTAAAGCTTTCCATAAAATATTCAAAGGCCAGTTTAGATATTTACGTATAAAATCGTTGCCACCATGGGGGCAACCCAACGTTTGTTGGTTCCTCATTTTTAATTAATCCAATCACCTTTACAACATTTTTTTAAGTATATTTTGCTTTCAAGTCAACTACCTGATTTCCGACTTAGGAGGCTTGATGTTTCAAGGTTGACTTAAAACGATCGTGACTTTAAGTTATCATCGCTCAGGCTGTTTTAGTCGCAACCTAAAGGTAGATTTTTTTACCATTTGCTGAGTTTCCCAAGTCGGGAGAAAGAGGAATTTGTATTGAGTGACTAAGTAGTTAGCTGTGTGCTTTTGTGACTCAGATACTAGGTTGTTAATCTGGATGCGAATTGAGGCTGTGGTTTTTCTGATTTACTAACGCCGAAGTAGCTTGAAGGATCGAATTTTTGCCAGCCAAATGAGAGAGATTAGTTGGTTTTGATCCGATGCTCATCTGTAAATACAATTGATATCTAATTTGCCTCTTTCCAAGATTTTTGAACCGTCCAGCTTACGTCATAAAGGTTCGGACACCAGGGTAGAATCAAAGTAATATTTACTGACCCAAAACTAGAGTAGCTCCAAATTTGCCCTGGGAATTCATGCAGCCGACGATCGGGCAGTGACCGATCGCAGATAATTAATCAAAATATATTTCACAAGGGTGATCGAGGCTTTCGTAAAAGCTATCATCACAGAACATAGCTCATCTTTAATTTAGTACAGCTAACCGCGCCACCACGGATGGTGTAATTTGAGCAAACAATTTGGGAAAATAGAATTAGCCTGGGAAGGGGGCACACCCCGCCCCGCTTTTCTCTCCCGGTACGGGGAATCCCCAAGTGATGTACCCTGACGCTATAACGAGAGTATCCCGCAAGTTAATCAAATAAGTAAGCAACTTAGCACTCAACGAACAAGATTTGATGACAAGCATCGGCAAACCCCTCCAATGTCTCGTCAATTTGTGGACGAAGCTTAGAGGTGACTACGAGCTTACACTTGAGAGATAGGGATTGAGCAAGAACATGATAGCTGATCCATAAGCAAAGAATACGGGGGTTAAAACCCCGCGTTGGTTTTCCTCTCAGCACTCTTTGTGACTGAGTTTCCCACCTATTGAGTGTTTTTTATGACTAGCACATCCGCGCCTCGATCCACATCGATAGTTGCTCTAAGCGTTTTTACTCCGGCTCTCACCAAGATGATTCAGTCGGGTTACGTCAACGGCGAGCAAGTCAAGCAAGCTCAAATTGAAAGCCAGAAGTCGGGCAAGCGTTTGACGGAGGTATTAGAAGCACTTACCGGGCAGCCGTTACCCCCAGAATTGCTGCGACTTTACAAGAAGCAGCAGATGTTTGAACGGAAGATAGTCTACGGGGTTGAAGCATTTGACCCGGAGATGAGCGAAATGTCTAACGAGCAACTGGGACTTATGCTCGAGACGTTGAAGATTTCGATCGACATTTGTCACCAAGGTCGGTTTTTACCCGTAGCGAAGACTGAAACTGAGCCGGCGGCGGTTTTAGTGGCAATGGTAGATCCCGACAACCTCAACGCCATAGAAGATTTGCGGCGGATTTTACAGCCTCATGGCTTGGCTTTGCAGCGGCGAGTGATTACGCCGGACGACTACCAGGATATTACTTCTGCTTACCAAGACGAACAAGTTAAGAGGGAAGCTAAAAAAGCTGAAATCGAAAAGCAGAGAAAGATGGATTTAGGGGAGGGAGATTTTGGCGAGCTCTCGCTAGAAGAGGAGAGTAGCGACCAAGAAGACCTCGCTAACACCTTGGACGATGCAGAGGCCGCTCCCGTAATTAAGGCAGTCAATATCATTTTGGCTAAAGCTTTGTCGGAAAAGGTGTCTGACATCCACGTAGAACCTCAAGAAGAGTTCATGCGGATTCGGATGCGGAAAGACGGGGTACTGCAAGAGTATTTCCGGTTTCCCAAGCAGGTAGTCGCATCGATTACCGCTCGTTTCAAGATTATTGCCAACCTGGATATTGCCGAACGCCGACAAGCTCAAGACGGCCGCATCCGCCGGGTGTTTGAGGGACGCACGGTGGATTTCCGGGTGAACAGCTTGCCTTCCCGATACGGCGAAAAAATCGTGCTGCGGATTTTGGACAGTTCCAGCACTCAGTTGGGTTTGGGTTTGTTAATCTCCGACGAAGAAACTTTGGCTTTAGTGCGAGAAAGTGCTAGCCGTCCGTTCGGACTGATTTTGGTGACGGGGCCGACGGGTTCGGGCAAGTCAACTACTCTGTATTCGATTCTGGCGGAACGGAACGATCCGGGGGTTAATATCAGTACGGCGGAAGACCCGATCGAATATGCTTTGCCAGGAATTACGCAATGTCAAGTAATTCGGGAAAAAGACTTGACTTTTTCCAACATTCTGCGGGCATTTTTGCGGCAAGACCCTGACGTGATGCTGGTGGGGGAAACGCGGGACAAGGAAACGGCAAAAACTGCTCTGGAAGCTGCTTTGACGGGACACTTGGTGCTGACGACGCTGCACACGAACGACGCGGCTGGGGCAGTCGCGCGTTTGGCCGAAATGGGCGTAGAACCCTTCATGGTTTCGGCCGCTCTGTTGGGCGTGTTGGCTCAGCGTCTGATGCGGCGCGTTTGCGACAAATGCTGCATTCCTTACCAGCCTACTGCCGCAGAACTCGGCAAGTACGGTTTGTCGGCTTCTCAAGAAATTGATCTGACTATTTACAAAGCCAACACCATACCGGTGGAGGAAAGGAAGGAACTGGCAGAACGCGAGCAACTTTGTCGGAAGTGCGGCGGCCTAGGCTACAAAGGACGGGTAGGGGTTTACGAGTTCCTGAAAAATACTGAGCGGCTTCAAACTCTGATCACTCAAGGAGCTCCCACAGAGCAAATTAAGGAAGCAGCAGTAGAAGAAGGGATGAAAACGCTGTTGGCTTACAGCTTGCAATTGGTGCGAGAAGGCGCGACTACCTTTGAAGAAGTCGAGCGGGTGACGTTTACAGACTCTGGCCTGGAGGCTGAAATGAAAGCCAAACGCAAGCAGGGACTTACCTGCAAAACTTGTCAGGCGGAATTGAAGCCGGAGATGCTGGATTGTCCGTACTGCTTGACGCCACGCTTTTTGGATTGATTCAGCAGCAGTTAACTGTTGACTATTAACTGTTGACTGTTAACTGAGCTAGATTGGTCAATAACTATCAATTTGATCGAGGAGAGGTATCTATGGGTCTGATGATTGAAGACGTACTGGAGTCCCTGGTAGAGCAAGGGGGTTCGGACATACACATCCAAGCGGGCGCGCCTATATTCTTCCGAGTCAGCGGTAAACTAACTCCTCAGACGCAATACGGGGACATTCTGTCTGCTGAGGAAGTGCAGATCCTGATTTTCCAAATGCTCAACAATATGCAGCGCAAGCAGTTGGAAATGGAGTGGGAACTCGACTGCGCTTACGGCGTTCGGGGATTGGCTCGGTTTCGCGTCAATGTCTACCGGGAGCGGGGTGCTTGGGCTGCTTGTATGCGGGCTCTGGCTTCTAAGATTCCTAACGCCGATGCTTTAGGCGTGCCGCAGATTTTGCGGGATCTGACTGAAAGACCCAGGGGTATGCTGTTGGTGACGGGACAAACGGGTTCCGGGAAAACTACTACGATGGCGGCGTTGTTGGATCTGGTCAACCGGACGCGGGCGGAACATATTCTAACAGTTGAAGACCCGATCGAATATGTGTTTCCTAATATCAAGAGTTTGTTTCACCAGCGCCAAAAGGGCGAAGATACTAAGAGCTTTGCTAATGCACTGAAAGCTGCTTTGCGCGAAGATCCTGATGTAATTCTGGTGGGGGAAATGCGGGATTTGGAAACGATCGGTCTGGCAATTTCGGCGGCAGAAACGGGTCACATGGTGATGGGAACGTTGCACACTAATTCGGCCGCTGCAACGATCGATCGGATTTTGGACGTGTTCCCGCCCATTCAACAACCCCAAGTTCGCGCCCAGGTGTCTAACTCTTTGGTGGGAATTTGCAGCCAAAATTTGGTAATAAAAGTTGGGGGCGGCCGCTGCTGCGCTATGGAAATCATGGTAAATACTCCAGCTATGGCTAACTTGATCCGGGAGGGCAAAACTCCGATGATTTACTCCCAAATCCAAATGGGGGCCAAATTGGGTATGAGGACGATGGAAATGGCCCTCGCTGAACTTTACAAGAGCGGTAAAGTCACTTGGGAATCCGCAATGGCCAAGGCTTCTAAGGCTGACGAACTCGAACGCTTGATCGGCCCGGCACCTGTTGGTAGCGCCCCGGTAAAAGCTCATTAATTCCGTCAGCAGTCATTAGTCATTAGTTATTAGTCATTGGTCATAAGTCAGTTAGCCGTTGACCGTTGTTATTAATTATGGGTAACAACTAACAACTGACAACTGACAACTAACAACTGACAACTAATAACTAACAACTGACAACTGACAACTGACAACTAAGTTTTAATAAATTTTCAGAGGTGAGCTGTGGCTACCAACGTTATCCGCCAAAAACCGAAAGGTGGCTTTGATTTCAGTAAGATTCAGGAGCAAATTGAATATAACCTTACCAGTCTTACTGTTAAGGATATGGCTATTTTTGCTCGTCAGTTTGCGGCTATGTTTAATGCAGGGGTGGCGATCGTTAGATGCCTTTCCGTGCTGCACGAGCAGTGTTCTAATGCTAAGTTGAAGCGAGCGCTCAGGAGCATGAATGCTGACGTGCAGGAGGGGATAAACTTGGCAGAGGCGATGGCTAAGTTTCCTGATGTTTTTGACCAACTGTTTATCAGTATGGTGGCGGCGGGAGAAGTCGGGGGGGTGCTAGATGAAACCCTAGACCGTCTGGCTGTGATGATGGAAAAAAACCACAAGACGGAGGCTGAAATTAATTCGGCGATGTCTTATCCGAAGACTGTGTTCTTTATTGCGATCGTGATTTTTTTCGCAATGACCATATTCTTGCTACCAACTTTCGCTAAAATCTTTAAGGATATTGGTGCAGATTTGCCGGCTTTTACGGTGTTTATGCTGGCAATTAGTGCATTTTGTACGGCTTGGCCTCCCATCCAACAGATAACAGTTATTGGGGTGATTATAGCGCTAAAAATTGCCTTCGATCTGTACTACAAAACTCCAATAGGTCGCCTACAAATTGATAGGATTGCCATGAAATTACCTATTTTTGGCGATTTGATCGAAAAATCTGCTGTGGCTCGGTTTTGCGTAATATTTGGGTCGCTGACGCGATCGGGCGTGCCAATTCTCAATTCTTTGGAAATTGTGCGAGATGTGGCGGGGAATCAGGCGATATCTAATGCGATCGAATATGCGAGACAGGAAATTCAAAGCGGTGGCATGATCAGTATTGCTTTGCAAGAACAAGCTGTTTTTCCGTCTTTGGCCATTCAAATGATGGCAATTGGCGAGGAGACAGGGGAACTTGACAAGATGCTGATGAAAGTTGGCGCTTTCTATGAAACGGAAGTGGAAGAAGCAGTAAAAGGACTTACCAGTATGCTAGAACCTCTGATGATTGTCGTCGTCGGTGGCATCGTAGGTTCGATTTTGCTGTCGATGTATCTGCCGATGTTCGCAGTGTTCCAGAAGCTGTAAAAAAGGGCTAATGAGTTATTAGTTATTAGTTAGTAGCAATTAACGCCTGACCAATGACTATTTCAATCGTCCCCAGGCTCTGCCTGGCCAGACTTTTGGAGGAGGCACATCCTCGATTAAAAGGAGAAAACAATTTGGAGGCTCTGCCTCCAAATCTTCCTTACCAGGGTCTTTCCATTGGTGACAAGTTACGAAAATGTCACAAAAGTCAAGTAGGATAAGCAGACAGATTTAAATGCTGCCTAATCCTGGCTTTACGCTTCAGGGTAAACGCATCTTAATTTGAACCCAAAATATACTACAGTTAAATCCGAATCAATTTCAACGTAGTTATTGTAGTTTATGGGTGCTATCAATGGAGAAAGGTTTGACTCAAACTTTAAATCACCAACAAAACAAACAGATTCATTGCCTGGGGCGAATATGTTAAATGCCAGTTTTTTAGAAGAAAATTTTGCCAATTTGAACGATCCCAGAATATAAAGAATAAAAAATATTCAGAGATTTTACAGGGTAATCGCATCTTAATTAATCTATAATGATCAGGGAAATTTTTAAAATATTTGACAGCATCATTCAAGCGCAGCTCGTAAACTAAGGAATGAAAGTTGAGTGTGATGCTGATAGCCAGCTAAGCACGCTCGCTGGGGTTCCACCTCGTTGATTTATCTCCATCACGTGCTTTTGTCTAGGGCGTGTTTTCAAACTATAACCACAACACAATCCAGGCGATCGTAATCATGGCTGTATAATTGGCAGTCAGCTTCTTATATCGAATAGCGTCCGACTCCATTGCTTGAGTCGCTTGATAGCACGTTCCACAATGTTTCGTTGGCGCTAGATTTGACGGCAGCCTTTTTCCATCTGCCTGAGTGAGGGATACCTGCCGGGAGTCCATTCCCCGTTTAACTGCTTGTTGGTCGCCGATCGCGTCTCCACCGCAGCCCTACATCTGGCAGGTGCATTTTCTGTCATTTGTCAAGTACAATTTATACCAAATCAAATGTGATTACCCTGCACTCATAACCAATAAATATGGTTCACTTTAACGTTGCCTTTCAACACTTTAATTCCTTCACCGACATTACCCTATCCCTGGCGAAAACTTTACACCAAATGGGAATTCCTATTTCGGTCGCACCTTCAACAATAGCCTCTCACCTCAGCCGCAATTCGACAGCAGAAGAAAATGACCTGCTAGCGAAGTGGATGAACACCACACCCTCAGATTTATTTCAGATCAAATGGTCTCATTATTGGAAACCTTATTTTTTAAAAGAACTCAACGGACATCTCAACTTAGAACTTTTTGCTATCAATTACGAATTCGCCCAAAACCATGATGATTATGATTACTGGATTTACGATGCTGTTAACGCTTCATCCCACAAACTAGCCGTCAGCCAATACTCTAAAAACGTTTTAATCAAAGCTGGATGTCCGGCTGCTAACGTATCAGTCATGCCTCTAGGTTTCAACCCTTTAATCTCGCAACTCTATTTTCCCCGATCTCCAAAAAAACAAAAAGATGTAACACATATTCTGCACATGACCATTGGTGACAAGTTAAGACTGTAAGTCTTTTGTCAAGAGGCTTTTAGAGAATTGTTGAAAAAAAACTGGTCAGAC
>NZ_JAUBOS010000063.1:0-35762 GCF_036700365.1 Microcoleus sp. w2-18bC1
CCTCATTGTAGTTTTTTTTCCATGATTATGGGATGTTTGGTTTCACCCTTTTTTAATTCGCCAACAGTCTCTTGAAATTGCTGCTACACCTACTCTCCTAGTGGATATTACGTACTAAAATCACTGACCGAAAATATCCAGAGTACAAGCTCCCGGATCGCGGCCGCGGATCAGGTCTGACTCATCTGGGCATCCGATCAAACGGAAAATGGTACAGGCCGCTTTTGTGGCATCTAAAATCTCAAATTTCAAATCTCAAATCCATCGACCGGGTATTAAACCCGGAGTTGGTATAGCAGAAGGAACAAGGAAGAAGTTCGCCACCCCTGCTCCCTCCTTGGGGGGAATCAGAAGGTAAATGCAATAAAATCAATGGTTTGGGCTATTAAAAACCTCCGGTGGAACCGAAAAGGTTGCTAGATCATTACCTTCCAAAGGGCGTTGTGGAGTTAAAAAACATCCTAGCTGCTTTTCTTCAAAAACAGCTAGGATGTTTGTATGGCAAACTATTTCAGGATTTTAGCCTGCTGTTGCAAAAGCTGGATTCTTAGTTTTGCCGATCGCCAAACATTTTTTAACAGCAGCAATTACATCTTCCACATCTGCATCTGTTAATTTGGCCGAAATCGGCAAGCTAACTGTATGCCGCCCAATGTAGCCAGCATTCGGATAATCTTCGGTATGCCATCCAAACATTTTTTGATAGACAGGATGTTCCGGCATACTCATATAATGTACGCCGACACCGATATTTTCAGCATTGATAGCGTCGAGAAATTCGTCGCGGCTGATTCCAGTTTTGGCTTCATCTACCAGAATGGTGTACAGGTGATAAGCATGAATTGTATCCGGTTCGGGGTTGGCTGGCAAAGTAATCGGCAAATCCGCAAATGCTTCGTTGTATCGCTGCCAAACCTGCTCCCGACGCTGCCAATAAGGCGTGACTCGTTTCAATTGATGAATGCCGATCGCAGCTTGCAGATCCATCATATTGTATTTAAAACCGACTTCCACCACTTGGTAGTGCTTGTAACCCGAGTCGCTGAAGCGCTTCCAAGCATCTTTGCTCATACCGTGCAGCGCTAAAATGTTGAGCCTGTCGGCGTCTTCTTGACTGGCGGCCAGAATCATTCCTCCTTCCCCGGTCGTAATGTTTTTGGTGACATAAAAGCTGAAGCATCCGAAGTCGCCAAATGTGCCTGCTTTCCGTCCCTTGTACTCTGTTTCGATCGCGTGAGCACAGTCTTCAATTAACTTCAAGTTGTGACGGCGAGCAATCTCGCAAAGCGCATCCATATCGCAGGGACGACCTGCGAAGTGAACCGGCAAAATTGCTTTAGTTTTTGAAGTGATTTTAGCTTCGACTTGAGCCGGGTCAATATTCATTGTCACCGGATCTACATCCGCCAATACTGGTGTTGCCCCGGCGTGGATGATGGCATTTACTGTAGCGCAAAAAGTCATCGGAGTAGTAATGACTTCATCCCCCGGTTCCAAGCAAGCAGCGAGGACGCTCAAGTGCAGTCCCGCCGTACAGGAATTGACTGCAATCGCGTACTGGGAACCCTTGTAAGCATTGAATTCGTCTTGAAACTTCCTGACTTTAGGGCCTGTACCCAACCAACCTGTTTTCATGGTTGCCACCACTTCTTGAATTTCAGCATCTTCGATCGCCGGAGCACCGAAAACCAAGAAACGGTCTTTTGAACGAATAGGATTGTTGTTCATGTTGCTAGTCTTACCCAGTAAGTAAACTTGATCAAATGGAAGTGTTAATGAATGCAGTATCAGCGTTTTTTATCCAGATCTTTTGCTAATACCTTGTGTAATGGCATCTTTTGTATAACAAGCTTACTAATGACAAGCCGTTTTTTCGCAAGCGCCTGACCCTGACAGAATTTATATATTTTAAGATAGAGAATCTGCAATGTCCAGTAGATCGTATTTCAGTTTATGGGTGATACACAAGCTCTTACCCGCATTTTTTACTTTAAATATTTTTTTTTAAAAAAGTTTTCTTTCTCTATAAATTTTTTGTAAGATGTCGAACATCTATCCAGAGAAAGATTTGACAGCGAAGTTATCTGATTTGTGATTTTTAATTTTAGAATTAGGAATGACAGATTCCCGTGAGGTTTGGAGCTTGGGTGGAGTTAGATTTTGTTTTAACTCGTGTAAAAATTAGGCAAATTTTGCACAAAAAAATGTAACTCCCCTGTAATTGATGCAGGTTCAGCAACATTCTGCGATCGCTCCAAGCAATCAACCATCCTTGACCAAATCCACTACAATCGAGGCAGACGAATCTTGTTCAAAATGTCTTGCAGCCGTTCTGAAACGCCGCCCAATTGTTCTGACAAAGCTACAAGTTTGCCGTAAGCTTCAACTAAGCGATCGCCCTCCACATAAACTTCTGGAGTAGGATAATTCTTCATCGCTTCCAGCAGGGTAATCTCGTTATCATTAGTTGCAGACAGCACCAAGGCAGATCTCAAAGCTTCTCGATTTGCATTCCCAGAAGGAGTGCGAATTACCTGACCCACTTCATCGAGAATTATTTCGCCAACCTTGCTGTTAAGCGTCCGACCCAAAAAGCTTTGACTGACTTTCACTGGTCTCGTCAGACTGTTGCGAACCGCTTCCGGGTCTTTTTTTGCTTTTCCCAGCAGCATTTCTAACGCGGGCGACATTTGCCCAGTTTCTGCAAAAATTTCTAATTCGCTGACGGGTAAAGTCATTCGGATCGCACTGTATTTGAGCACTACCTTTTCGGCAGCCGCCGCAGCATTACTGTAAAATACAATTCCCGCGCCTGCTGCTAAAAATAACGTCCACCGCTTTTTGAAAAATGATCGACCCATAGTCAAATCTCCTAACATCTTTTTCTACTTCGACTTTGACACATCTCATTAGTTACTGCCCAGGCTCAGGTCTTCGGCAAATGCCAAATTATTCGATCGCCCCAGCACTTATACCATTTTAGATTTTAGATTTTAGAATTGCGAATTAGTGAGGACGATCGTGGTTTCCCGCCTCGGCCAAGAGTTGCATGATTTTTGGGAACTGGTATTCCCTATATCGGATGCTAGGCAAAAAACTCGGTTCCGGGCGCTGCTACTGGCCTCTTTGAGATTGTAGATTTGCGGATTAGTGAGGACGATCGTGGTTTCCAGCATCGGCCAAGAGTTGCATGATTTTTGGGAACTGGTATTACCTGTATCGGATGCTAGGCAAAAAACTCGGTTCCGGGCCCTAGTACGGGATTTTGACTCTGTACGCGGTGCACACCCTACTGATTCTATCTCCCCAGCTCCTGAGCCTATCAAAATGCCGAACGCCAGCTCTTCTATCAGTGAAGGCTGGCGCTGGGCTTAAATTTATTTTATATATTTAGGGTCTTTATGAAAGCTGACCCCAATTGAACGAATTACAAGCGGTTTATGATTAGGGCCTTTAAATTTGCTGACCCCAATTGAACCCACATCATTATCATTACAGGGATCGCTGGTAAACCAGGATTTCATAATAATTTCTTTATATTTCTAACTTTTCCTTACGTCACATAGATATTTGTCTCGATTTGTAAATTTTTGTTACTTCGACTTCGGGGATCGGCCCTCGGCGCGCTGCTCCCAGCGAAACAGGAACACCATCAGGGCCACAACTGCGACTTGGATGGCAAAATTAGGCAAAGCAGAACCAATTTCCCGGCCAGAGGCAATTTTAGCGAGGAAAACCAAGCCGCCGATAAAGCCCGAAGCGCCACAAGCTACGTAAACAAACTGTCGCAGAGGCCGGTAGGGAGTGGCCATTTCTGCGGTTAAACGCTCGTATTGTTGGCGGCTGAGGTTGCGCGGGTTTTTGGGGATGTTTGTGCGATCGTCCGAATTGGGGGCTGGCATAGATTTAGAAAATAAGTAAATTAGGATTGGGTCACAAAAACCCGGTTTATACCAAAAATCCTCTGGCTTAGGTAGCAAATACTAGGGAAAAACCGGGTTTTTGGTACTTTGGGCGCAAGTTGAGTGAATATTAGACTACAACAAATATCTCACAACTGCCGAAATACATCACCGCTGAAGCAAAAGCACAACTGTCTGCAAACAGCCGACAAAAACGCCCAAAATGCCTCCTAAATTTACAATTCCCTGCAACTCGCTTTTGACAATTCCCTGAATTGCTAACTCCAGCTCTTCAGGAGAAGTACCTTTGACTCGATCGACAATCACCTGGTCAATATTCAAAATCGGGATAGCCTGAGCTACAATATTTTCTAAATCCCGCTCTAAATAACGCTCTAAAACCAAAGCCAGTTCTTTGCTGACAATTTCCAGGGAAGCGCTCATCACCGCTGAAGTTTGCAAGCGATTGAGAATCAACCGCGAAATATTTTCCCAGTCAATAGATTTGCTCAACCCCTCAAGTACATCTGTACCCCGCTGTTGAACATAGCTGCGAACACTGTCGCGCATAGTTTTTCGCAACTGTCTCACAGTCGAAACCGGTAAATTTTGCATCGACAAATTTTGCAGCCATTCCTGAATTCGCCCGCGAATCCCCAAAGAAATAGTTAACTCTGCTAAGCGCTGATTTGTGGCTTCTCTGTCATCCAGACAAAAAGTCCGCAGCCGAGTTAAAGTGTTCCGCAAACCAAACAAATTTGCTACTACCCAATAAGTGCCGCTGGTTTTTTCTCGAAACCCTTCATCGATGATCGAAATATTGCGATCCGTCAAAAAGTCAATTAAAGCCTGCCGCAGCACTTCCGGTGGTATTACTACCTGCAACAACCACTCAGCAAGCTGAGCCGCCTGAGCTTCCGTTAGCTGAATCTCCAGCAAAACTTGATCAAAAATTTGATTTAGCTGAGCTTCTAAAAAATCTTCCCGGCGTGCCAAAACTTTGAGAATTCGTGGCACAGATTCCCCCAGCAAATCTCGCAAAATGTTAGCGAGAATTTTAGCGGTTTTTTGCTCTGCGTCTGCTTTTACCTGATCCAGCGCCAACTGCAACAACCAGAGAATCACCGACTGCATCCGCTCGGTTTGCAGGAGGCGGCGCGCTAAGTTTTGCAGTTCCTGTGGCGTCAGCAGCGAACCCATAATTGTGTCGGAAATTCGCTTTGCTAAACGCTCTTGGTTGCGGGGGATCAAGCCTGGAGTGAAAGGCAACTTCCGCCCTTTGATGTAAATAGCTCGATAGGGACGGAACAGCATTTTGATAGCTATATCGTTAGTGAAATAGCCAATAATTCCTCCCACTACAGGTGGGGCCAACAACAGCCAAATGTCAGAGGGATTCATCAATAATTGGGAATTGGGAATTGTTGATTGTTGATTGTTGACTGTTAACTGTTAACTGTTGACTGTTGACTGTTGACAACTGACAACTGACAACTGACAACTGACAACTGACAACAGTCAACGGACTAATACCAATACTCCCATCATAGCTCCGGCAATGGGGTAGTGGGTGGCGGTGGCAAATCCGGCTTTGTTGGCGATCGCGACTTGCTCCTGGCCGATCGGGAATTTTTCTAAACTAGGATTAATATAAGCATATTCTTGAGTCATTCCAAATTGCTGAGCAATGGGCACTACGAGACTGTCTAGATAAAACTGCTGAAAGCTCCGCATTAGGGAATTGCTGGGGCGGTGGAGGTCGAGAATAGCTGCTTTGGCACCGGGTTTGAGTACGCGGTGCAATTCCTGAAGACTGCGGGGGATGTCAGTCACGTTACGTAGGCCATAACCCATTGTGGCGCAGTCGAAGTAATTGTCAGCAAAAGGCAAGTCTAGGGCGTCAGCTTCTACCCAGGAAATGGGACTTATAGGGGTGAGAAAAGGTATCGCGCGTTTGGCCGCCACGGCCAATTGTTCGGCAGAAAAATCTACTCCAAATACGCAACCGGTCGGCCCTGCTTGTTTGGCCAGCAACAAAGCTAGATCCCCGCTACCGCAGCACAAATCTAAACAAGTATTTCCGGGACCCGCACTGCTCCATTTCACCGCCATTTGCTTCCAAATCCGGTGTTGCCCAAAGCTCAACCAGTCGTTCAATTGGTTGTAAACTGGTGCAATTCGATTAAATATAGTTTTAATTTCTTCGGCGTTATTAGTCATTGGTCATTTGTCATTGCGAAAAAGGTGAAAAAGTGATTTGGGAAAAGGTGATTTGTCAGCCGGAACTAATAATTAATCCGTCCATTCATGTCATGCTGTCGCCAGTCATTAATGCTTTTTTATTTGTTAGCGATCGGTGATATGTTGTCTTTAATCATTGGTTGGCTATCATTTTCGACTCAAGACACAGAGCCGACTGATGACTGATGACTGATGACTGATGACTGATGACTAATGACTAATGACTGATGACTGATGACTAATGACCCTGAAAACTCGTCAATACCAAAGCAACTTCTTGAGCGGCGAGGTGAACTGTTGTGAGTTCGTCGGGGCGCAGGGAACAAGGTTGCTTCCACTGCATGGAAATCAGGGCGATCGATCGACCTTTGTGAATCACCGGGATGCTCAGGTGAGCTTGAATGCCGGATTTCTGATAGTGCGGCAGACTCGCTAGGTTGGTGTCGAGCGCAATATTCACAGCACCCTGAATTGTTTGAGAGGTAATTGCTTCTCGAACCAGAGGATCATCTGCCAGCCAATTTTCCACAGTTGCACCAGTGGTGTGACTGCCTTGGACTGGTATTAAAACATTTCCTTCCACCAGTTGCAAAATGCAAGAGTCCGCCAAAAAATTATCACTTATAGCAGTAGCAATTGGATCTAAACTTGCTTCCAAACTCGGATAATCCACAGCCGTTTGCATGATTGTTGCTAACAGTTGTATTTGAGTTTGGGCGCGATCCAATTCCTCAGTCCGCTGCTTGAGAATTTCATAAGTCTCGGCTGCCTTTTGCACCACCATTTTCAATTCGTTCGGGTCCCAAGGCTTGGTGATATACTTGTAAACCTGTCCTGAGTTAATCGCATCTACCAAGTCTTCAATGTCCGTAAAACCAGTCAAGATAATTCTGACCGTATTCGGAAACTGGGGCACGGTTTTGCTCAAAAACTCCGTTCCCTTCATTTCGGGCATCCGCTGGTCGGAAATGATCACGGCGACCTCGCCTTCGATGCCGAGGACTTCCAAGGCGCGAATTCCGCTCTCAGCTTTGAGAACGTTAAAATCTCGTCGGAAAGTGCGGTAGAGTAAATCCAGATTGTCTGGTTCGTCGTCTACTACCAGCATTTTGGGCTTTTTCGGTCTGTGTAGGGTCATGAGCTGGCGTTTAATTTGATCTAGCTCTGAAATGGCATTATCCATAACAATACGATAAACTCCCCTTCGTAAATTTAGGCGAGCAACTATTCTGTAACAATAGTCTCATAACTCACTTACTATTAATCTATCGCTCTGCCGCGACACGAGCCTTGCCGGTATCCAATAACACATAACTTAGCGCTAGTTTTTGATTCAATTATGACTGATACACCGCAAGATTCCTCCCCTCCTGCATCTGCACCCTCCACCAATGCTGTGGATGCTGAAAAGTTAATTCGATCGCTCCGCCGCAAAGAAGGCACTTGGGTAGAGTGGGGACAGGCCTGCACAGCACTGCTAAAAGCTGGCTACAACTCTCAAAGGATTTTTGAAGAAACTGGTTTTGAGCCAATTCAGCAAAATCAAGTAAGCGTAGCAGCCCAAGTTTACACCAGCATGGTAAATGCTGGGGCTTCAGAGGAAGTTCGATCGCACTTTTTAGGCAAAGGTAGCGATATCTTATACGAGTTTCGGATTCTCTCTCAAGTAGAGCGTGCCGGGGCCGCTGCTTTGATGCTAACCCACAATTTGGATGTTGACGATGCTCGCCAAGTTGCTAAAGCGATCAAGGAGTTTTCGCACTTCGGGAGTCTCCCCCAAGGGTTCACAGACACTCCCGGCGATGCTATGGCTTACCAATGCTGGCAATTAGCGAGACAGAAAAGCGATTTGCAAGAGCGATCGCGCTTAATTGCTCGCGGTTTAAAATTAGCTAGCAGCCCAACCGCTAGGGCGCAAATCGAGCAGTTGCTCGTTGATTTTACCGTCGTTTCCAGACGGGAAGCGCCCCGCTTGCCCGTCTATCGGCTGGATACCGAAGAACAATTGCCGCGCGTTGTCCCGGTTGTCGGCAAATTGCCGCTTTCTACGACAGATTTGCTGGCAGTGCCTTTGCCGGAGGAAATCGAGCCGTTCCGAATGGTAAAATTTTCTGGAGCCGGAGCTTGGGTGGCGATTCCCGGATGGCAGGTAATTTTGAACGCTGAAGATCCGGTGGCTGTTTTGGAAATGAGCGATCAATTGCCGGTACCGCTGCAAGGCAAAGTTGAAGAAGTTTTGATTATTGCCGATCGATCCCACAGACAGTGGGATGCTGACAGTTATTTCCTCGCCGATAACGCTGGCAATTTAGAATTGTACTGGTTTGAACAATCCCCGGATATTCCTATTTTGGGCCGAGTTGTTCTGGTGATGCGTCCGAAAAAGATTGTGGATGAAGACTATACCAAAGATGGATGGCAAATTGATGATTAGTCAGTTGGCAGTTGTCAGTTGACTGTTGACTGTTGACTGTTGGCAGTTGACTGTTGACTGTTGACTGTTGTTAGTTGTCGTTGGTTTTAATAACGGTTTCTCCAGCTGTTCCACAATAGATAAATTTTATGTGGGTGGAATGACTACTGACTAATGACTAATGACTACTGACTACTGACTACTGACTAATGACTACTGACTAATGACTAATGACTAATGACTAATGACTACTGACTAATGACTAATGACTACTGACTACTGACTACTGAGGCGGTTTCGGTTCTTGAATTTGCGGAACAGAATGCTGTTTCTTAAATCGATTAAAGCCGTAAACCGCAGCCCAAATTAACAGAAAATAAGGACTGTAAGCCAACAGCCAAATACCCAAACCAAACAAACCTAGCGTCAATTCACCCACAGAATGAGTTGCTTTCCCCCAAGTTTCCTGTACCCGCAAACCTAGAGAAGGTTCCTGAGTTTGTTGAGCCGATACTGCTGCTTCTAGAGTTAAGCTAATAGTCGAATATGCTACTTGATTTCGCAAACTTTTTAACTGAGCGTCAATGCGTTCGATCGACTCCCGAATATTGCTCAACTCTTGAGCAGCTTTGAGCACATCACCGACAGAACCCGATCGCTCCATAATTTTTAACACCATTTCCTCCGATTTGCGAAGGTTCCGCAGCCTAGCCTCATTGTCAACTAATTGATCGGTAACATCCTCAGCCGTCAGAGCACGGTTCTCTACAGTTCCGAGTTTTGCCAAAGCGTCTAAAGTAGTTTCTAACCGTTCTTGAGGCACGCGAATCTCCACAGACGCGGTTTGGCGGACACTCGAATCCGGCGGCTTTTGATTTTGGAAACCCAAGATATCGCCTTGCTGTTTTTCGACAATATTGGTAACAGATTTAGTGCTGGCGTCAATAGATTTGACAACTACGCTGAGTTCGGCTTTTTTAATCAGTTGGGGACGGGTTGCGGTTGTTTCTGCTGCTTTTTTTGATGCACCAGAAGTTTTTGACCTCTGGGCTGCTGGCTCGGGTGCTGGTGCTGATTGTGGAGCCGATGCGGTAACTTGGTTTTCACGGATGCTGGGTGAATCGGCGCCGCCTGGAGCGCTGCTGGACGTTTGAGCTCCTCCGCAGCTAGGCAAAGCAATTGTGGAAGATAAAGTTAAGAATACCGCAACAGCAAAACGAGTTGTGCTGTTGTTGGCTGGGTTTGGGTTTGGCTTGTGGGGCGGGGAATTGATTTTGAGGCGAGTTTTCATTTGGGTGACTCCTCTAAAAAAGGCTTGGGTATTGAATTTTATGCTGGTTTTAATTTAAGCTCGAATAGATAGCGTTAGTTTAGCCGATACCGAAATGGAAACGGTAGAGGTTGCAGATTTTTTTATTTTTAACCGCAGATGAACGCAGATAAACGCGGATGTAATAATGACTGATGAATTTGATTCTGATTTTATGCGATCGACAACCAATATCGATCGCCCTGGCAACATTTCCTCTGGGTTAGACTCTGCGGCAGTTTTGCGAGAACAAGCTTGCCTTAAAATTCGCGAAAGCTTGCGTGCGGGCCAGCAGGACATGGCGGATTGGCAAGGCGGCCCCCTTGCTGTTTCGGCGGTTCCGGGAGCCGGGAAGTCTACGGGAATGGCTGCTGCGTCGGCAATTGCGATCGCCCGCAACCAGCTTCACAGCCGTCGCCAGTTAATTGTCGTGACATTTACGCGATCGGCTGCTGCTAATATTAAAGCTAAAATTCGGGAAAGATTGGCCCAATTGTCTTTATCTCAAGGCGGTTTTGCGGTGCACACTTTGCACGGTTTAGCTTTGAATATTGCGATGCGCCATCCTGATTTGTCGGGTTTAAATTTAGAAAATTCAACCTTAGTTACTCCTACTCAAAGTCACCGATTAATTCGCACCTGTGTAGAACTTTGGATTGCGGAAAATCCCCGCCGATATCAAGTTTTGTTGGAAGGACAGCAATTCGACGGAGAGGAAACGGAGAGGCTGCGGCGACAATCGGTTTTGCGGACAGAAATTTTGCCGCAGGTAGCTAAAACTGTGATTCACGAGGCGAAATCTTCTGGTTTATTTCCCGAACAGTTGTTAGAAATGAGCGCTCTTGATAGTGGGGACGGTTATGAGATTTTAGCGGTAGCTGGGGGTTTATATCAAAAATATCAGGCTTTGTTGAGGAGTCGGGAATTCATCGATTACGACGAAATGATTTTAGCAGCTTTGCGGGTGTTGGACAATCCGAAGGCGAGGGCGATCGAGCAAAAGCAAGTATTTGCTGTTTTTGAGGACGAAGCGCAGGATTCTACACCTTTGCAGACTCGGCTTTTGGAAACATTGGCGATCGATCCCGATCATCCTACTTTACCTCCCAATTTTATCAGAGTTGGCGACCCAAATCAAGCGATTAATTCTACTTTCACTCCCGCCGACCCGATTTATTTTAACCAATTTTGTGATGAGTGCGAAGTAGAGAATAAGTTAGCTACAATGGACGGTGCCGGCCGCAGCACCCAAGTAATTATCGATGCGGCTAACTTTATGTTGCAATGGGTAAATGGTTCGGAATTAGCGAAACATGAAAAGCCTTTTCGCGACCAAACTATTAAGCCCGTACCCAGCACTGACCCGCAGCAAAATGCAAATCCGGCTCCCATTGGTCGAGGCTTAGAATTGCATACTCCCCGCGATATTTACCATACAGTTGAGTTAATTGGCAAGCGGGTAATTGAGTTAGTAGAAGAATTTTTACCTGCAGAGTTTGAATTTGGGATAGGCAAAAATATCGAATCAGGTTCTGAAGCTAGCGATGGGGAAAATAGTGCAAAATTGCCCTTAGAAAATCTGAAATCGATGGCTATTTTGGTGCGGGAAAACAAACAAGGTAAGTTTATCAAAGAAGTGCTAGAAAATCCTCAGAAACACGGATTAAGCTTTGATTTGCGTAAATACGGGATTAAAATTGAGGATGTGGGAGAACGCGACAGACATTCTCAAGTACCTTGGGAAATCTTAACACTGCTGCAATTTCTCGATCGCCCCCACTCTCCAGACTACCTGAAAGCAGCGTTAAAGATTTTGAGCGATCGGCAACTGATCCCCAAACAAGACTACAATGCTTTTGCGACTAGCCCCGAACAATTCCTTTACCCAGGCCCCCTAGACCCCCAGCAGTCAGACCCCGTTCGCAAATGTCGCTATTTTTGCTGCGGTTTGCTGCAAGCTAGCTTAGAACTGCCACCCTACCAAATCATTTCATTCTTAGCCTTAGCGCTGCAATACGACCAAACAGAATTAGCCACCGCCGACAAATTAGCAGAACGGGTAGCAATCCAAACAGCCGGCAACAATTCAATGCACAATATTTTGGGCGTACTAAGCGAAATTGTCAGTTCCGAAAGATTTGAACCTGTGGATGCAGACGACAAAATAGAAGAACGTTATACCAGCAAAGGTCAACTAACCATTATTACCATGCACAAAGCCAAAGGACTGGATTGGGATTGTGTATTTTTGCCGTTTCTGCACGAACAAACCATCCCCGGAAATTTGCGAGTTTTGCCACAAACCCGATTTTTAGGAGATTTCACTTTAGCAGAGGTAGCACGAGCACAAATTCGAGCAAGTTTGCACGAAAAATATCCTTTACCAAATCTAGGCGAAGCCTGGGAACAAGCAGGTTATTTGAAAACAGCCGAAGAGTTTCGACTGCTGTATGTGGCGATGACGCGAGCAAAAAGCTTGCTGTGGATGGCGGCGGAGAAAAAAGGGCCTTTTACTTGGAACAAACCAGAGAATTTACAGGAGCAAAAACCTTGTCCGATAATGCCTGTTTTGAAGCAGAGATTTCCGAGTAATGCTATATAAAAAAAGTAAAAACTAAGCTGAGGTGCATCAGCTTATCACAAGTTATCTGGCGTTATAAAATCCCTATCTTTGTCGCATAATCAACTTAATTCGATTGTTAATTGTGCATTTAAATTGTATGTTGAGGGCGGTCTTTCCGGCCCAACCCCTACTCCCCACAAGAGTTAAAATTTATTTTACCATGCAATTTAAATGCGGATTAGCTTATTTGCAGGGGAAGTTCAGGTTAAAACTTTACCCCAGCGCTGCGTTACGAGGAACAAAGCAATTTCAAAACTCCAAACTATTCGTCAATTTCCACTTACCACTTTCCTGACATCGCGCCCTTGAGTCTTAATTCTTCTCGACTGACTAAAGCTTCGTAGTAATCGGGTTTGATTTCGAGGGCGACTCCGTAAGAGCTAATGGCATCTTGAGTTCGCTGCAATTTTTGCAAAACGTCGCCCCGCTGCGCCCAAGCTTCCCAGTTGTCTGGCTTGAGTTGAATCACTTGGTCAAAAGCGACGAGTGCTTGGGAATAGTTCTGCATTTCCCCTAGGATCAGACCTCGCTGTACCCAGCCTTGATAGTTGTCCGGCCAGACAGTAATTGCTCGATCGTATGATGCTAGAGCTTGTTCGTACTGCTGCAATTTTGACAAAGCGTTGCCACGTTTCAACCAAGCTTCAAAATTGTCTGGCACGATTTTTAGGACGCGGTTGTAAGCTGTGACGGCTTCTTCGTAACGCTGCAATTTTTCCAGCGCGGCGCCTTGCTGCAACCCTACTTTTGATGTAATTTCTGCTTCTGAAGTCAGAGAGATTACTTTATCAAAACAGGCGATCGCTTCTTCGTATTGCTGTAATTTTTCCAAAGCTTCGCCTCGCAAGTTCCAAGCTTCTAGAAAATTACCTTCAATTTGTAGGGCATTGCTGTAAGCGATAATTGCCTCTTTGTAGCGTTCCAATCCTGCCAGGGCGATGCCTCTACCCAGCCAAGCTTCGGGAAAATTCGGATTAATTTGAACGGCTTGGTCAAAAGCAGCGATCGCCCCTTCAAAATCTCTCGATTCTGACAGTGTTTGACCGCGCCCGATCCATGCTTCGGGATAAAAAGAATTAATTTGAATTGCCCGATCGAAACAAGCAATTGCCGCGTCTGCCCACTGGTGTTTGAGGGCCATCCCTTTATAAAACCAAGCTTCGCAGTCGTTGGGCTGCATTTGCAGTACGCGATCATAAGCTGTCACCGCTTCTGCATATTTGTGCAATTTTGCTGAAGCAATGCCTCGATTGAACCAAGCCAGACTATTTTGTGGTTGCAGTTGAATGGCGCGATCGTAAGAAGTTACAGCTTCAGCGTAGCGTTCGGCTTTCATCAAAGCCAAACCTCGGTTCAGCCAAGCTTCCCAATTAGTCGGGACGAGTTTCAGCGCGCGCTCGAAAGCGGCAACGGCTTCAGGATAGCGCTCCGCTTGAACCAACACGTTGCCTTGCCGATACCACATGGCGGGTAAATTCGGATGAAGTTGGGTTGCTTTTTTGTAACAGGTTGCGGCTGCATCCCACTGCTGCAATTCCTCTAAAACTCTGCCGCGCTGATACCAAGCTTCGTGCTTTTCTGAATTGATTTGAATAGCGGTGTCAAAAGCGGCGATCGCTTCTGAGTGATTTTGCAAACTTAACAGCCCTGTGCCGCGCAGCATCCAAGCCCAGTATTCTTCGGGATTAATTGCTGTAGCTCGATCGGCGCAGGCTACGGTTTCTGCGTAGGAATGCAGTTGCTTGTAAGCTTTGCCCAGATTCAGCCACGCCCTGGCCCAGTCCGGCTTGATTTGAACCGCTTTTCCGTAGCAAAGGACTGCCGCTTCGTACCTTCCTGCGGCGTACAATCTATTGCCCCGATCGTAATCTGGAAATGCTGCTAAAATTCTTAAAATTGGCGGCAGCAGAGCTGGTTGGGGGTTTGAGGAGTTTTCTGGAGCCGAAGTCGAGAGGTCTGGCATACGCCTTTCACATAAAAATTTAGTGGGATAACAAGCTTGCGGTCTTATATATTAACTTATGCTTTTCTTAATCTCGCTGCTGTTTTGAAACAAATTTAGCATATCAGGCTTGGTGCAACCAATCCTTTTTACTTAATTCTACTAGGTATAAAATTATGCACCCTTCCCACTTTCGGTACACCCATGTAAGATACGGTCAGTCGATTTTCGATTTTCGATTTTCGATTTTCGATTTTCGATTGACCGAAAGCATCCAGGATACAAGCCCCCGGATTAATTCCGAAAGCAGACTCAGGACCCAGAAATAAAAAACCTGTATCCGATGAAACTTGCCCCCCGAATTTATCCGTGGGGTCAGTCGATTTTCGATTTTCGATTTTCGATTTTCGATTTTCGATTCTCGATTTACCCCACAGATAAATCTGGGAGTTTGAACTAGGGTCGAAAATTTTTATCTTTCCACGACTCCTGTACGTGGCAGCGTATCCGTTTTTGTGCTGGGTCAATGCTTAAATCTAAAATCTAAAATCTAAAATCTAAAATAGATTGACCGAAAGCATCCAGAATACAAGCAGATATGCCCTAATTCAGATTTCAAACCAAATTTAATATGTTAGAAATGCACGCGCTTTTAGATGTCACGGACTGTCATTGGGAGTCGATCGACTCGCAGCCGAATTATTGGTACGAAGGCCGTTGTCCTCAAAGTGGCGAACTGCTGAGACTGCCGCGCACTCTAATTTCCGAGGATCTCGCGCGGGGTTTGATGCAATACCTGGCGGCTGACGACTCCTACGATCGCGAAGGGAAGATGTACGGCATATTACTGGTGGAGATGCCTTCGGGGGAACAGGGGATACTCAAAGCATTTTCCGGGCTGCTGAACGGTTGCAGCATTGTTGAGGGCTGGGTGCCACCGATTCCGGGACGAGATCGTGTTGCTTTCGAGGAAGCCCGCACCTTAACTGAATTGGAGGCGATGAAACAGGAACTTATTGCACTCAATCAACTCCCGCAGCGACAAGAGTATGCAGCCTTATTTCGGGAGTTTGAAGTGCAAATGCAAGTTTTGAGCGATCGGCATCGCAATTGCAAGCAGCAGCGAGATGAAAAACGCCAGTTACTGTGTCAAACTCTCCCAGCAGAAACACTAGAAATTGCCCTGGAACAACTGAATCAAGAAAGCCGTTTGGAGAAAATTGAACGCAGGCAATTGAAACGACAGCGGGATGAAACATTGCAGCCACTCAAACAATTAATTGAAGCTGCGGATCGACGGATGCGGGCGCTGAAACAGCGGCGAAAAGAACTTTCCCGCGAACTTCAGACGCAAATGCACGCGGCTTACACTCTGGTGAATTTTTTGGGGACATCGCGATCGATCTCCTCATTGATGCCAACTAATTCTATTCCCACTGGCACCGGCGACTGTTGCGCGCCAAAATTGCTTCACTGTGCTGCAGTACACAATCTGAAACCGCTGGCAATGGCTGAGTTTTGGTGGGGGCCGCCATCGGGGGATAAGATACAGGGAGAATTTTACGGTGCTTGTGGCGATCGGTGTCAGCCGTTGATGGGTTTTTTGCTGTCAGGATTAGCTCAAAATCCGATTGTTTCTAATATAAATGGGGGTTTGACGGGCGGGCTAGAAGCCCAACCCTTACTCCCCACAAGCAATAATTTTTCTTGTGGAACGGGCATCTTACTCGTTACGCAAATGCTACCGATTATCTATGAAGACAATTGGTTGATTGCGGTCAATAAACCTTCGGGATTGCTGTCAGTTCCAGGTCGTTATTTTGAAAATCAAGATAGTGTTTTTAGTCGTTTGCGTAACTTGTTACCTGATAGTTTTAATTTGACAGTCGTGCATCGTTTAGATTGGGAAACATCGGGAATTTTGCTTTTGGCATGGGACAAAGAAACTAGCAGTCAACTCAGACAGCAATTTGCAAAAAATCAGGTTCACAAAGTTTATGAAGCGGTGCTTTCGGGTACTGTAAAAATTGATGCGGGGACGATCGCTCTCCCACTTTGGGGCGATCCCGAAAACCGCCCTTACCAGCAAGTCAATTGGGAGTGCGGAAAACCCAGTGTTACTCGTTTTCAGGTAATGGTGAAAGAGGGAAATCATACTCGCGTCGAGTTTTTGCCGCTGACGGGACGCACTCATCAATTGAGGGTTCATGCAGCGGATGTTCGAGGGTTGGGGATACCGATTTTGGGCGATCGACTTTACGGATGTCGGGCTGCTGCGAATCGGCTACACTTGCACGCGCGGGAACTTTCCTTTAAGCATCCGCAGTTGGGAGAAAGGTTATACCTACAGGCAGAAACACCATTTTAAGCTAAGGGCGATCGGGCAATGATCAATATCTGTAGAATAACAAGTAATTGCTTCAGCATCAAGAGTTTTAGTTGAAATTTCTGCTAACAGTAAGTCATGGTTTTTTTATTGATTTAATCCTAAACAACCCTGAAATATTACAGCTTTATCGCTACCGAGAGCGTTATCTAAATTAAGAGGATACTCTGTTAATTTTCGAGGAGCGATAACGAGATAGCTGACAATTTTTTCAGGTTTACCTAGCAGTAATTTTAGCACCTAACATATTAGAGAGCTGCTTTGGGAACCCGATGGACTTTTAATTTTAGCTCTAACGTACAATAACTAATAACTAATAACCCACAACTACCACTGCGGATCGGAAGCCATCAAAGCAGTCGCAGCCTCGCTCGGTAACGGCTTAGCAAAAAAATAACCCTGACCATATTCGCAGCCGATCGACCTCAACCTAGCTAATTGTGCCGCCGTCTCCACACCCTCAGCAATCACATCCATACCCAAAGCATGAGCCAGCGCTACAATCGTCCGCACGATCGCCACATTCTCCCCCTCGCTTTCGAGTTCCATCCGCCCCACAAACGACTTATCAACCTTCAAAGTATCCGTAGGAAACCGACTCAAATAACTCAACGACGAATAACCAGTGCCAAAATCATCAATTCCCAACTTGACCTTTAACGCTTTCATCTGCTTCAAAACCGCGATCGCCGACTCCACATCCTCCATCACCACACTCTCAGTAATCTCCAACTTCAAACTCTCGGCATTCAAACCCGTTGTTTCCAAAATCACCTGAATGCGATCGACCAAATCTGGCTGGGCAAACTGCTTTCCCGACAAATTTACACTCATAATCAAAGCTCGATCGAAACCAAACATTCCCTCCCAAAGCTCCAACTGCCGGCAAGCCTCCTCCAACACCCACTCACCCAGCGGCACAATTGCCCCCGTTTCCTCAGCCACCGGAATAAACTTCATCGGCGAAATCAAACCTCGCAGCGGGTGCTGCCAACGCACCAAAGCCTCAAACCCAATAATCTTCCCGCTTGTCAAAGATACAAACGGCTGGTAATGCAGCAAAAACTCCTGACGCTTGAGGGCCATCCGCAAATCAGTTTCCAACTGCAACCTTTCCACCGCCAAATCGTGCATCGAAGCATTAAACACCTGATACCTTCCCGTTCCCAAAGCCTTCGCCCGGTACATCGCCGTGTGGGCGTCCCGCAGCAAGTGTTCCGGCTGTTCACTGACAGTAGCAGCCGGTTCGCCCCCCAGCGCAATCCCGATGCTTGCCGTCAAAAACACCTCCTGCCCCTTCAACTCAAAAGGCACAATTAAAGCTTGGTGAATTCGAGTGGCCAAATCCACCGCAGTAGCAACATCAACATTCCTCACCAAAATCGCAAAATCATCACCCCCCACCCGCGCCACCGTATCGGCGCGACCAATACTTGTCCTCAACCGCAACACCACCGCCATCAGCAGTTCATCCCCCGCCAAATGACCCAAAGAATCATTAATCACCTTAAACCTGTCTAAATCCAGAAACAGCACCGCAAACAGATAGCTGCGGCGGCCCCTAGTATTGGCGATCGCCCGCCCCAGACAATCCACGAACAAATCCCGGTTGGGCAAACCTGTTAGAGAATCGTGAAAAGCATCGTAAAGCTTCCTGTAAGCACTGACACTCACACCAGTCACCACCAAACCCAAAGTCGGCGACACCAGCGGTACCCACCCACCCCCAGTAAAAATCCCATAACTAATCCCCAAAAGTCCCATCAATCCCGCAGCCCCAGCCAATCCCGCCCTCACAGGATGCTGAATCCGCCAAGCCAAAACCCCGCCAATCATCGCCCAAGCACTGTTCCACAAAATTTCCGCCCATTCCGGCCACACCCAAAATAGCGATCGCCCATCCAAAACCGCACTCAATATTTGGCTGAGCATTTGTGCGTGCAGCAACACCCCCGGCATTTTCGGACTTTGCTTTTTAACCGGGCTGTAGGGCGTCAAAAACAAATCTCTGGTACTCGGTGCCGTCGTCCCAATCAACACAATCTTGTCCTTAACCCAGCTTGGGTCAATTTCTCCCTTCAATACCTGCCTGATACTGACTTGTCGCGCCACCTCCTTACCAGAACGGTATTTGAGCAGAATTTGGTAGCCTTTGGCGTCGAGATTTGCATAGCCGCCACTGTTAGAAGTTAAAGGCACAAATTCTGCCTTTCCCCAATTGATTTGGTGGGGATGAACAGGGCTATTTTTCTGCTGTACTCTCTCTTTGAGATACAGCAAAGCCACTTGCACAGAAAACGATAAAGCAATCTTTTTGTCGGGTTGCGAGACTGAAAGCAAATTGCGGCGTACAACGCCATCAGGATCGAGTACGAAGTCGTTAAAACCGAGCCGATCGGGCGGTATCCCCGGAGGTGCAGGCACTCCCTGACTTTCTGAATCGCTCAATTTATAGATCGCCACCACATTCGGTGCTTTCAGCGCGGCCAGCAATTCTTCGTGTCCCGGCGGTTGAGGCAAATCCCGGTACAAATCCAAACCGATGACTTTTGGCTGATACTTTTGCAGTTTTGCCAAGGTTTGAGCGATCACACCGTCGGAAATCGGAAATCTCCCTAAAGCTTGAATATCGGCCTCAGAAATTCCCACTACCAGCAGTCGCGGATCGGGGCCCGAATCTGGCTGCAAGCGCACTAACGAGTCAAAACTCCCCAATTCCAGGCTTTGCAGGCCTCCCAACTGCCGAACTCCCATATTCAGCAGCGTTACAGTCGCGCCCGCAAGCATTGCAGGCAAAATCCTAACCCGTCGGTTTTGAGAACTCAGGTTGAGACCAGTTGCGACAGACATGACATATCGAAGATTTCGAGAGAATTTGGCAGTCACAGAAAAAATATGTCGGTGCAAATTAGCTTTGCAGTCTGTTCTTACAGAATTGAGCTTAATATGAGATTGAATGTAATTTTTTCAGAACTTCTGCCGCCACCGAGTTTCTTTAAGCTAATTACTCGATTTGGCAAAATATTTCTCGAATCTGAACCGGGTTTTGGAAGATTGGCCGACAAATCCTGTCTTTCATTCCTTGTTTACCCAAATTCCCACAAGCGTTAAAATTTAGTCGATCAAACTTTCAGGATATTTTTGAGATTATGGCGAATCAACTTCCGATTCCGGTGATTGTTAACGGTGCTGCAGGCAAAATGGGCCGCGAAGTAATTAAGGCGATCGCCCATGCTAGTGACATGACCTTATTTGGAGCTGTAGACCGCTCTCAGTCGTGCCTCAACGCCGATGCCGGCGAAGTAGCCGGATGCGGCCCGTTAGAAGTTCCCATCACTGACGACTTGCAAGGAATGCTGGTATTAGCAGCTCAGGAAAAGCAGTTAGGAGTGATGGTAGATTTTACGCACCCTTCGTCTGTTTATGAAAACGTGCGATCGGCTATAGCTTACGGGATTCGCCCCGTAGTCGGCACTACCGGATTGAGCAGCAAGCAAATTGAAAACTTAGCTGAATTTGCTGATAAAGCGAGCACAGGGTGTTTGATCATACCCAATTTCTCGATCGGCATGGTTTTGCTCCAACAAGCCGCCGTCACGGCATCTCAGTATTTTGAACACGTAGAAATTATCGAGCTGCACCACAATCAAAAAGCCGACGCTCCCAGCGGTACGGCAATTCAAACTGCCCAAATGTTAGCAGAGATGGGAAAAACTTTCAATCCTCCAGAAGTTGAGGAAACCGAAAAATTAGCCGGAGCTCGAGGTTCACTGGCGGATGAAGGGATTCGCATTCACAGCATCCGTTTACCCGGTTTAATTGCCCACCAAGAGGTAATTTTTGGCGGCGCCGGTCAAGTTTATACTTTACGACACGATACTAGCGATCGCGCTTGTTATATGCCCGGAGTCTTGCTGTCTATACGCAAAGTCATTGAATTGCGATCGCTCGTTTACGGTCTGGAAAAAATCTTGTAGGTAATTGGTAATTGGTAATTGGTAATTTGTTACTACTGCCAACTGCCAACTGCCAACTGCCAACTGCCAACCGCCAACTGCCAACTGACTAATTATGCTAATTCCATTAACCCGCGAAACCTTTCAAGAACTAATTCCCGCCGTCGCCACGGGAGCGCAATATAAATATATCTGGGGAAAACCGCCCGATTTTTTGAGGCGAATGTTAATCTCTGCCGTCACCGTAGTTTTCCTCCTGGTAGTTTATAACTTCGTCGGTTCCGATGTCGGGCCGCTAGTTTTAATCACCGGATTGATAGCTGGTTTGTACTGGCTGTGGGGGCCGATTTTGTGGGCGAGTTTGCGGAATGCAGAATGCCGCAAATATCAATACTGCGGTTTTTGGCAAGGACGAGTTTTGGATATATATATTACAGATGAAGTCACAAGTCAAGAAGAAACAGTCAATCAAAAAGGACAACTCGTAATAGTTGACAACCTAGAACCACGAATCAACTTAGAAGTTGGCGACAAAACCGGATTTACTACTACACTTCGAGCTCCATTGCGGAAAGATCATCAAGGAATTGTCCCCGGCCAAGCTGCTTTAATGTTAATTATGTCAAATCAAGAAGATTTAGGCAGAATTGCCAAAGTTTCAGATATTTATATTCCCAGCCGTGACGTGTGGGTGAGCGACTATCCTTATCTGCGTAGGGATTTGTTTGTAGAGATGAGCCAGCAAATTAAAAAAGGTAGGAAAAAAGACCGCGATCGCACTAATCAAAGCAGAGATGTAAAAAGGCGATCGCCCGCTGATTATTAATATTGATAGTAAGCTGTTTAGCATTTAAACTGCGTATTTCAGAGCCTGAAACCCTTTACTGGCCTAGATAGCCTCTGAGATTTAAATGGTGAACAGCTTAGCCACAAATTCAAGAGCAAATGCAGGTTAAAATTCTGACAAAATTCACAAGATAGCGGCTAATGCCTGCGGTTTTTTAGGTTAGCCCCTACAGTTTCATCTTTTTTAGTTCCGATCGAGGCGAACCCGCCCACATTCATGTTACGCGCGATCGGCAACTTGCCAAATTTTGGATGAATCCTGTATCTCTAGAAAAAAATATAGGCTTCAAAGAGCATGAATTAAACCAGATTGCTCGTCTTATAGAGGAATATGAACAAATATTGTTGGAGGCTTGGCATGACTACTTTGATCCTTGAAACAGAACCCCTCGTAATTAAAGTCACGGTGACAGATGAAAAAGTAATTGTGGACTTAGTTGATGGTCGCAGTTTGAGTGTTCCCTTAGCTTGGTATCCCCCTTTGTTGCACGGTACCCCGGAGGAAAGACATAATTGGCAGCTACTTGGAGATGGTTATGCCATTGAATGGGTTGATTTAGACGAACATATTGGAGTTGGAGGTTTGCTAGCCGGTCGACGCAGCAGTGAAAGTCAACGATCGTTTGAAAGTTGGTTAATTAACCGCAAGACTGATCTAAATAATCCAGAACGACTAATAAGTAGTAGGACACAATTAATTACCCAAAATACCGCCTAAAAACCTTGCCTCTTCAAAAGGCTTGATGTAATTAATTGTGTCCGGTTACTTAACTAATAACTAATGACTGCTGACTTGTCGATCAACTGTTTCCCTCTTGCCCATAAGCTTGCCAAGCCAAATCCACCAGCCCGTTAACAATAGCCACAGCCACCACCGCAGAACCCTTGCGGCCCTCAATCCGAATGTGAGGAATCATCGAATCGTGCAGCCGTGACTTAGCCACGTCAACCCCCACAAACCCAGAAGGAGTCCCAATCACCAAAGCCGGTCGAATTTCCTCCGATTCAATCAAATCCACGATCGCCGACAAAGCAGTTTGAGCCTGGCCCACCACAAAAATCCCTTCAGGATAGCGTCTTGCCAAAGTTTCAATCCCCCAAGCCGCCCGCGTCCTTTCCTTTTGGGGGCGTGTCAAAGCCTCCATCGAACAGTAAACCGGATTCGCAAAGGTACTTTGGATTTGTGGCGTAATGCCCACCTGCACCATCGGCACATCTACCACGATCGTAGTTCGAGCAGCCAAAGCCGCCGCCCCAGCCTGCAAAGCCTGATCGGAAAAACTAATTAAAGACTTGTACTCAAAATCAGCAGTAGCATAAATCACGCGGCGGACTATTTCGTACTCCGCCGCGGAAAAACCGTGGTCGCCAATTTCGTTATCGATTAATCCCAGACTCTGGGCATCGCTTACGTGCCATTCCATTTGTTGGATAGCTGTCGCCTCTGAGTTGTCAGGTATCAGCTTACCAGCTTTTAGTCATTTGTTGACTGGTGAGTAACATCTACCAACTGCCAACTGCCAACTGCCAACTGCCAACTGAAAACTAAGTTTCCGACGATGAAGAAGATTTGCCCAACACCGGAGTCAGGAATGCCACCAAAACTCCGATCGCAAAACCAGCCACATTCCGAACCACAGGCAACCAGTCAGAAGTCCGAGTCACCACCGGCCCAAGTCCGAAGGCGAAAAACAGAATGCCCCACAGCGGCGAAAAAATCAGCGCCCACTGCCAAGCCACAACCTGTCCCGGCTTCCGAGGTTGAGCCGCAAACCCGCAGATGACGCCGCCAACCACCGAGGTAATTAACGTCAGAACCCACTGTTCCCTCGGCAAACCGGGAACCACGCGGCATCCGCCCTGACGCAAACAGCCTTCTATCGACTCCAAAGATTCAATAATTGCTCGATCTTCCCCATTGTCCCGCACAAAAAATTGATTACCGTAGCGGGTTTGCAGTTCCACCCAAAAAGTGCGAGGCAGCAGCGGATACAGCGAGTCGCCCACATTAAAATTGAGCAAATTGCCCCCTCGGGGGTCAGCAACTAGCAACACACTCTTGTCATCTAGCCCCCAATAGCTTTTGACAGCCAAACCGGGCGTGCGATCGTACTGAGTCAGCACTCGCAGTTTCCAGCCGGTTTCGGCTTCAAATGCCTTTAAATTTTTTGCCAAATTTTGTTCTTCAATATCTGTGAGGGCTTTAGCTAAATCAATGATCGGCGTCTGAGTTGACGGCAACAAATCGGGATTATTGAAAGCGTGGGCTGCTGGTGCGATCGTCCACACGGACAAAGCCAGACAAAATGCGACAACAGATGCTAGAAATTTTCGCGGGAAAAGCTGTGACATAGGAACTTATAATCCGGGTCTTAATTGTGAATGCTAGCTGGTGGTCTTAACCAGAGGATAAGAGAAAACTCATATTTCTTTACAATTATTTACTTTACAGGAAGCCGAGAGCAAGGGGAAGGAAAAAATAGTTTTTGAGAAAGGGGGAGGGGGAGGGGGGGAGAGAGGGAGAAAGTAGCGATCGAGCTCATCAAGGGGGTGAGTAAAATCTAAAATGCACTGAATCCCCCAATCGAAAATCTAAAATCGAAAATCTAAAATCGACTGAATCCCCCAATCGAAAATCTAAAATCGAAAATCTAAAATCGATTTGGTTTTGCCCCAACGCCCTCACAGAGACCCCGATCGCGATCGCTCACATTAGGATTAGTTCTCAGATAATCCCCCACCCAGTCGCAGCCCCTCACCAACAAATCATCAAGATCCAAATTCCACAAAATCACCCGATTATCTCGGCCCGCAGAAGCCAGAACCTTCCCATCCGGGCTAAAACTCACGCTCATCACGCTATCCTTGTGACCCGTCAAAGTTTTCAGCAAAGTCCCGCTGCGACTCCAAAGCTTCACCTTATGATCGTAACTACCCGAAGCAACCAACAAACCATCCGGGCTAAAACCCACGCTAGTCACGCTGTCGCTAGAACCCTTCAGCAGCGTCGCCACCAAAGTCCCATCTACCTTCCACAATTTCACCGAATTGTCGTAACCAGCCGAAGCCAGCATTTTGCCATCAGGGCTAAAAGCAACCCCCAACACAAAACTGTTGTGAGCTCCTTCAAAAGTTCTCAGCAAACGACCATCCCGATTCCAGAGTTTGAGAGTACCATCATCGCTGGCAGAAGCCAGCATCGAGCCGTCGGGACTGAAAGTCACCCCAGTCACCCAGCCTGTGTGTCCCGTCAAAGTCTTAATCAGCCTGCCGTTTCTAGTCCAGAGTTTCACAGTCTTATCCTTGCTAGCCGTTGCCAGAACCTCGCTATCGGGGCTAAAACTCACGCTCATCACGCTATCGGCGTGGGCGTCGAGAGTGAACAGCACAGAAGGCGAACACGGGAATAGCGGAGCCGAAGGACAAGGCAGAATATTATTCATGCCATCTTCTGTCAAACTCCAGACTTTCACCGTTTTGTCGTAACTCCCAGAAGCAAGTAGCTGGCCGTCGAGGCTGAAACTGACGCTGGCGACTCTCTGAGTGTGTCCTTCCAAGGTTTCTAGCAAAACTCCCGTGCGACTCCAGAGTTTGATAGTTTTGTCCGTAGAAGCAGAAGCCAGCCTTTGGCCGTCGGGGCTAAAAGTAACGCCTTGCACCCGGTTTTGGTGTCCGTCGAGGGTTTTGAGCGGCACGTCATCGAGTCGCCACAGCCTGATAGTTTTGTCAAAACTTGCCGAAGCCAAGGTTTTGCCTTCCGGGCTAAAACTCACCTGAGTAACTCGATCGGCGTGTCCCTCAAAAGTTCTCAGTAAGCGACTCTCTGGTTTAATGTTGCTAGCATCGGTTGGGCGTTTGTCGCCAACACCAGCAAGATTCCAGAGTTTGACAGTTCCGTCTGCACTTCCCGAAGCAAGTGTTTGACCATCGGGGGAGAAACTGACACCAAATACCCACTTGCTGTGTCCCCGCAAAGTTGTTAGCAGTTCACCTTTTTTAGCTGGTGTTGAATTTTCTGTTGGTGGGTGTTTGAGTGCAGCGATGCTCCAGATTTTTACAGTTTTATCTTCACCCGCACTGGCGATCGTTTCACCATCGGGGGAGAAACTGACGGTGTAAATTTTCGAGGGTTGTTTGTTTTCGCTGTGCCATAAATTAGCGATCAACCGGCCGTCAGAACTCCACAGTTTCACAGTACCGTCATCGCTCGCCACAGCGATTATTTTGCCGTCGCGGCTGAAGCTTAGCCAATTTACGGGAGCAAATTGTTCGATCGTTCGCAGCAGCGTGCCATCGGTTTTCCAAAGTTTGATAGTTTTGTCTGTAGAGCCACTGGCGATCGTTTGACCGTCCGAGCTAAAAGCAACGCTGGTAACGCTATTAGTATGCCCTTTGAAAGTTGCCAGCAAACTGCCGTCATTTTGCCAAATTTTGACAGTTTTATCTAAACTTGCCGAGGCTATGCTTTTGTTATCGGGACTGAACGCCACACAGGAGACACTGTTAGTGTGGCCTTTGAAAGTTGCCTGCAAACTGCCGTCGCGCCGCCAAAGTTTGACTGTTTTATCTACACTGGAAGAAGCTATTGTTTCGCCGTCTGGACTGAAGCTAAGACCCCAAACTACATCGCCGTGTCCTTCCAAGCGGTTGCGTTCTTTAACTCCATAAACTGCCTGCTGCAGGGCGGCAGAAATCAGAATTTCGGTGTCTTTGAGAGTAGACATTTGTTGGGAGTGTTCGATCTGTTTCCACTTTTTACCAGCTCTCAAACTTTCCATCATGGCGTCAAATTTGTTGTTTGAGAAATAAAGTGCTTCAGAAGCGGCTGTCAGGGTACTGATTTCCGCTCGCTGAGTTTGAGCGACAGCTAGCTGTTTTTGACCCACAGCCCGCCACCAAAAGTTTACGGCGGCGATGGTGGAACTGGTTAGCAGCATGACGCCGATCACTGCTAATCCCAGCAGTTGTTTGAGAAAAGTATTGGCTCGGTAGAGCTGTACTTGACTCATTTTTTTGTCTGCTTCTGCTTTGTGCAGTCTGGCTTCTAAGCCGAATCTTTGGCGGATCGGTCGCACTAAATAGTCGTGTACTAATTGATAGCGGTCTTCGGGCGCTTCCCGTAGCAGAAATAGCAAACCATGACCAACTAAAATGTCTAAAATTAAGTCGAGGTTGTCGGTTTTATTTGGTAGGCTTTCAGGGTCTTTGGCGAACTGTCGCTGTAGGGAAATTCTGTTTCTGCCGATCGCCGATAATTCGGTTTCGCGGGCATCGACTGGCTGCTGACCTGTAACTAACGAGAGTTCGTGTTTGGTTTTTATCAGTCTAACGCCTCTTTCATCTGTCAGAGAAAACAAGATTTTCCAAGCTGCGTCTTCGTTAACTGGTCCACAGTCAGAGATGACTCTTTCGAGCGATCGTTTCACTAATTCCGCTTTGGGATTGTCCCCCAACTGCTGGTATTGTGCTAGACTGGTAATACCTTCTTCTTGCAGTTGCGCTCCTACTACCTGCAATTCGATTGGTCGCACTTCTTGCAGTTCGTCTGCTAAATCTTCTACGAAGGCATCGATCAGTGCCGGCTCTAAATAAAATTCTGCCCGTTCTGTTAAGTGTCCGATGACAGCCCGCGCGTCTTTGATAGAAAAACTCCGCAGTTGGTAGCGGATGCTTTTGTCGAGAATATTATTGTTAATAGCATCAAGATTTGGGAAGCGATCGCAATCTAGTAAGTAGTGCAAATAATCTTCGCGCAAGCACAGAATTATTTTGACATAAGGCAAATTCAAAAACAAACGCAAAAAATTATAAAAAAGTTGTCTTTGTGCCACTGAAGTCGAAACAAAGAAAAACTCTTCAAATTGATCGAAAATCAGCACAGTCAACAAATTATTTGTGGCATTTTCGCGCAACTGCTCTATAATAAAAGAAGAGACTTCCGAGCTGCGAGCAGGAATAACCGAGCAACTTCTTTTGTGGATTTCCTGTAGTCCTTTCGAGATTAATTTACTTTCCTCTTCGGCTTGTTTGTCGTACAGTGCGCTGTTCAAAGCATTTTCTAACTCTACCAACCAGTCGGTGTAAACTTTGACTACTACGGGCAATGTATCGCGCGCGCCCGGAGTAATATTTTTCAAAGCTGGTACTAAGCCGGCATTGACTAGAGAACTTTTCCCGACTCCGCTGGGCCCGTGAATAATAGTTAATTTATGGTCGTCCCTGCTAATTCTTTCTAGCAAGCTATTGATATCTGTTTGCCGCGAGTAAGCTGTCATGGAGGCTGCGATGGCAGCTTGGTTTTGAGCTGAGGGGCCTGAAGGATTGACCGCTTGGCGCTGCTGCTGCAATTGGCTGGCTCCGATAAAAGCTCTAAATCCGTATTGATATTCGATCGAACGCTGGGTTTTTTTAATCCGAAACGCTTTAAGATACTCTCCCTGCTCGAAATAAACCGCTTGCAATTCCGTCAAAATATCGATGTAAAGTCGGGGGTCGTACTTCGGCTCGCTTTGAGATTGAGCCAACTCCAAAGAATGAACCGCGGCTTCCCACTGCCCTAGCTGTCGCAAACTTCTGGCTAAAAGTAAAAGATACGAACTCCTGTCGGATTTGGGATGTTGGATTTTAGATTTGGGTTCGTTACTTAACTCGTTAGAACCCACAATTTCTGGATAATTTCCCTCAAAGCCCAATCTCAAATCTTCAATCAACAATCTCAAATCATTAGGCGTTTGATCCAAAATCGCCAAAGCCAACTCGGCTAGTTGGCGGGCTTGACTCCACCTCGACTCTTGCAGGGCAACTTCAGCCAAAAAGCCGTAATCTTGAGCTAGTTGGCTGGGAGTACCGTAAGTGAAGTGCAACTGCAAAGAATTTTCAGCTAATGCTTGCAACTCTCCCCAAGCTTTCAGGCGCTGCAGCACTTCTCCGAGGTGTGCTGTCACCTCAGCTACCAATTCCGGGCGTGAGGCAAGGGAGAAAGCGTTTCTAGATTTTTCCAGGCTAATCCACGCTTGTTCCCAGTGCTGGCGGTTGGCTACCGGGTTTCTGGCTGCTTGTAAGCGGTGACACAGGGCTATGTGAAACAGCACTATGCCTTCTCTCTCTAAAAATAAAATTTTGGGGACAGGATTCGACAAGGAGGAGAAGGTTTCTGGGTTTTCGGAATGTTCCAAGTTTGCTAGTTCCCAGTTGCCCGTTTTCTGCTGCCAAAATACTAAACTTTCTTGGTAGTGAATTAAGGCAGTTTCGGTTTGGTCGCTGACATAGTAATCTCGACCGAGAACGAATTGCAGGCTGGCTTTGAGGGCGGGTTCTAATTCTTCACCGCGATTTTGTAAATCTCTTAAAGCTAATTCTAGTTCTCGGCGTGGCAAAGAGCCGATCGCCAAATCGAAGGTATTGCCCGGACTCAATGGCGAATAGGAGTGGACATCTGATTGTCGTCGGTTTTGTGGCCGTGAGTTAAAAGTTAGAAAGCGTTCTCCAGGGCTGATTTCGCGATCGAGGTCGCTTTTTTCGCACTGGCTTTCGCAGGTCTCACAATTAGCGATGGTGCTGACGTTGCTACTGGCGAGTTCTTGATTGAGTTCGCCTATTTTAAAGATAGTATCGGCTCGCCTAGCGAGAAAATTAATTAATTCGTCAACGCCCATTTCAAATTTAATTGTGGCTGCGGCCCAACTTTTGAAATCCGGGGCCAGACGAATCATTTTGGTCACGATGTCATCTGTTACCCACAAAATCACTGGGCAGGAAAAATTTTTGCGAAACTCGTCTCGCACTTGATTGGTAGAAGCCATCAGTTCGTCGATCGCTACTACTGTTTCTAAACCAAATACCATCAAAGCCGAGGCAGAAACCACAGACGAGTACCCCTCCTGGAAAGTGCTTGCCTGCAGAGTAGTGTAAAGGGTTTTGACTGAAGCTGGCAGGACGATATCTTGAATTGGAACTGGGGACACTTCTCGCAGCCGCTGCGCTATTTGCTGGCGCAACTGCTTGTAGTTGCAGCGCACCAAAATTAGCGAGAATTGGTGTTGAGACATTGTGATTGACCTGACCAGAGTTTTGAGCGATCGCTCGTTGTAGTTGGCAGTTTCTTGTACCTTAATTAGATCGGTCATGCGCGCACCTCTTTTGCATTAATCAATTACCTAACGCTCGCCAATCGTGACTGAAAGCGTATCTACTTAGACAGCGCCGTCTCTGTCTGACGCCTTATCTCTGTATAAATACGTAGTTTTTCCTACTTGTTCTATCAATACTTACATAGTTATTAGATCCAATGTAAAGATATCATACCTCTCAATCTCAGAGAATGCTAGACTTCCCAATAAAATTTTAAGGTTATCTTAGATATTTTTATTCAGCTATACATAAAAGACTACAGATCATAAATAGCCAACTGCTAAGTTCACGATCATACCGACGGCTAGCTATTAGTAAACAACTCCGATATATCTGTAGCAGGCATTTAACACAACCGCAAAAAAGAATGTCGTCCGGGATGGGATTATGTGAAATTAAGAGCAACAGGTAAAAACAGACATAGGGGGTATGACATTGCAGATATGAGAGTTGAGAGTGGGGAAAGTCCTTAGTGGCGGCAAGGTTGTACACGACAATAACATTCACCGCCTATAGCCAGCATTCAACAGAAATCAGCCAGTGGCAAAAACCGCTGACTGATTTCTTTATTAAATTGTAAGATTTCGGAGTTGTGAGCGATGAATTTTCAGTTAAATACTTTCTAATTCCCCTGTGGTTAAGGGTTCTTAGAGTCACGAAGCTATCTCAAACATCCCAACTATTTTGCTTCAGTGCGCTGCAGCCACTCCTTATATTTTCTGGTTTCTGCTAGGGCTGGATTAATCCCAAACCAACGACCTTCTTGATCGCGGTATTCAAAGACAAACATACTTCGCAACAAGATTTGAGACTCTTCTTCGCCAGTTACACTTTGTCGCTTGACGACTTGAAACAGCAATTCCCATTCCAGGTCATTGATGGCTCCCAAAAGGTCATCGCGATATTCTTGAATGACGCTTTCGAGGCATTCGCGAGAGAAGGGAGGGTCTTCGTGCTGCAAACAGCTATACAAAAGCATCAGTAGATTGCGAACGTGACCGCCACTAATCCGACAAAGCCGATCTAAAGTTTCGGGAGAGTCAAACACCTGGGAAATCAAATCAATGCGTTGATCGGGAGCAACTTTCGGGAAAGCTCTAGCTAATACTAGCTGCCGCAGCAGTGCCATTCCTTCGAGGTGGTCTTCGCCCGATCGCACTTGCACTGGTACCATCGGCATCACCTTGGGCTTGACTCCAAATCGACTGGCGAGGCGGCCGAAGTCGTTGGAAAAAATCAAAGTCAGGGGAATCGTGTAGACGACATGGCAATTAAGTTTTTTCAACTGTTCGCCGCGGTCTAAAAACAAGTATTCTGGCTGGGTGCGTCCGCTGGGTTTGAGGGAGGCGTCGAGGCGATCGAGGTTGTCAACGATGACTGCGAGTCCTTTTTTGCCTTGCTGCTTGAGTTCGGCGTTAGCTTTGTTGAGGAGTTCTTCGTTGATCGACTGCAAAATGCTGTTGGTGCGGGGTTCGAGATATTGCCTAAGTTGCGATCGCAGTTTGGGAGAGTCTTTAGTTTTAGCAGTAACTCTAGCAATGCCTACAGATAACTCGGCTTCCGCGGACAAATCTATGGGAGTCTGCAAAAATTCTGCCACTTCTGCAAACAGATTGGTGAAATAGCTCGGTCTGAGTTTGATTTTAGCAGATTCCATAGTTTCGCTGACTTGGCGCGCAATGCTCAGCAAAATATCGCTGATGTCTACATCACCCATGTCTAAGTCTTGGGAAGACTCGAAGTAGACGACGCAAAAACCCTCTTGCTCTAACTCAGCTTTCAGCCGAAACAATTCCGTAGATTTGCCACAGCCGATATGTCCTGTAAATAGCTGACAGGTTGGCTCGTTGGGGGAGATGCGGGTAATGGTTCGCTGTAAAGATTCAATGATTTTGCCGCCACGCACGGAACCAAAATCAATGTAGTATTGATAATCCCCTGGGTCTCCCGCAACAAGGGTCTTGCTGGGGTTGCAGGCTTTATAGAATCTGTCTAATTCGAGTGCGATCACAATGGAAGCCGAATAAAAGTTAAAAAAGTTAATCGAAAGTCTAAACTTTCTTTAGTTGAGTTTAGTTTGATTTGTAACCTTTTGCCCTGTGGGGTAATGCCCTAAATACCCAAAGAACCTTGATCTAGTAAGGGGTTTTCCCGGCGCTGGAATTGAGAATTTTTAATTAATAATTTTTTATGACTGAGCGGGATCAGTGATATTACTGATATCAACAGGAGTATGGGTAAATTTGCGGGGATCTGGTTAAATGGTAGGGGAAAACAGGGTTCAAGAGAAAGAGATTAAACAGTTTTGAATTTGTGCTAATCCTTAATTCCTATATTGTCAAGACGTAGATGGCTAGTTTTGGAGCGGTTTCTCAAACAGAGTTAGGGCGCAGGCGCCAAAAGTTGCGGCAGCAGAGGCGCGCTCGATTGGCGGCTGTTGTGTGGCAAATGCTAGCAGCGAGCGCAATCGCTGGAGGTTTGCTGTGGTGGATTGCTCAGCCGGCTTGGTTGATTGCCCGATCGGAACAAGTGAAGGTGGAGGGCAATCAGTGGCTGTCGGATAAGGCGGTGCGGTCTTTGGTGCCGCTGTCTTACCCGCAGTCGCTGTGGGGGATTCAACCGCAGGCCCTGGCCGAAAAGCTGGAGTCAACGGGGCCCATAGCCCAAGCGAAGGTGACTCGTAACTTGTTTCCGCCAAGTTTGACTATAGAAGTGGCAGAACGCCTGCCAGTGGCGGTGGCCCAGCCGAATACGGTGTTGAGATCGAACAGTGACAAGGAAAAAGTGGGGTGGCTGGACGCTCGCGGAGGTTGGATGCCGTCGGATAGTTATACTGCTGCACGATCGCAGAATAGTTCGATCGGGTCCGGCAGCATTCCGGGAACGCAGCCTCAGCGTTCTTTGCCCACTTTAAAAGTCATTGGGCCTTTGGAACAGTATCGCGCCTCTTGGCCGAAGTTTTACCAAGGACTCAGCGGCTTGACGGTGAAAGTGTTTGAGATTAATTGGCAAAACCCGAACAACTTGATCTTGAAAACAGAGATCGGTACCGTACACTTAGGGCCTTACAGTTCCAGGACTGCGGAGCAACTTAAGGTTTTAGACCGAATGCGACAATTGCCAAAACAGCTAGATTCAAGCAAAATAGCCTACATTGACTTAAAAAATCCTGCTTCGCCGATCGTCCATTTGCCCGAACTACCCGGCAGTTTGGAGAGTTCAACTCCGGCACCCACTCGCGCCCGAAATTGATCCTCTGTCAACAAAAGGTAGAAGGCATCGATCGGACGGCAGAATTTTTAGCCATCAGGATCAATACGCAGCACTGGAAATAAGGACTGTTTTTTGATATCGAGTCGGGAAAAAAAATCTGATTTTTCTTTCCATCCCGATGCCTCTGAGGCTAGTATCCATTTTTTTTCCTTCTGCCTTGCTTACAACTGCCTTAATCCGGTCAAGTACCTGGATGGCGTCAAGCGAGGTCTGGGCTAGCGAGGTCTGCCAAATCCGAGATTGCTAACATTAAGCATCGACCAGTGTTAGTTTTTCGCGCAACTTAGCCTATAGTTGATTGTGAATTGGCGTTTAGTTAAAAAGCTGTAATCTACTATCCCCGACTCTAATGAAGCTTAATAATAGACAGGGGTCTGACCAAGACAGTCCCCCTTCGGAAGAAGTAAAAAATTTTCCGGTGGCTGCAGATTCCGCCAATCCCTTTAGACGCAAGTCTGGTTATGTAAATGTAGATAGTATTGATATCGATCCTATGGTCAATCCCAAAGACATAATGCCCAGCAGTGCCGCCAAAATCAAAGTAATTGGCGTCGGCGGCGGTGGGGGCAACGCCGTTAACCGGATGATTGCTAGCGAGGTTTCTGGTGTCGAGTTTTGGTGCGTGAATACAGATTCCCAAGCTCTGGTTCTCTCAAATGCTCCGAAACGCTTGCAAGTCGGACAGAAGTTGACGCGCGGTTTGGGGGCAGGGGGCAATCCGGCGATCGGTCAAAAGGCTGCGGAGGAATCTCGCGACGAGGTTGCTAATGCTCTGAATCATGCGGATTTGGTATTTATCACAGCCGGCATGGGCGGCGGTACCGGCACGGGCGCGGCTCCGATCGTGGCTGAGGTCGCTAAGGAAATGGGCGCCTTGACTGTAGGGATAGTGACGCGGCCTTTCACGTTTGAGGGACGGCGGCGCACCAGCCAAGCTGAGGAAGGAATTGCGGCTTTGCAAACTCGGGTGGATACGCTGATCGTGATTCCTAACGACAAGCTGCTGTCTGTGATTTCCGAACAAATGCCGGTACAAGAGGCTTTTCGAGTTGCTGACGATATCCTGCGCCAAGGGGTTCAGGGTATTTCTGACATTATTACTATTCCCGGTTTAGTGAATGTTGACTTTGCTGACGTGCGGGCAGTAATGGCAGATGCGGGTTCGGCTTTGATGGGCATCGGCGTGGGTTCTGGCAAGTCGCGGGCTAGGGAGGCTGCGATGCAGGCTATTTCTTCGCCTCTGCTGGAAGCTTCGTCTATTGAGGGCGCTAGAGGTGTGGTGTTTAACATCACTGGCGGTACTGACATGACGCTGCACGAAGTGAATGCGGCGGCTGAGACGATTTACGAGGTTGTCGATCCGAATGCCAATATTATTTTTGGAGCGGTAATTGACGAGCGGCTTCAGGGCGAAATTAAGATTACTGTGATCGCTACTGGTTTTTCGGGGGAAGTTCCTTCGCCTCCGACTCCGGGGCGGACGCAAAATGTTAATGCTCCTTGGCGGGCTGCAACTGTGCCGACGACTCCTGCTCAACAGACGCCCGATCCGAAAGCGAAACCGCCGCAGGATTTGGGATTGGATATTCCTGAGTTTTTGCGTAACCGTCGCCCGCCAAGATGATTTTAGATTTTAGATTTTAGATTTTGGATTTTGGATTTTGGGTTGAATCTCCAATCTCCAATCTCCAATCTAAAAAATCGAAAATCTCCAGTCGAAAATCCCCAATCGAAAATCTAAAATCGAAAATCCAAAATCTCCAAGGTTTGGCCTGGTTCGGGTTCGAGGAGTTGGGTGGAGAGGCCGGATTTTGCTAGTAAATCGCGAAATTCGGGAATGCTGCCGATCGATCGCACTAACATTGGTAAAATGCCTGTGGCTCGGATGTCTCCCGCCGCTGTAGGCAGAAAAAACCGAGGTTTCAGTGTTTGGGCGAGGCTGATGGCTTCCGAAGGCCCGATGATGACTTGTCCGAGGAATGGGAATATTTGACCGATGACTGGGGCGATGGCTACGTCTACTGTGTCTATTTTCTGTTTGACTTTTTCTAATGGTGGCAGGTGCGGTTCGTAATAAAGTGTCTCGCCGCTGCTTAAATCTTTGAGCAAGTAGCCGTTTTCTTCTTGTCCGGGCCCAATTTCGGCTCCGGGTACGGCGGTTATTTGTAACTTTTCTTTAAAATTCAAGTCTTGCCAATTTGCTAAAGATGTGATATTGGTGTAGCCTAAACTGCTGAGGACTTTGGCGGCGGTGGGTGAGGCGATCGCGGGAATTGTACGATCGAGCAATTCGAGTGTTGGCCTGTGGCAGTGGTCGTCTAATCCTTGGGAAATTAGGATGAGGTCGATCGGCGGTAAGGTGCTGGGAGTGAAGGCGACGGGGGTGTTGTGGTAGGCGGTGAACAGCCAGGGTTGACCGTAAAATACGAGCGGATCGACCAGCCAGGGATCGACGAGGATGGTTTGGCCACAGATGTGGAAGATCCAAGAGTTGAGGTCGATTCGGGTGATTTTCACAGTTGTTTGCAATAATTCTTTACATTGGTTTTAATCATAGCTAATTTTGTTTGGAGAATTTTAACCGCAGATGAGGGCGGATGAGCGCTGATGAACGCGGATAAGATGGGATTTTGTAACCGCAGATGTGGGCGGATGAGCGCTGATGAACGCGGATAAGATGGGATTTTGTAACCGCAGATGTGGGCGGATGAGCGCTGATGAACGCGGATAAGATGGGATTT
>NZ_JAUBOS010000063.1:35772-36872 GCF_036700365.1 Microcoleus sp. w2-18bC1
GAACGCGGATAAGATGGGATTTTGTAACCGCAGATGTGGGCGGATGAGCGCTGATGAACGCGGATAAGATGGGATTTATCTGCGTTTGTTTGCGTTTATCTGCGGTTGCAAAAAAGATGATTAAATCGAAGATTCCTGTGGCTTTGACTGTGGCTGGTTCGGATAGTGGCGGCGGGGCGGGAATTCAGGCGGATTTGCGGACTTTTGCGTTTCACTGCGTGCACGGTACGAGTGCTTTGACTTGCGTGACGGCTCAAAATACTTTGGGGGTGATGCGGGTGGATGCTTTGTCTGCTGAGGCTGTGGCGGCTCAAATTGAGGCGGTGGTTGGGGATATTGGGGTGGATGCTGTGAAAACTGGGATGCTGCTAAATCGGGAAATTATGGCGGCTGTGGCTTCACAGGTTGAGACTTTGGGAATAGGGAATTTGGTTGTCGATCCGGTGATGGTTTCACGATCGGGCGATCGATTGATTGATGAGGGGGCGATCGCCTTTTTGCGGGATATTTTGATTCCAATGGCTGCTGTCGTGACTCCGAATCGGTTTGAGGCTCAAATTTTGAGCGGTTTAGAGATTGTTTCTCTAGACGATATGCGATCGGCAGCGCAGCAGATTTATCGTTTGGGTGCGAAAGCTGTTTTGGTGAAGGGCGGCGGGATGGCGGGAGATTTGCGGGGAATTGATGTTTGGTTTGATGGTACGCGGTTGGAGACTTTGAAGGTTGAGACTGTTGATACTGGGAATACTCACGGGACTGGTTGTACTTTGAGTGCTGCGATCGCTGCTAATTTGGCTTTGGGGAAAGATTTGTTTACAGCGGTAACATTGGCTAAGGATTATGTGACTAATGCTCTCAAATATGCTTTGGATATTGGGGAAGGCCAAGGCCCAGTAGGTCATTTTTTCCCGCTTTTAGTGAAATAAGAAGTCATTGATTATTGGTTATTTATTTGTTGCTAGCTTGGGCCTGCTAATAACAACTGTCAACTGTCAACTGTCAACTGTCAACAATTAGTTAATTTGTATCGGCTCAATAAGTAGGGGTAGCAGTTATTCTAGTTGCCAAGATAAGCCCAAGGGATGAAGAGAAGACTTGGA
>NZ_JAUBOS010000064.1:0-36559 GCF_036700365.1 Microcoleus sp. w2-18bC1
GAACAAACAGCTTTTTTCAGGTTTTCTACCTTTACTGATTAGCAAAAATCATGTTTACTGAATAAAAGTTGAATAAAGCTTATCTCGTCAAGGCGATCTCGAATTCACTCATTTTTCGCAATGCTGTTTTCTGACTTTTTCAGCAAGCCCTAAGTACTGTAGTTTAGACTAAAAAATGAGCGCAGCTAAAAGTAGCGACCTTTGAATCTCAGGCAAACTGTTGCTTAAAAACTCAAGAGGGAGAAGATTAAATGGCTAACCTTGAAGACTTTTTACGTCGAGAAACCCGTTTTTTGACAGTGGGATAGCACGGGGCATTGGTACGTACCTTTCCTTTTTCCCAACCGGGGGATTTTCCCCTATGTTTAGGGATTTTAGTAGGAGTACCAATGTCAACTAAAAGCGACAACATGGATTGGGCAACAGGCCCAGGAGTTAAATTGATAGTAGCAGATTGCCAAGGAAGTCTATTCTCAATTACTAAATCTTGTGCCAGCCAGAGTTGCCAACTCATCAACGGCATTAAATCACTCCAACGCTCAGATTGTTCAGGAGTTCTCAATTTAGGCAATGTCCAATGCAATCTTTGCTTCGCAAACCGATACCAATGATCGACTCCAAAGCGTCGTAAATATTTGAACCAAACAGTTTCGCTTGGGTAGAGTTCGTTCTCCAACCCAAGCCAACCATAAGGGTGGAAACGGTTGACCATTTGACATGGGCTTCATTCTTAAGGGTCCGGATTAAATTGACTTTTTGTCCAGGGGCACGATAAAAATGTAAGTCAATCCATTGTCTGACTCGGACTTGTCCCAAATCGGGATGTTCATCAATTTCAATCGCAGTATCAGCTTCGAGCCATGTAGTTGGGTCGTTGAGTCTCATTTTTTGCCCGTGTTTCCGTGGTCTACCGCAGCCACTATATGCTGGTGGTGCTGACCATAAGCAGGCATTCTTTCGGACTCTCATTAAACAATCAGCAAGAATGGAAGCTTGCGCTAACGCTAATACCCAAGTTGCATTGCCATATTCGGGCGTCTAAGACTGCTAAAACTGGGTTGATGCTCTGTTCACAGACAAGTTTAAGTTGGGAAGCTGCTTGAAGTATGGGTGAAGACCCACTACTAATTCTTTCATGGAGTAGGGGTAATGCCCAACTTCCTTGTGCTTCAGGTATCCACGCAATTGTACTTTATCCCTGTCCAACAATGGAGCCCCTCTGATATTCATGGGTTCTGTCTTTTAATGTTTTGGCATCTGGTCTCCTCCATGCAGTGTGGTCGATTGCCACTAATATGTGTTCTGTTGGGGGTGCTTCTTCCTGTAATTGCTCCAGATAAAGCAGCATCAGTTTTTTCCGATCTGGTCTACAGTCTTGTAACGCTTCATAGACGCTTGGCCATTGACGCTTGAATAATGGATTGAGTGAAAATTCCGCTAAACATGACGCATTCGGAGTGGTCATCACTGCATCCATGAGCTCTCTTGTTGCATCTTTCGCCAGCACCAATAACTCGTATGCTGCTTGACGAAAGTCCTTTAATCGTTCACTGTTCATTTAAGGAGTGGATAGGTTTTATTTTTCACCCTCATTCTCTCCTGGCGCGGTGGCTCTAGTTCTTCTTTTGCCACCGTTCTCATCTTTGGTTAGTCTAAACTACAGTGTATTAGGAATTGCAGCAAATATTGCGGGTAAAACCCACGTCTACAACCACTGACTAAAAACTAAATAATTTAGCTATGAACAGTACCATCGGGTAAGATTGTACCTGTTAATGTAGTCCGGGTAAGTTTGACCATAACTCGATCGCCGTAACCGATTTTCGCTCCTGTTAAGTCAGCACCGCTCAAGTCAGCACCGCTCAAATCGGCTCCGATTAAGTTGGTTTCTCTCAAGTTGGCATTGATCAAACAAGCTCCTAACAAATTAGCCCGGAACAAGTTAGCTTGATGCAAATTCGCGCCTGTTAGATTGACGTTGTGTAGAAAAGCATCACTTAAGTCGGCTTCACTCAGGTTTGCATTGCTCAAGTTTCTCCCTGAAAAATCCTTTTCTTTTAAGGAAGCTCCTTTGAAGTTGGAACCGCTCAAATCGGGAGCTTGCGGCCCAGCTTGGCGGTAAGACTGAGATGGCGGTGGCTGCGATTGGTAGCGGGACGCCTCGGAATAGGGCCCTGCAGGGTTTCCCCCATAGTTTCCCGCATAATTTCCAGGATATTTTCCTGAAGAGGGTTCAGAAGAGTACCGCGGTTCTTTTGGGTTGACCGGTGGTGGCTGAGTGTTTTGGTGCTGGGTGTTTGGATACTGAGTATTTCTGTACTGAGCGTTTTGGTATTGAGCGTTTTGTTGCTGAGCGTTTTGGTACTGAGCGTTTTGTTGCTGAGTGTTTTGTTGCTGAGTGTTTCTGTACTGAGTATTTTGTTGCTGAGCGTTTTGTTGCTGGGTAGTTTGTTGCTGAGTGTTTCTGTACTGAGCGTTTTGTTGCTGGGTAGTTTGTTGCTGAGTGTTTCTGTACTGAGCGTTTTGTTGCTGAGTAGTTTGTTGCTGAGTGTTTCTGTACTGAGCGTTTTGTTGCTGAGTATTTTGTTGCTGAGTGTTTCTGTACTGAGCGTTTTGTTGCTGAGTATTTTGTTGCTGGGTATGTTTGTGCTGGGTGTTTTGTTGCTGGGTGTGTTTGTGCTGAGTATGTTTGTGCTGAACGTTCTGATTCTGACCTCTTGGTTGAATCGATCGCAATTGTTCGCGAGCTTGATTAATTTCCTTAATCTTCTCTTCAGCTTTCTGTAGTAGTCTGGGATTGTCTTTGGGGATGCGATCGGGGTGCCAAATGAACGCTAAATCCTTGTAGGCTTGGCTAATTTCTTCTCTGGAAGCTCCCGGCAACAGTCCCAGCACTTTATAGTATTGGTCGAGGTCGTTCATTGTACCACCTTTCGCTTTAAGAAATTAGAAATTAAAAATTAAGATCGGAGCAAAAGCCGTTCTCAAAGCTTGCGTGTCCGATCGTACATTAGATGAACAATAACTCAGCTAAGCCGCTGCTGGCAAAAAGTCTCGAATTCGCTGCAAGTATGTTGCGGCATCCTCCAGCATGGGAAAGTGAGCCGTATTCGGAATTATAACAAATTCTACTTTTTTGCTGAGGGAGGCTGCTTGCTCTCCCATGGCGGCGGGAATAATTTGGTCAAATTCTCCGGCCACAAGCAGTGTGGGAACACTCAGCCGCGCAAATTCTTGGGGCATTTCCTCGGCTGCTCTTTTACTGACTGCCGTCACCATTGTACCGATAGCAGCTTGCTCGTCTGCCATTAAAAAATCCTTTAGAAACGCCAGACTGACCTCTGTGGGCAGGGAACGGCGCAAAAACCGGGCCATAAATAGCCGATCGGCAAACGGGATGGATGCCAGCCAAGAGGGTCTAAATTTTACCACATAGCCACCGAATTTGTGAAAAGTTGTAAAAGATTTTTCGTCGTATTCAAAAATGCCACTGCAAGTGAGAATTGCTTTTTCTACTTTTTCGGGGTAAAGGTTGAGAAATAAAGTAGCAATTGATGCTCCTGTGGAGTGAGCATTGAGAAAGACGCGGCTTAAATTCAGAGATTCTAATAATTCAGCTAAATCGCGGGCGTAGGTTTCGAGTTCGTAGCTGGACTCAGGAGGCTCTTTTGGCAAGGGCGATCGACCAAAACCTCTCATATCGTAGAGCAAACAATCAAAATCATCAGCAATAGCCCGTGCCGTGCTTTCCCAGTAGCGCGCTGATCCCGCCCAGCCGTGCAGGAATACCATCACTGGTTTCCCGCTAGGTTGGGAACTGTTATCTGCCGTTATCCACTCGTAATAATGTTCTACACCGCGAATTGAAATGAAAGACATGATATTGATTTGGGATTTTTAGATTTTAGATTTTAGATTTTAACTCATAATTGTTCAGTAAATACCCAAATTCCCGACTTCTTTAAAAAGTCAGGAATCTCAAGACTACATCCCTCAAAAAAATCTGCGTTAATCTGCGTCAATTTGCCCACATCTGCAGTCAAAAAATACCAACATAAAAACTAATCATAAATCTTAAGCAGCAGAAGCAGCCAACCAAAATAAACCATCTACCAAAAGCGTGCTTAACACCGCGCCGCTGAAAGCGCGCCAGTGCAGTTGCGTGCCGCGCAAACTCAGCAAACCGACTGTTAGCAACACAGCGATTAAAACGAGAGCCCAACCTATGCCCCAAGGAGTTTCAATTTGACAGATCGCACTTTGAAAAATCGGCATAGCTAATTCCGGTTCCGCGTGCATCACTTGGCGCCAGTAGGGCATCAAGCCTGTTAAGTAAAAATATAAATCAGTAATGGCAGTGCCAAATAGCGAACCCAAGTAAAAATAGCTGCCAACTTTTCCCCAAGATTTGCCCAAGCACCAAATAGCAAAAGGCAAGCCAATTGCTTCTATAGGTAGATGTAAAATTGGTTCCCATCTAAACCAGCCCCAATAGATAGAACCTGCCAGCCAGCATCCGGCAAATCCTAATAATAAATCTCCCCAAAGTTGGGTTTTGGGGCGGAAAATTAGAATTAAACTCAGAACGAACCAGGGGATAGTTGATAGCAAACTGATGGTTGGATATAACCGAACTAACGGTGCTTGCACGAAGACTGGAATTGAGACTAAAAATGCTGAAGCGCTAAATATTAACCATTGTTTGATGGTGTTTGTTGTGGCTGAAGTGACAGAATTGTCGAGGCGGGCGATGGTGGCAATAGGTGCGATCGCGGATGATACTAAATTAAGATTAAACAACTGATTGGACTCCGTATTGTTTCAATAGGTGGACTAAAAATTTTGCTGCGGTTGTGGGTGCGACAGTCTCAATCCCGGCGGCGGTTTGGCTGACGTGCCAGCCTTTTGCCGTTTGGGGAGCTCGCCATAAATCCAAATGTTCGATCGCGGGCTCTGCATAAAAGCTTTCTCCACCGCCACCGAGAATTGCTGAACTCCAGTGCGTAAAGCGATCGTGGCTGATTCGGTGGATGGGAAAATTGCCCCCCAGGGGTACTCCCCAACCATCTAAGGCAAAAAAAGCCCCGACTTTGCCGCCAAGTTGCTGCCACATCCAAGCCGCCCCGATCGCCCCGGCTACTCCTGCCGAAAAGCTGACAAATACTAGGCTTTCTCCTGCTAACTCTTCGCTCCACAAAAAGTGGAATATGTCAAGAGCTGAAAAAGGCGGGTATTTATGAGCGGGAAAAATCTTGACAGGCTCGACTATTTGCTGGTTTTGGCGATCGGCTGCCAGTCCCCAAAGCCCCGAAAGTCCCGTCAGGAAACAGTCGGTTAGCTTTGGTTCGTGGACTCCGGGGCAAATTACCAGTCTCATAGTTCGTCAAGAAAGTTAATATAGTTCGCAACATAACTTTATCATATGCCTACTATATCATATACTACCCCTGGGGATAGGGTGTTAAAGTTATAATAGAGTTAAGTTTGAAGAGTATCCCCCCAAGTTAAATGCTGGGAACGCTCCAAACCGCATTAATCTGAGGCAAGGTCAGGGAGTCTTAAGAAAACATGAAACTTATCCCCCCCCGCCCCATCTCCTGTCAAGCTTAGCAAAGGCTGATTCTAGTTTGAAGCTGTTCTGTATTTAGATTTAACTTTTCGGGCGGCGTCGAAGCCGACCCCACAAAAGCTTAAAGAAACAGGATTGTGAAAATTAGAGACCTGCCAGCTTAGCTGCCCTACGAATTTTGGGTCAGGGTCAATCGATTTTGGATTTTAGATTTGAGATTTTAGATTGACCCCACGGATAAATGCGGAGGCTTGAGGATTTTCGATTTCCGATTGATTCCACGGATAAATCACGTGGCGGGTACCATCAAGAAATTCTTGGTCAAAAAACCTACTTAGGACTGATGCTCATCAATCCGGTTTCTAGGATAAATAAGAGGTTTGACCGGGAAGTATGGGCGCAGAAATCGGGAATCAGCCCCGCGCACGTCAGTCGTGCGATCGCACACAAGGAAAAATCTCCGATTCTCCCTTCATCCTGCCTGGATCTCTTAGAATAAATAAAATTGAGGAATACAAAGTGGTTGCTTCTCCAGAAAAAATCGAGTACAAAACATCTGCAGCACCCGCAAGTAACGATCGCGTTGCTGTATTGCTGATGGGTTACGGCGAAGTCGAAAGCTACGACGATTTTGCCAACTACAACGAACAAGCTTTAAATTTGCTTACGGCAAAGTTTGCGCCAGTACCGCTTTGGATTTATCCGCCGCTGGCGAAGATTTTAGCAATCTTTGACTTGCACGAGTGGAGTCACCAACACGGTCAATTCGTTTCGCCGCACAATGCAATTTTTGAACAGCAGCGCGCTGGGATTGAAAAGAATTTACAGGAGAAATGGGGCGATAAAGTAAAAGTGTTCAAAGCTTTTAACTTTTGCGCGCCGTTTTTGCCGGAACAAGTAATTCCGCAAATTCAAGCAGAAGGATTTGACAAAATTCTGATTTATCCGCTGTTGGTAGTTGATTCTGTTTTCACCAGTGGCATTGCAGTCGAACAGGTGAATAAAGCTTTAGCACAAACCTTTGATGGTAAGGAACATTGGGTAAAAGGACAGCGCTACATTCCTTCTTTTTACGATGAACCTGCTTACATCCAGCTAATGGCGGATTTGGTTGAAGAGGAAATTAAGAACGATTTAGCTGTAGCGCATTTGCCTTCTCAGATTGGGATTGTGCTGATGAATCACGGTTGTCCGCACAAGGCGAAGGGCTTTACTTCGGGTATTGTGGAAAGTCAAGCTTTGTACGATCGCGTGCGGGAACGTTTGATGTATCGCTATCCTTTGATTTCGGTGGGTTGGCTGAACCACGACACGCCGCTGATTGAGTGGACGCAGCCGGATGCGACGTTAGCTGCGAAGAATTTGATTGATTTGGGTGCAACTGCGATCGTCTTTATGCCGATCGGATTTGCGACAGAAAATCACGAAACTTTGTTAGATGTAGACCACATTATTGAGTCTTTGCAGAAACAGCGTCAAGGAGTTACTTACCGCAAATTACCTTGTGTTAACGACCATCCAGAGTTCCTGAAAATGGCGGCTGAGTGGGCAAATCCGCAGATTGAAGCGTTGTTGAGTGAGACTGCGGTTGCTGTTAATCCGAGTTTGGCTGCGGCGCACCGCGAGCACAGTCATTCTCACGGGGAACACGGTCATTCTCATGGCGATCACGGACACAATCACGGTGGACATTCTCACGGTGGGCATTCTCATGGTGATCACGGGCATTCTCATGGCGGGCACGGGCATAGTCACTAATAGGACTTGGGCCTGAGAGCTCAGAAACCGGGTTTTTTGCGAAGATACTGCATGGAAATGGCAGATTTAGTGAAAAACCCGGTTTCTTTTGTTGGGGTGCGTAGGTCGAAATTTGGGCGAAAAGGGCGATCGTCCTTTGGTGTTTTAGAGAAGGGGCGATCGAACTTCTGACTCTCTGGTTTATTGCACTTCTTCCAGTTCCTGCAAAATATGATTAACTGGTTGACTTTGGAAAGTGGGTCAACAGAGTGGCACAATATCCGTTACTAATGTTGACCCTTTAACCCTAGTTAAACAATGATAGAGCCTTCTGTTATTCCTCACCCTCAAGAAATTGTCGAGCCACACGTCCCCAATCAACACGAGCATCCTGTGCCTTATTGCGTCGGGGGCCATCAGGTTGCTCATCTTCGTACCGCGCCCAAGCCATCAGTAACAATTTAAGACCTTCGAGAGAATTTGTTAGACGAGAGCGAAGTATTTCAGGATCTACGCCTTCTACCTCTTCTTCTAAAACTCCGACAAGATTTTTGTAGGCAGGATGGTTGGCGTTCAAAGTTATCATAATTGCACCTCCTCCAGTCTTAACTGAAAAAAAAGCAGCGGTTTCCATACCTGCTTTTGTAAAAGTGTACTTCAAGCCATCAGAGACTGTTTTTGCAGCCAACTCTTCAGCTTTAGATTCCAGAACACCTGTCTCTATTAATGTGGTTTCAATAATTTCCTTTCGCGCCTCCAAAGGTAGTGACTCATCCTTGTCGCTCTGCCCTTCGTGTCCATCTTTCTTCCGTTCTTCTGTCACATCAGTTGCAACTTTCTCCGCCAAAGATCCTTGATGCCGCCTTTGCCCACTGCCCGGATTTAGGGTTTGTTCATCAATCAGCCTTCGGATAGATGCTATTGTTTTATCTATCTTCTGAGCAATTTCTATTAATGGCCCTCTGGGGTCTTCATCTTGGTTTAATTCTTCTTTTAACTCAGTAATGGTTTTTCTATCTTTTAGCAGAGATTCGATATCTAGGCTAGCCATATCTGAGAAGTTACGGGCAGATTGCTTATTGTTTGCCACCCCAAACAAGTCGTCAAGTGCCGGGGGAAATTCTATCTCGACCCCCCACCACCGCTCTGTAGGTCTCTTCTGTACCCAAGACTGGTCTAATTCCAATTCACGCCTTGCACGAACCACTGAAACTCCCATATTATTACCAGCGTGCTGTCCGTGCGGTAGCTTACCAGGATTTTTTCCTTGACGGGCTTCTTCCTTCGCATAAGAAAAGCGAATTTTTACCTCGTGTTTCTGGCCACGAAACTCAATGGTAAACGTGGCTTCATAGTTATCTCCTTCCCAGACTTTAAACATTGGCGTTTTGTCAAAGGGAGCAGGGCAAACAGTCTCTGCCATGAGATAACCCGGATCGTTCGGCTTTGCAAATTTCTCTACCATAATTTTGGTAGGTTCATCAAGATCAAAAGTTGCCATACGAATGACTACTTCTTTAGTATCTAAAAATTTTCGATACATTCGTCCAATAACGAACTCTGAATTTTCCAGGATTGTTTTACCAGTCTTCCACATACAGCGATCGATATCTGACCAGACAACTAATGTTCCTGTCTCACCAAAACCTGTTGTGACTTTTTCCCAAATCTCAGGAATCTTGCACTTCCGAGGTTCGGGAACTTCAGTAAGCTGCTTGTTTTTGATTTCATTCAAATCTAGGTAGGTGTAAATTGCATTTCCTACACCACTCTGCCAAGTCCAAACATCTACCCGTTTACACTGGGAAATTGAGGAGCATGGCAACCCCATACCAAAGCGCCCCATTCCTGTATGTTTGTCTTCTGCTAGATAAGTTCCATTACCGAACTGTAAAGCCATTCGCAAAACAGTAGAATCCATACCATTGCCATTATCTAAAACAGCGATTTTATGAATGCGCGAACGGCGGCGCTGTTCTAGCTGAGTTTCTTTCTCAGCACAGAGAACTTCTACCTCAGTAGCTCCTGCTTGAATGGAATTATCTATGAGTTCGGCTAGTGCATAGGCAGCGTTTTTATAACCGTTGTCACGCATTGCCTGAACAACTAAATGTACCGGAACGATATCATGTTGTTTTGTCATTTTAATCTCCAAACGTCTTCCCAATTATTAAAGGCATCGGCAACACTGCCAAAGCCAGGTAAGTCTGTGTCTACTACAGTAACAATCTCAGCGCTTTCATTGCCACCTGCTTTAAGTCCGCGAATAGCACGTCCAACCATCTGGCTGTATAAAACAAGCGACTTGGTGGGACGTGCAATCACGGCGGCACTGGTTCGCGGGGCATCAAATCCTGTTGTAAGAACGCCATAATTACAGATAATCTTAGTTTCTGGACTGTCATCTTTAAACCTCGCAATAATTCGCTCTCTTTCTGAAGTAGGAGTTTTGGCAGTTACAGCGGATGCTTGCCAACTTCTAGCTTTCAGCACAGCGGCTAGAAGTTTTGAGTGTTCTACAGATATGGCAAACACCAAAATACGCTTGTGGGTCTTTGCCAAATCTTCAATTTCCAAAATAATGCGGAGATTGCGCTGTTCGTTTTGAGCTAGGCGAGTCAGGATATTTTTTGGTAACTCTAACTCTTCTTCAATACGCTTCAAGTCGTTATTAGATAAATTCAATCCACTCTGGTGTAGCAAAGCTCGGTATTTTACTCGTGCCAAGTATTGCTCTGACACTAGGTAATCTACTGGATTATCGTAGCCAGGAACCTCCAAAGTAACCTTGCGCTGTGCAAAGAATTCCGCTAATTCTTCGTCCGCACTAATGTCTGCCCAAGTGCGGCCTGGTGTAGCTGTTAACCCAAGCAGTGCTGTGTTTTGGTATGGTAAAACGAGAACATCTAAGACTAGCTTGTAAGTTTCTGCTATTGCTTGATGGGCTTCATCAATAATGACAAGAGAAGAACGAGAGCCTAATTTGTTAATAAATTGGATGCTACGTTTAGCACGACTGTAAAGCTTGGAAAGACCTGCAACTACTAAGCCGTCATGCACCTCATCAAGATCGAGTTCGTGGTTTCCCCAGAAACGATAGATGGATAAATCGCGATCGCCCAAGTATTTCCAGGCGCGTTGAAACTCGGCGGCGGCTTGTTCGCAAAGTTCTTCACTGTTTGCCAGCCAGACAACTAAAGTAGGTTCTTGCGATCGCAGGCGATCGGCGATAATGTGCATTGCCGTGCGTGTCTTTCCCGAGCCGGTGGGCATATGAAGCAGAACACGCCGGGGTTCTTTTTGGAGGAACTGTTTGACTTTGCCTGCTGCACTACGCTGATGAGCAAACAAAGCGTATTGAGGTGCAGCCAGATCCGATGAGGGTGTTTCTTCAGATTCCTCAGTTGATGGCACAACCAATTCAAAAAAGTCGAAAAGGGCACGTTCGCGTTCTGAGCCGCGACGTATTTTGACTTGTTTCAGCGCTTGAAAGACATCTTCATTGTCTGAAGCTGACAAAATTGTAGCGAGAATTTCAGCTTGTTTGGGTCGTAATAATTCAAATAAGATAGTGCGAGTATCTTTTGATAAAAGCAGGCTTTCACGAGAGTAAATACTCACCAAGACTTCACGCAGATTAGTGGGAGTTGCTAGGCGACTATCTAAAAGCTTCACTAAACTGAAAGCTGAACTGCCAAATAGAGTCTCTAGCGTTTCTTCACTTGCTCGTGACAGTATATCATCAAAATTCAAAGGATGCACCCCTCGTATATATAATAATCGTCATAGCTAACAAGCTAAGCAGGGCAGCTCATCATCTTCGCTGCCAAGTAAGTTCTCTAGCTAACTTTATTGATTTGCGATCGCCCCAACCAACTTATCAATCTCCGCCTCAGTTGTAAAATAGTGAACACAAGCCCGCACACAATCAGGATTAAGAATAGTCCTTACCATAATTCCCTGTTTCTCCAACAAATCGACAAGCTTTTTGTGCGGCATCCCGTTAGTTAATCGAAACGAAACCAAACCAGCTTCCGGCGCAGATTTCCGCAAACATTCCACATCGGGAAGTTCCGACAAACGCTCCCAGAGATACTTACTCAAACGGCAGATTCCTGCATACCTTTCCTCGATCGTACCCCATTCATGTTGCAGGGCGATCGCACTCCGCAAACCCGCATACAAAGGATAAGCCGAAGTCGCAATTTCATAGCGCTGCGATCCAGACTTCCACCCAAGGACTTTAGCATTAGCATCCGTCACAATTCCCCGCCAACCGATAAACACCGGATGCAAATCTGCCAAAGCTTCAGCACTCACATAAAGTCCCCCCAAACCTTCCGGGCCACACCACCATTTGTGACCAGTAAAAGCATAAAAGTCAACCCCAGATTCAATCAAATTTAAAGGCAAAACCCCCACAGATTGAGCCGCATCAACTAACACTCTAACTTTGTGATTTTTGGCAGGCAATTGCTCTTGTCCCCCCCCTTGAATCAGGGACAAATCCTCTTGTCCCTCCCCTTGAATCAGGGGAAAATCCTCTTGTCCCCCCCCTTGGCAAGGGGGGGTTAGGGGGGGTTCATGACATACTTTCACAATCTCAGCCAGAGGCAAAACTTGGCCAGTATTCCACAAAATGTGACTGATAACCAACAACCGAGTATTTGGCCGCAAATTATCAGCAATCACCGCCACCGGATCACCTTCATTCAAAGTTGCCGCCAACGGACAAATCGAAACCTCAATGTTGAAACGGCGCTGAAGTTCCATTACACTAGCTACAATGCCGGGGTGTTCGCAATCAGAAAGCAGCAAATGGTCGCCTGCTTTCCAGTCAATGCCCCACAGCGCAATATTGCAGCCGACGGTGACATCTTCAGTTAGGGCAATGGTTTCAGGAGGTACCGTCAACTCAGATGCGATCGCACGTCGCGTCAGCATCGCCTCCTGAACCACCCAAGCCCCCACCTCCCCCGAAAACGGCCCACCAAGTTGTACCCGTTTGTAAGCCTGATAAATCGCCTCTAAAGCAGGCTCAGGCAGCGGCCCTTGTCCGCCGTAGTTAAAATAAGCTTTATTGGTCAAAGCAGGGAATTGTTGCCGGTGATTATCCTTTGTCATTTTTTTTGGGGAATTATTGATAGCGTTAATATTGAATAAGTAATGCTGTGAATTTTATAACTTTTGCCTGATACTCTATGCCTTGCGAATACTAAATGTTAATAACTGACAAACTACTACTTTCCTATCAGCGATGCCATCTCCGAGCATTTTTAGACACCTGCGGAGACTGGAAACAACTCGACCCCCCCAGCGACTTTTTGCTGAAACTGATGCGCGACAGCGCCGCATACCAGCAGGAAGCTTTGGAACACGAGACTTACCAACAACCATATTATCCTAGAGGGGATTGGGAAGCCGGCGCGGCCGCTACATTGAGTTTAATGCAGCAAGGGGTCGATCGCATTTACCGAGGAGTTCTGATCCAGGGCGAATTCGGCAAAACCAACGCCGCAACAACTTCTCTGGTAGGAATTGACAGTCAATATTTCCCAGAATTTGGCGAAATCCCCGAAACTCCCCTTCATCTTTCATCCTCCAATCTTCACTCTTCCAACATTACCCTGATCAGCCGCCCCCATTTATTAATCAAACAGCCGGGACAATCAAAATTTGGCAATTGGAGTTATATTACTGCGGATATTTGGCTTAGCAAGCGACCAAAACAAGAGTATCAAATTATCGCAGCTTTTCACGCCCAAGTTTTAGCTTCCGTACAGGAAACAATGCCCGAGGCTGCGTGGCTGATGCTGCGAAAAAAAGGGTGGTGGCAGGTGAATCTCGACCAGCGAACTCCTCAGATGTTCGAGATTTTAGACAACTGCCTTCAGATGATAGAAAATCGGGATAAACCAGAGGTGTTCATTTCCCGGCAAAAGTGCAATCTTTGCGGTTGGTATACTATCTGTCACGCCGAAGCCGAATCTATTAAACATCTTTCCTTATTGCCGGGAGTTACTGCCAGCCGCTATGCTAGACTAAAAACTCTCGAAATTACTGATGTAGAAGCTCTCGCTAATGCTAGTTCCAACCTGCTGGCTGAGTATCCCGAATTCCCGGACAGAGTTGCTTTTGATGTGGTGCAGCAAGCTCAATCGCACTTGCTAAATCAACCACTGTTGCGGGAAGAAGGAAGTTCGGCAACGGATTTTGTAACGGATGTAACGGATGTCAGGAAGAAGGAAGAAGGAAGAGGGAAGAAGGAAGAAGGAAGGCACGACACGGATTTTGACGCGGATACACTGATTAACGATCGAGAAGAACGTAGAAGTGAGAATTCAGAAGAAATTAACTCATCTGAAATAGTACCAGATATTGTAGACAATATCTTGAATGACATCGCAGTTGAGGAAGTAAAAATTAGAGAAAATCAACCTGCGATATCTTCTATACCTGCGCCAATTCTCCGCAAGAAACCAATTCCCTATTCCCAATCAGTCTTTTTGCCGATCGCCCCAATCGAACTCTACTTTGACATTGAAGCGGAACCAGAGTTAAACTTAGATTACCTCCACGGAGTCTTAGTGGTTGATAGGTACAACAATACGGAAAAATTCCACGGTTTTTTAGCAGAATCAGCAGCAGAGGAAGGTGCAATCTGGCAGCAATTTTTAGAATTAATGTGGGCTTATCCCATTGCTCCAATTTTCCACTTTTGCGACTACGAAGTCAAGACTTTTAAGCGACTGGCTAAACTTTACAATACTCCCGCTTATTTGTGGAAACCTGTGCTGAAACGGTTTGTAGATATTCACAAACAAGTGACACAAAAAGCGATTATGCCCGTGGAAAGTTACGCACTTAAACCAATTGCCCGCTGGCTGGGTTTTGACTGGCGAGATGCTAAGGCTAATGGTGCTCAGTGCGTCTGCTGGTACGACGATTGGCTCAAAACTGGCGATCGATCGCTCTTGGAGGCGATCGTCCGCTACAATGAGGACGACTGTCGTGCTACTTATGTGGTTAAAGATTGGTTGACCAATTTTTTGCTGAATCATGAGCCGTGATTTTTAGATTTAATGAACCGCGAAGACGCGAAGGGCGCGAAGGAAGAAAGGGAAGAGGAAGATAGGTAATAATGTATTTATTGGTAAAATGCGAAAGCTAGCAAAAGCAACTATATTTATTGTCTGTTTTTTGATGGCAGCAACTGTTGCTATTTGGGTAAACCAATCAGCCAAATCTTTCGCCGTTACCAAAATAGATTTTATCGGCAGAGCAATATTTCCTACAGGTTCTCCGTTTCAGGGGACGGAAATTGGCGGACTATCGAGCATTACTTATGATGCCGAGAAACAAGTTTATTATGCCATTTCTGATGACCGCAGCAGCAAGGCTCCGGCGCGCTTCTATACTCTCAAAATCAACTTGCAATCTGGTAAACTGGAAAAAGAGCAAATTACTTTTACTGGTGTCACTACTTTATTAGATGAAAACGGCAAAGGTTTTCCTGAATTAAGTTTAGATCCCGAAGGGATAGCTTTTACTGGCAATAGCGTGTTTGTTTCTTCTGAGGGAGATGTCGATCGCCAAATAAATCCTTTTATCAAAGAGCTCTCCATCGATGGTAAACTCCTGAAAACGCTGGCAATTCCTGAACTATTTTTGCCGGATGACAAAGGCACTAAAGGCATCCGCAACAATCTATCATTTGAAAGTTTAACTTTAACGCCCGATCGCAAATACCTATTCACCGCTACCGAAAACGCCTTGGTTCAAGATGGCGCCGTAGCTTCCCTGGAAACCGGGAACCCGTGCCGGATTTTGCGCTACGATGCGGTGAGTGGCAATCCAGAAGCATCGTTTCTCTACATCACCGAACCGCTACCCGCTGGTGCGAATCCTGTGGGAAAATTAACTAGCAACGGTTTAGTGGATTTGTTGGCGATCGACGATAACCGCTTGCTGAGTTTAGAGCGTGCTTTCTCCCTGGAAACCGGCACAACTATCAGAATTTTTGAGATTTCTCTGGAAAAGGGCGATCGTATTGAAGCACTCGAAAGCCTCAAAAGCCGTCTGGGCGAGGTTTCTCCCGCTCAAAAACGCCTGCTGCTGGATTTGGAAACCCTGAAAATTCCCCTAGACAACATTGAGGGGTTGACCTTTGGCCCCGTCCTGGCGGATGCTAGCAGAGGTCTGATTTTGGTGAGCGACAACAACTTCAGTCCCCTGCAAGAGACTCAAATTTTGGGCTTCCAAATAAAAGTTCAAAAAACCTCTTGACAAAAGGTGAAGTTATAGGCATAATAGAAATTGTGCCTGAAAAAACGGCAAAACGAGGGACAGTAGTTCAATTGGTTAGAGCACCGCCCTGTCACGGCGGAAGTTGCGGGTTCGAGCCCCGTCTGTCCCGTTCAAAATAGAAAATGTTCAGATTGCTGAAAAAAGCTATCGCAATTTCTTATTGATTATAAATTAATGGGTAGTTGAACATTTTACTACTCAATAAATGGGTAGAGATACGGAAGTCTCTGGATATCATCTCAAATCAGGTGACATCTGGAGACTTTCCGTATGTCATCGGCTTACAGAAACAGCCTTGGACGCATCAAAACCAAAGCAACGGGTTTTTTTTTGCCGTTGAGGCGGGCTGTAACGAATTATTCTCGCCAAAAAACCAGGTTTCTGAGCACCCGGGAGTCCACGACTAAGAAAGATTTGCGGAAAGTTGATGTTATATTTTAGTTGTTGGTATATGGATTACCTAATTTTTAGCTACATAACGGGTTGATTAGGAGAAGGCTTACCAATACCCATTTATAGCAATCATTTGCGTAAACGATATTAGAGGAGTAAGGAACATGGGTGACTCAGCCTTCGACGGGTTAGACGAAAAGAGTTTTTTTGACCGGGTACAAGCCCTCTTTGTTGAACAAGCACCGGACTTATCCCAGTCCCTCAACATTGCGATTATCGGCAAGGTAAGTTCAGGCAAAAGTTCACTCATTAATGCTTTACTGAAACTGAGCCGAAGAAAAGCTTTAGAAATTGCTAAGGTAGGAGCAGTTTCGGGCGTTACTAAAGATTTAACAATTCTAAAACTTGATGAAAAGGTTTATTTAATTGACTCACCAGGCCTTGACGATGTGCGTGCCGAGAATAGTGAAGTCACCAAGAATTTTTTGAGGCATATTGATGTTGGCATATTTGTAGTAACTGGTTCATCAGATGCTTCACAAAAGAAAAGCCTAGATGACTTGAGGCAGCATTGTGATTTATTATTTGTCGTTCTTAACAAAATTGATGAGTGGGATGATCTCGATCCAACGGTGGTAGATGATGTAGTCAATCAGTGGAAAAACGATTTAAAGGTAGACAAGATTTATCCAACTTGTACGAAGGGTTACGATCCTAAAAGCCGTAATCCCAAGATGGATATTAGAGGAGTTTTTCCGCTACGCAGTGACATTGAGGAATTTCTTGAAAAAAAGGGAAAAGACCTGCTGCTAGCAAGACACATGGCTGAAAAGCAGTCTTATGCAGTCAAAATAATTGCGGTAGCTTTGATAGCAGTGGCAGGTGCAGCATTTATTCCGGGTAGCGCAGTATTTATTACCGCAACACAGGCAGTTGCCATAGGGTCTTTGTATTACTTATACGCTGGCCAAGTTTTGTCTTCTCAAGCTGCGCTCGCTATCCTGCCAACATTTTTCGCTGAAACAGCGGGTTCCAGCCTCTTTTTGTTTGTTAAATCATTTCTTCCACCTACAGGTGTTTTTGATGTGGCGGCGGCTGGGGTCGCAGTTGTTATCACTCTTGCACTATTGGCAACCGTTAATTATATCCTTTCTAGTGGTGCTAAGCTTGAGCAGGAAGAGCTTCTACGTTCAAAATTTAGAAGCTACCATAAACAAGCTAAAGATGTGTTGAAGGATTTAGCATTGACTGAAATACGCGATCTGCCTGGATGGATAGTGCTTGTTAGCAAATTTTTGGGTGGTCTCTAGTTTCCGCCTAGTCCAGCGAGAAGTTGTGGCACCCACTCCACCCCCATCAACGACTCCTAATATTCCTTGCCCTTTCCTAGAACTCTCCTCACAAGTTCCGCAAACTCTTTGCCTATAATTAAATTTAAAGATCGACTCCCAGCAGCGCTCAAAGGTGTGAGGAAATAAACGGTCGGGCGATCTGATATGTCAAAACCAGCACGATGGGCACGAGGATCGGAATCGCCACTAGCAGTCCCCATTTGCCAAACCTAAGTTTTTGACCGTCCGATTTGAACAGGAAAATCACAGCGGCAATTCCCATAAGTATCCAGAGACCACCGAAGCCCATGAAGACTGTATAGCCTGCATCTTGCATTTTTTTTGACCTTTAATAGTAGTCCATCTTTAATGTTAGTTGCACTCTGTTTCTGCTGACATTTTCTGATAGATCGACCGCACTTATTAAATATGACTCATTTCGAGTTGGGTTGGCAGCGGCCTTGACTTTCGCACTCGATCCGCTGAGTTCGATCGCTCATAATTGTTGCTAAATCCGGCCTTCCCGTCAGCTTCAGCCGCCAGTCAGCCCAAATTCCGTACAGCCAATTGGCGATCGCCCCGATCACTGGTAACTTAGTAACGGCATAAATCCATCCCATACCTAAAATCTCGTAGGTGCGACGAAAAACCTCCACATTTTTAACCGTCGTACCGTCGGGTAATATCGCGTGAATCCGACCCATCGCCGTTTCGTAGTCGATTCCGCCGTGGGCCTTCGGGTTGTAGCCATCCTCCGCGATATCCACAAACGACACTAAACCTCGCCCCGCATCGCGTTTTTTCAAGAAATTAACCTCCCGCACGCACAGAGGACATTCACCGTCGTACAGCAACTCAATCTGCCAAGCAGGCGCAACAGACTTGGGTGAGGGCGCAACAGATTCGGAAAACTCGGTTTTAGTAGCAGACATAGGGAAATATATTTTAATGTCGTCGATCGCACACAAACATTTTACAAGGATAAATATTTATCAGGTGCGCCTTGGGTACTCCTAAAGCAGTTATTTGTGCTGTGAAAAATAGTCCCAAAGGTGAATCCAGTCTTGGCCGCCCGCAATGCTAATATCATCAAGATGGCTTCTCGTGCCTTGCCGGAAACTTTCGCCCGATCGCCCGATCGTCGAAGATAGAACAATTCGAGGCAAAGCACCTGCCAAGCACAACTGTTAATTCGGCAACAAAATATAATAAAATTTAAAGTCTTAAACATCAGCTATTCCCCCAACCAGCAAATCGCCCAATCTAAAAGCAAAAATCTACATGAATGTCAGAGTCCGTCTAGCCCCCAGTCCCACCGGAAACCTACACATCGGTACCGCCAGAACCGCCGTATTCAACTGGCTGTTTGCCCGCAACCAAGGCGGCAAATTCATCCTGCGGGTAGAAGACACAGACGTAGAACGTTCTAAAAGCGAATACACCGATAACATCCTCGAAGGCCTCACCTGGCTGGGTATGAACTGGGACGAAGGCCCGAGTTTTCAGTCGCAGCGTCTGGAAATATACCGCCGAGCAGTCCAAACCCTTCTAGACAATGGACTCGCCTACCGCTGCTACACCACGTCGGAAGAACTCGACGAAATGCGGGAAGCACAAAAAGCCAACAAACAAGCCCCCCGCTACGACAACCGACACCGCAACTTGACAAGCAAAGAGCGCGCAGCTTTTGAAGGCGAAGGGCGACAAGCTGTGATTCGGTTTATCATCGACGATGATCGCACGATCGCTTGGAACGACATGGTGCGCGACACCGTAACCTGGAAAGGTAGCGACCTCGGCGGCGATATGGTAATTGCCCGTGCATCCAGCGGTGGCGTCATCGGCCAACCCCTCTACAACCTCGCAGTAGTTGTCGATGACATCGACATGGGCATCACCCACGTCATTCGTGGCGAAGATCACATCGGCAATACTCCCAAACAAATATTGCTCTACGAAGCTTTGGGCGCGACAATCCCAGAATTTGCCCACACGCCGCTGATTTTAAACTCCCAAGGACAAAAGCTTTCTAAACGCGACGGCGTAACCTCGATTTCTGACTTCAAAGATATGGGCTACCTGCCCGAAGCTTTAGTTAATTACATGACTTTGCTCGGTTGGACTCCGCCAGATTCAACGCAGGAAATATTTACACTGTCGGAAGCAGCAGAATTATTTACATTCTATCGAGTCAACAAAGCTGGTGCAAAATTTGATTGGGATAAACTCAATTGGCTCAACAGTCAATACCTGCACAAAATGCCAGTGCCGCAATTGACAGATTTGCTGATACCTTATTGGTGGCAGAAAGGCGGTTATGAGTTTGACTTGGAGGCAGACCGCCCCTGGCTCGAACAAATAGCTGCTTTAATCGGCCCGAGTCTCGTTCGCTTAACCGATGCTGTGGATATGTGTAAGGTTTTCTTCTCCACCACGGTGGAATACGAAGAAGAAGCACTCGCACAGTTGCAGCAAACAGGGGCTGCACAGGCTTTACAAGCAGTTGTAGAAGCGATGGAAAGTCATTCGTCCCTGACATCAGCGGAAGCTCAGAAAATCACTAAAAAGCTCAGTAAAGAGAAAAATCTTAACAAAGGGCTAATTATGCGATCGCTCAGAGCCGCTCTGACAGGTGCAATGCACGGCCCCGACCTGATAGAATCTTGGGTAATCCTTCACCAGCGAGGAACGGCTAAAACCCGTTTGCTTGATGCCATTAGCAACTTGAATTTGCCTGGTGTTGGTGTGGCGGCCGAAACTCCAACCCCAGAACAATCAAACGCAGAAACAGTCGCCGAAACTCCTGCTACAGAACAGCCAACAGTCGAAACACCGACTGTGGAAACAGCAGCGGCCGAGGTGCCAGCAGTCGAAATATCGCCTGTGGAAACAGTCGAAATATCGCCTGTGGAAACACCCGGAACGGAGGTTTCAGCAGTCGAAATATCGCCTGTGGAAACAGCCGGCACCGAGGTTTCAGCAGTCGAAATATCGCCTGTGGAAACAGCCGCAGCAGCAGTTGAAATACCTGCAGCCAACCAGCAAAAAACTATTGCGAGTGGAGAAATGACTTCATCAAACGAACCAGAAACAACCGTTATCATCACCGAAATTCCTGCCGGAAATGAAGCAGACAGTTCCAGCGATACCACAAAAGTCATAATTACCGACGAAACACCAAGCCAGAGCCAGCAGATCAAAGAACAAATTATCGCAATTTTGTCCGAGTTTCCCGCTTACATCGGCAGCTTTTACGAACAGTACAAAAGTCCCCTGACTGTTATCGGTGTAATTGTAGCCTCGATTATCTCTTTGAAAGTGCTTTTGGGGATAATAGATGAACTCAACGACATTCCCCTGCTAGCACCCACATTCGAGCTAATTGGTATCGGATACACCGGGTGGTTTATCTACCGCTATTTGCTGCGATCGTCCAACCGGCAACAATTAGCTCAAGAAATTCAAGCATTGAAAGAACAAGTTTTCGGCAAAAAGTCCTAAACTTTTGCTGTAATTTGTTTGACTTGTGCCCGACATTGATAACTTTAAATAAGTTGTTAGTGTCGGGTTTTTAAATGACTAATCACTGTTGACTGTTGACTAATGACTAATCACTAAACCCCAGCAGCAGTAAAAGCCGCCCAATAATAAGGATTGGCAAAAGGATAGGGTTTGCGGTTACGAATTTGCTGCAAAGAAGCCTCCGCAATCAGACGAGAACTTTGAGAAAGCCGATCGAACATTTGCGAAATTTGAGGTTGAAAATCCGCCAGCAACACCTCCAATTCCTCGCTAGTCAAATCCCGCAGCCACCTTTGAGCCTCCCCCAGGGCGATCGCCACATCTCCCACCTGCAACCGAGAAAACCGTCCCAGATTTTCATAAAACTTGCTCGTCAGCAGCAGCGTAGAAACATCATTCACCTTCCAAAGACTGCTAACCACACTAGACGTGCCAGCATACAACAAACCCGCCGACAAACCCACAAAATCTCCTCCAGCACCGCTAACTCCGCCAGCGGCAATTTCGCAACCAGATAAAGTAACTAAAAAATATTGCCGAAAATCCAGATTAAAAATTTCCTCCAAACTCAGAGAATCATTCCTCAAAAACACGGCGGATTTCAGTGGCCAAGCCAAATTAAGCAAACTCAAACAAGCAAAGTGAGCGCATTTCTTATGCTGCAACTGCCCTATTTGCTGGGGTAAATTCCCATTATTAGCAGACATTTCTTGGGAAAAAGCCTCTTTAATTGCCGGCTTATGTCGCACAACTTCTGTACTGGCAAAGTACTGGGAAATAGTGCCGATTTCAATGTTGCTGTAGAACGCATCTCTGGTGAAAGTTGGAATTGCCAAAAGCTGCTGCAAACCGGGTTTGTACCGACCAATAGCCGCTCCGTGTGCACTTTGTCTCAACAGCAATAGCTGACAGCTAGGAGCATAGCGAATTCCTCCGGCAAATCGATCGATCAAAGAAGCAGCAGGCGCTGCAACGTCGCCAAAAGACGAACTTTGAGAAAAATCCGAAAGGGTGTAGGTTTCCACATCAAAACCGCTGCGATCACTCCACCCAGACCTAAAAATTCCCCCACCGTCATCAAACCCGTCTCTCCCCGCCAAAGGCAAAGCGTGGAGTGGCAAAGCGTGCAAAAATCGGTGCGGCACAAAAATCAGCCGATCGCAATTATCGGGAATCAGCGCCACCACTCGATCGATTTCCAGCATCGTAGCCAAGCGTTTGAGGCGAGTCTGGAGATGATTGATCCAGCGACCTTTTTGTTCAGAATAAGCGGTGAGGTACTCCTGGGCCCAACTTTCGGCAGCCAAAGCATTTTCCGACGAACACAGGTGAACGGCGGGATATTGTGCACTCTTTACCACCACAAAAGCAACCAGCAACTCCCCCAAACTCGCCCACACCACAGCAGCGCAATTGTCATCAGGCAACAATTGGCGAATTTGCTCAAAAGCGATCGGTTCAACTTTGTGAGCTAGGCTGAAGAAAGGGTCGTTTGCCTGCACCTCCCGCGCAATCAACCTATCAAACTGCTTCCACAATTGATTTAAGTGCATGAAGTCCGAGTTCGGCAGTAGAGAACCGCTGCTCAAACCTTGGCTATCGCCCTCAGAAATCAAGGTCGTGTTTGGCTCAGGTTCTCCCTGTTCTTGCTGCCGCTGTTCCCCCGCTATTTCCAGTTGCAGCGACTCCAACTCGCTTCGCACCGCTGCAGGAATTTCGGCTTTCGGAGTCAAGTAACATTTAACCAGCAGTTGTACCAAATTCCGATTTTTGTGGCGTTCGGCGTATTCCAGAGCCTTAGCATAATATTCAGGTTGGCTGGCGCCAAGTTCCAGGCAAACTTGCACCAGGCATTTATAGAGTCCAGCCCAGGTGCGGGTTAATTTGACTTTTGCGGTAGTCGTCTGATCGCCAAAATCGACTGTATCAACCCCAACTTCGCAACGCAAGAATTCCACAGTATCGACAGCAGCAGTAAAAACCCCGTAGGCGCGAAGCAAGTCGCCTCGAATTCGGTAAGCTTGACCCAAATAAAATAAAATTTCAGCCCAGCGGTGGGGATAGGTTTCGCGAGTGTAGACTTGACAGGCGCTTTGATAGCAGCCGATCGCGCTTTCCATGTGGGACAAGTTTTCCGCCTCGGTCAGTTGCGAATAAGCCCTGCCGAGATAAATTTGCAGCATTGCCCAGCGGTTGGGATAGGCTTGCCTGGTGTAGACTTCGCCCGCATTTTGATAGCAGGCGATCGCGCTTTTGAGGTTGCGGTTTTTTTCCCCTTTCACGTGTTCGCAGAAAGCGCGGCCGAGGTAGGCACACAGCATTGCCCAGCGTTCGGGAGATTTTTGGCGGTTGCAAAACAGCAAAGCATTTTGATAGCAGGCGATCGCCATTTCCATATTTTCGGCTTTTTCCCCTTTCACCCGCCGACTGTAGATCCTACCGAGGTAAGTTTGGATCGAAGCCCAGGCTTCGGGAAATTTGATGCGGGTGTAGACTTGTAAAGCATTTTGATAGCAGACGATCGCCATTTCCAAATTTTCCACCGGATCGCCTTTGATGCGATCGACAAACACCCGGCCCAAATTCCTTTGAGTCGTCGCCCACTGCTGCGGAAAAGCTTCCCGAGTCCGCACCTGCAAAGCTCTCTGATAGCACGTAACCGCGTATTCCAGATTTTCGGCTCGGTTGCCCCCCAGCAACTCGCAGTAAGCATTTGCCAAATTATTTTGAGTTGTGGCCCAACGCCGGGGAAACACTTTGCGGTTGTAGACTTGCAAAGCATTTTGGTAGCAAGCGACTGCCAGTTCCAGATTTTGGGCTCGGTTGCCCCGTAGTCGGCGGCTGTAAGCACGGCCGAGATTGTTTTGAGTGCTCGCCCACTCTTCCCCGAAAGCCTCGCGGCTGCGAACTTGCAGCGCGTTTTGATAGCAGGCGATCGCCTGTTCTAGATTGTCTGCCGGATCTCCCCTGAGACGCTCGCTGTAAGCGTTGCCCAGATTATTTTGCAGCGTCGCCCACTGTTCCGGGTACTGTTCGGGCGTGCGTACTTGTAGGGCATTTTCAAAGCAAGCGATCGCCTGTTCGATATTTTGAGCCTTATCACCTTTGGGGCGATCGCTATAAGCGTTGCCCAGATTGTTTTGCATCACCGCCCATTCTTGGGGAAAGTCTTTGCGGGTAAACACCTTAGCAACTGTTTCGTAACCGGCAATTTCGATTTCCAAGTTATGAGCCTTGCTGCCGAGGGGAAACCGCCCAATTTTGTTGCTCAGATTGCCGATTAACGCTGCAATGCGCCTAGTCTCCGATTCTTTGGCAGCAGGGAGCACCAAAGTGGCCCAGTGGCGCAGCAGTTGTGCGAAATTCTGGTCGAGTTTGTCTAAATGGTTTCTCAGCAGCGAGTACAGGTGCTGCGAATCAGCGCCGCGCGCCACTGCCTGCAAGACTTCTGCTAAAAAAGCCAGATATGCTGCCCCGGTTGCGGGCAATTTATAATTCCCTTTTGCAGATTCTAAGGGTGCGATCGCCCTTTGGAAAAATTTTGCAGCTTTCAGCAAACTTTCTCGCGTCAGTGCCGGTTCTTCCAAATAAAGCGTTTGCACGAACCCAAAGTCGATCGACTTTGGGTTCGTCCTCAAAATCAAATCTATTCCTGAGTCCCCAGGATTTTCCAGCAGCGCTTGGAGCATATTAACATCAGTTTTGCGACGCTGTTCGTCCATCGTGCATTCCGCCAAACTATTAACCATAGGAGCGCTGATTCTGTGCAACCAAGTGAACTACCCACCCCTAAATCGTAGTACCGAATATAGTAGGGGCTTCTGTACTCATAGGCGAGTGCCTTAGCTGAGACTTTCGTCCAACCTTTGGTCTTACCTCGCATCCTAAAGCAGAAACGGTTGAACTTTCCGCCTTTAGTGTTTTGATAGCTTCTGCTTTCATCTTTATCGGTGCATTCCCCTCCCGATCGCGATCGCTAGCACAGTGAGGACAAGTCCCTTCCCTCATATCTAATGGCATCTCGGTCATTTGATCGAAACAATTAGAACAAAGTTTGGAAGTGGAAACCCCTCTATCAATCTCGACTAAGTTCCCGCAATCAATGCCCGCAATCTTACCTTCTTTTGTTGTCTGGTTCTCAGCTTGGATTTCAGTCAGTATAGATGCAAGATATTTCCCTGAATATTTTTTACTAATAATTGAATTATGAATTTCACCCTCACTTAATCTATATCTATTTATTTGGGGCTTAGTTATTTCGATATACCGGAAAATTCTAGTAACCGCTACCAATTTGACGTTTTTAGGATACTGAAATGACTGTTTTTTATCTTGAGGTGGGAACTTATAAAAACCCGCCAATCTATCAAAAAAATTTTTGTAGACAGTGGTTAAATTGAGCGTAGTAAATTGCAAAAATTGGCTGTATAACTCACCTAACCATCCACTTTTATCTAATTTTTTGAGAGTCAGTAAAAGTGTGTTTAACCCGAAGCAGCCAAGTCCTTTACCAGTTTTTTTATAAACTTCAATTGATTTATTTAGACCATAATTAGACCACCAACGCGCACACCCAAAAGTTGAAGCTACTTGTATTTGTTGATTTTGGGTAGGATACAAACTAACTTGGATAGCCTGGTGTAGCAATCAACATCACCTCCTTGGTTCTTCTATTCTCTCACAATATACAGTATACAGTTGATGATCAAAGCATTACGAAAAAATTTTTTTTGTGACGAGGATTACATCTTTTCTCTCTTGAAAGCGATAAGCAAAATTACTTGAGGATGCAATCGTCATCACCCGCCCTTCCCACTATAACGGTACTCGGTTTAGTGGGAAGGGCCCGAAATAGTTAAACCAGGATTCACCAGTCCCAACAGACACTCACATAGCGAAACTAGCACCTACGATCGCTAATAGTATGATTTTGCGCGTGCCTCTTGAGTAAAATCGCGGTTAAAGGCACCGTCACCATGTGGGGGCGGGTTTCACAGGCCTTTCTAAAATTGAAAAACCCGCCCCCACAGACTTGCAGCGGGGCGGGTTTACTTTTACCCCGATCAGACTTACGCTAAGAAACCTGGTTTCTGGGAAAATATTGGGTTTAGTAACGAGAAATCTTGAAAGAAACCCGGTTTCTGAGGAAGAGTGTGTCCTGGACTAAGTGAGTTATCTAGGATATTGCGCGAGTTTCAGCGCTACAGCTAACAAAAAGCAACTCAGTAGATTTTACTGTACCGCTTGAGAACGCAAGGCTGACTCCACTGCCTGCAGAGCTCGATCGACTTCAGCGGCGGTGACAATCAGCGGCGGGACAAACCTCAGCACTTTCGGGCCTGCAGGAACCAACAAAACTCCTGCGGCGATCGCAGATTTGACGATATCAGCGGATGTAAGTTCGATATCAGCTTGCAATTCCATCCCAACAATCAAACCCCAGCCGCGCACTTCGGCAATTAAATGCGGATATTCGGCCGCCAACTTGTTGAGCCCTGCTTTCAACTGTTCCCCGCGCTGCTGCACATTTTCTAGAAGGTTTTCCCGTTCTAAAGTTTGGCACACACACAAAGCTACAGCGCAAGCAAAAGGATTGCCGCCGAATGTGCTGGCGTGACTTCCCGGTTCAAATACATCGCAGGAAGATTTGCACAGCATAGCGCCGATCGGAATACCGCCGCCCAACCCTTTCGCGGATGTAAAGATATCAGGTTCAATGCCGAGGTTTTCGTAGCCCCAGTATTTGCCGCTGCGTCCCATCCCGACTTGCACTTCGTCGAGAATCAGCAAAATGCCTTTTTCGTCGCAAATTTCCCGAATGCGCTGGAAGTAGGCGATATCTCCGGGGCGAACTCCGCCTTCACCTTGCAGCGCTTCCAGCATAATTGCAGCTACTTGGCGTTCGTCTTTGTCGAGTTGCTCGATCGCACTTTCGATCGCACTAATATCGTTGTAGGGCACGTAGTGAAATCCGGGAACCAAAGGGCTAAAACCCTTCTGGTATTTAGGCTGTCCCGTGGCCGTAATTGTCGCCAAAGTCCGCCCGTGGAAACTCGCAACAGCGGTAATGATTGTCGGATTCGAGATATTTAATTTTTCGTGGGCGTACTTGCGGGCGAGTTTAATTGCCGCTTCATTAGCTTCCGCGCCAGAGTTGCAAAAGAAGGCTCTGTCCGCGCAAGAATGGTCTACAAGCCACTTCGCCAACTCGCCTTGTACGGGGATGTAATAAAGATTAGAAACGTGGTGCAGGGTCTGAATTTGCTGAGTTACCGCTGCAATCATTGCCGGGTGCGCGTGTCCCAGAGTGCAGGTAGCAATACCAGCCACAAAATCGAGATATTCGCGGCCCTCGGTATCCCAAACGCGGCAGCCTAGGCCCCGTTCTAGGGCGATCGCAAAACGCCCGTAAGTTGTCATTACATAGCTGTCGAAGCTCTCAGAACTGAAGGGACTGGCTTCGGCTTGCACGCTTGGTTCTTTTAGTAAGGTTTCTGGACTCACGAATCGCTCCTTAACACATAATATTCAGACCTCGATTGTACGGTAAAAATCCAGGTTAGCGGTGCAGGCTGTTAGTTTTGTCATAAAATCATAACAGTAACCTCAATTAATCCCTCACAAATCTACTGATGAGTTATTACATTTCTCCTAACTTTCTCGATAAAGTTGCGGTGCACGTCACTAAAAACTTTTTAAATTTACCAGGGGTAAGAGTTCCCCTAATTTTGGGAATTCACGGCCGCAAAGGAGAAGGCAAAACTTTTCAAACCGAACTGGTTTTTCGGCGAATGGGCTTTGAACCGGTGATGATATCTGGTGGGGAATTAGAAAGCCCGGATGCAGGAGATCCGGCGCGTTTAATTCGCTTGCGCTACCGGGAAGCTGCGGAGCAAATTAGGGTGCGGGGCGAGATGTGCGCCATCTTTATTAACGATTTGGATGCTGGTGCTGGCAGGTTCGATTCGACTACTCAATATACTGTCAATACTCAGATGGTCAATGCGACTCTGATGAATATTGCGGATAATCCAACTAATGTGCAGTTACCGGGAAGTTATGACAGTACGCCACTGCACCGAGTGCCGATTATTGTCACCGGAAATGATTTTTCTACGCTGTACGCGCCGCTGATTCGCGACGGGCGGATGGAAAAGTTTTATTGGGAACCGAGCCGGGATGATAAAATTGGCATTGTTGGGGGAATTTTTGAGTCGGACAAATTGTCAAAAACCGATATTGTGGCGTTAGTTGATAATTTTGCCGATCAGGCGATCGACTTTTTTAGCGCTTTGCGATCGCGCATTTATGACGAACAAATCCGCGAATTCATTCACAAAGTAGGAATCGAACGAGTTTCCAAGCGTTTGGTAAACACTTTGGAAGCAGCGCCAGATTTCCATAACCCGAATTTCAGCCTCGCTCATTTAATAGAAATGGGCAGTTTGATGGTGGGTCAACAAAAGCGGATTAAGGAAATGCGCTTAGTAGATGAATACAACCAATCGCGCCTGTTCAACGTTCAAGGAACCCCCAATGTCCCTGCTGCTGCGCCCACGCAAAGTGAATTAAACGACCCGTCATCCAAATATTATAAGGCTTACGTTGAGCCAAGTTCTGAAGCGGGTAACGGTCATGCGGCGCGGCTGAGTTCCGAGGTATTGGAACAAGTAAAGCAGTTGTTAGCAAGAGGCTGCAAAATTGGCATGGAATATGCAGATAATCGCCGATTTAAGACTGGTTCTTGGCAAAGTTGCGCGACGATTAAAACTGCACAGGAAAAAGATGTGGTTGCATCTTTAGAAACTTGTTTGGCGGAACACGGCGGCGAATACGTGCGGCTGATTGGTATCGATCCAAAAGTCAAGCGGCGGGTAGTTGAAACAATTATTCAGCGGCCAGAAAAGTAGGACAAGCGTTTACAGATTTAAATTCTTGCATATTTGGGGCGGGCTAGAAGCCCACCCCACAAGATTATGATTTTTTTACATAAAATAGACCTATTATGGTCGTTCACTTTAATCTCTTGAAATTATCTGCGTTCATCTGTGTTTATCTGCTTAAAATCTGCGGTTGACCTATCAATTAAAGATTTATCCAATCACTCTATTATGTAAAAAATTATCAAAAGTTGCCCGATCGCACATAGCACCTTGAGCACCCACTTTAGTTGTGCACAGAGCGCCCGCTGCTGCGCCCCACCGCACCGCCTCTGACAAGGACAGACCGGCATCTAATGCAGAGGCAAAACCGCCGTTAAAAGCATCGCCAGCAGCCACAGTGTCGATCGCCTCTACAGCAAAAGCCGGTACAAAAAAGGTTTCATCCGCCGTAACAGCAACAGCCCCCCGATCGCCCAATTTGACAATAACATTCTTGACGCCACGCTCCTGCAAGTGTTTGGCAGCTACAATCGCTGTTTCCGTGTCATTCACCCGAAAACCGACTAACTGGCTGGCTTCCACTTCATTCGGCGTGATAATGTCAATTAGCGGATAAAGTTCGATCGGCAAATCCGCCCTAGCCGGTGCTGGATCGAGAATAACTCGCACCCCCGCTTGACGAGCAGCTTTCGCAGCTTTTTGGACAATTTTCAGGGGAATTTCTAACTGTAACAGCAAAGATGTAGCTCCTGTTAAAAGTTTTTTGAGACGTTGTATCTCTGCTTCACCGACATTGTTATTCGCGCCCGGAATCACAATAATATTATTTTGACCTGTCTCGTCTACCGCGATAATTGCCACTCCTGAATGAGTATTTTGGTCTATTAATACATTGTCTGTACTTAAACCATAAGATTGTAAATTTGTCAATAATTCTTCGGCAAATTTATCGTTGCCGACGCGGCCGATGATGTGGGTGGAAGTGCCGAGACGGGCGGCCGCGACGGCTTGATTTGCTCCTTTGCCGCCGCCGGCTGTGAAAAAATTGCTACCGATGATAGTTTCCCCTGGCTGCGGCAACCGGGGAGTTTTTGCTGCTAGGTCGATGTTGATACTGCCGAATACGATGATGGTCATAAATTATTCAATTTGGTAATTGGTAAGCTGTAGCGCATTGAATTTGTAAGCTACTTTTTACTTAAACTCTCGTGGGGCGGGCAGGATAGCCCGGGGCGATCGAGCTTCTATTTAAATGCCAAATAGTTTAATTGGTAATTGGTAATTCTCCCACTCTCCCATTCTCCCCCTCTCCCTCTCTCCCACTCTCCCTCTCTTCCTTAAGACGTGCTAGAACAGTTATGGTCTTCACCGGTCAATTCAATGGCTGCAATTACTCTCGATCGCAATCCCTGTGTCCTGCTAGTTGAAACAGACGAAGTTCTCGCCGGACACTTGAGTCTCGACTTAAAATCCTCCGGCTACGAACCGGTAGTGGCTTCTAATACCGCCACCGGTCAACATTTAGCCAGTGAATTGCAGCCAGCTTTGATTGTAATTGATCGGATACTTGGCCCTGAGTCGGGGCTGTCACTGTGTTCTTACCTCAGAAGTATTGGCAATCGGGTGCCGGTACTGCTATTGGTCGGTCGTGATACAGTTGACGATCGCGTAGCTTGTCTGGAAGCTGGGGCGGATGATTATTTTCTCAAACCTTACCGCACTGAGGAGTTTTTGCAGTTGGTGCGCTTGTATTTGCAGCCGGATAACACCAGCAACGAACAATTGAGGTTTGGCGATTTAGTTTTGGATTTAGCATCTAGGCGGGCCTTACGCAATGGACGGGCGATCGACCTGACGATGAAGGAATATGAGCTGCTAAAGTATTTGATGGAACATCCCCGCGAGGTTTTGACTCGGGAACAAATTCTGGAAAACGTTTGGGGTTACGACTTTCTGGGCGAGTCGAATGTGATTGAGGTTTACATCCGCTATCTGCGGCTCAAGATAGAAGATGAGGGCGAAAAGCGTTTGATTCAGACGGTGCGCGGTGTTGGCTATGTGATGCGGGAAGCTTGAAGAAGTCATTAGTCATTAGTCATTAGTCAACAATGCCCATGCCCCATGCCCTATGCCCCATGCCCTATGCCCAATCTAAAATCTAAAATCTAAAATCATTATGAGTTATTTAACTAATTTGCTCGGTATTGGAGTAAGTATATTTTTGCTGGGATGTTCGCCGACTTTACCTGTCGCGAATGCTGGTGCTACTGGTATTTTGGCGGATCAGTCTCCGACGGCGAAAACATCGGGTCAAGTGCTGCCTGTTGCTGCTAGAGCTCGGATAGGCGATCGCCCAATCGAACTCGAAGTGGCGAAAACACCGGAACAACAGGCTATGGGTTTAATGTACAGAACTTCTTTGCCGGATGACAGAGGAATGCTGTTTGAGTTTAAACCGACGCGGCGGGTCAATTTTTGGATGAAAAATTGCAAGATTTCTCTGGATATGATTTTTATCCGGGATGGGGTGGTTGAGGCGATCGAAGTTTCTGCACCTCCTTGTACTGCAGATCCTTGTCCTACCTACGGGCCCGATACTGCTGTCGATCGAGTTATTGAACTTCGGGGCGGGCGAGCTGCTGAACTCGGTGTCAAAGTGGGCGATCGTATTGAAATCGAGTTTTTCCAGTAAAACTTCGGACTGTTTCAGTAAGTAAAAGCTGGAGACAGACAAAATCCCCCGGTTTGCATCGCCCAGAGATCCCCCTACCTTCGGAATACCGGCGAAAATTTAGAAACTTTACAAAAATTGATTAAATTTGTTAAGATATTAATGTAAGATTCAGTACAAACACCCAAAGATTTGCTACGATGTCGATCTCAGTCAGTCAGGACTTGAGCTTGTTTCCGGAAGCTGTAGATGGTTGGTCGCAGGTATGAGACGAGTCAGCGACTCGTTACCAATCCTGAGAGACGATACTCAGCCTCAAGGTGTAGCAACACGAAAAGAAATTCTCTGGAAGTTCTGGCGATCGAGGTAAATCTACTAAACCTATCTAAAGTAATATGCTACGAGCCAAGTTAATTGGCGGGAATTGGCAAACTTAACTTCTGGTAGCAGTTTCGGGTTTGATCGAAATATCTAACTAATTTTGTCGAAGTAGATTTGCGGATTCTGCATTTTGGCAGATGAAGTTAAACTCTGAACTTGGTTTAGTAGTTTTAGGTAGCAGAATTTATTCTGATTCGCGCTGCAAAGATGCCGAGGTATTCAGTTTAGGTTCGATCGCGATCGCAAGTCGATCGGGCCGACATCAGGAAAATTGCAAAACCTTTCACTTTTTGGGAAAGGTTAGCTTTACAGTAGCACTCAGCATTACGTTTGGCAGTTCAACCGCTAATAGCGTTTTAAAAGCTATCAACGGTAACAAGACAAATTTAAAACTGGCTTATTACTCATCAAAAACATCAGGTTCACATCAGAAAATGGTGTCCTATACTTAGAGGTGAAATCACATGGCACCCGCTAAATACACTCGATTAATTCGCTTTTTACAAGAAGATTTGGCAATTTCGCCCGCGTCAATTGCTGTCGCTGAACGTCGTGGCGGTGACAAACAGCCGCAGCGCGATAAAGACCCGAATTCCTTGCCGATGGTTCTGTGGCAATACGGTTTAGTCACTCTCGAACAGTTGGATAAAATCTTTGATTGGTTATCCGAAGCATATTAAAAGGATTTTAGATTTTAGAGAGAATCCAAAATCCAAAATCCTTTAATAACTTGGATTAGGATTCAGCCAAGAACTTGGCAGCAGCGGCAACGCCGGCACCAGGAGTGTAGCCTTCATGACCCAATTCTTGCAACACTACTTCTAAAGAGGAAATTGCTGCTAGAATATCGCGATCGCACACAAAGCCCAAATGACCGATTCGGAAGATTTTACCTTTCAAATGGTCTTGTCCGTCGGCGAGAGCAATGTCAAATCTCTTTCTCATCAAAGTCCGCACTTTTTGAGCATCTACGGATGCTGGCGGCATAACCGAAGTAATCGCAGGGCTGGCGGCATCGTCAGCAGCAAACAACGGCAAACCTAAAGCTTTTACAGCAGCGCGAGTAGTTGTCATCAACCGTTTGTGCCGCGCGAAAATATTTTCTAACCCTTCTGTTTTCATCATCTGCAGCGATGCTTGCAGGGCAAAAAACATATTGACAGGGGGAGTAAAAGGAGTCGTATTTTTGGCAGCGTCTTTGCTATATTTGCCCAAATCCAAATAATAGCGGGGCAGTTTCGCAGTTTTGTAAGCTTCCCAAGCTTTGGGACTGACGGCCACAAAACCCAAACCTGGAGGAATCATGTAAGCTTTCTGAGAACCCGAAGCAATGACATCGATTCCCCAAGCGTCCATCGGAATATTGACAGCGCCTAAGCTAGTGACAGCATCGACCATAATTAAAGCTTCACCGTGGGCTTTAACGTGGCGGTTGATGGTTTCGAGGTCGTTGAGGACGCCGGTAGAGGTTTCCGAGTGGGTGATGATGACAGCTTTGATTTGCTTCTCTGTATCTGCTTCGAGTTTTTCGCGGAAGTTTTCGGGGTCTAAAGGTTGGCCCCACTCGGCTTTAATAATTTCGGCGTTTAAACCATAAGCTTCGGCGACTTCAGCCCAACGTTCACCAAATTTGCCGTTGCATCCGACTAAAACTCGATCGCCCGCACTCAAGAAATTAATTATCCCAGCTTCCATTGCGCCGGTACCAGAAACCGTTAAACTCAGCACGTCACTTTTTGTTTGGTGCAGCCATTTGAGGTTTTCCGTACATTCTGCAAAAATCCCGTCAAATTCCTTGCTGCGGTGGCCCATCGGGTGTTTTGCCATCGCTAACAAGGCCGCTTCAGGTACCGGCGTCGGGCCGGGAATCATCAGCATTAATTTGTTGTCCATGATATTGTCCTAAGTTTTTCTGTGGGAGTTATATAGAATAAATCAAATACGATACGTCACGTCGCTACTCTAAGTTTTTTAACTTTTAACTCCCTTGTGGTTAATTTCATTTAGAGACCAGCGATGTTCTACCGCTAAGTTCGATCGCTCGCAGCTTTGTTCTAATTGCTTTTGAATGGCAAGGGCTTTACGCAGTGTAATAATAAGTTGGTGTACTTGTTGCTGCTGCGGCGATTGTGGACTGACAGCAAACATCGTTTTGCGTTCTAACAATTGAAGTAGCAATTCATAATGAATGTACGAAGGAAGGGGGATTGGCTCCATGAAAGCTAACATACCTCAGCGAACCGACACCCCATTGCAATTGCATGAGGCATCACAGGTGAACATTAGATGCCCGATTTTTTATTTGTTTTCTAACCGTACAATAACCCCTGCTTTGCCGATCAAATATTCGGGGCTGGGGGCGTTGCACACGCTAAATTTTGCGATCGACAGGCTTACAGAATAGATTTAATTGCTTTCTGGCAAAATATTTCTATGCAATATAGCTTTCAGTGCTATTTCTTTTTTACAGTAGCGCTTGAGTCGATGCAGGCTAGAAATTCTCATTATTTACCTACTTAATCATTTTTTATCAGAATTAAGGGTGCTTTGTCAAGCGGTCTCGCCTTTCACAGGCTGGGAGGGTGATCGGCAAGGGAGGCTAAAGCGGCGCCCGGATCGGGCTGCTTGACCAGAGATTCGCCGATGAGGACGGCTTCGGCTCCGGCGGTGGCAAGTTTAGCGAGGTCGTCGGGAGTGTGGATTCCTGACTCGCTGACGATGAGGATGCCTTTTGCTTGGATTTCGGTTTGGCGGGAGGCTAATAGTTGGCTGGTGGTTTCTAAACTGACGGAAAAGTCTGCTAGGTTGCGGTTGTTGATGCCGATCAGGTTAACGCCTTCTAGGGTTAATACTCGATCGAGTTCTTCGAGAGTGTGAACTTCTATTAAAGCTGTCATGCCCAAAGTCTTGACAATTTTGACAAAGTATTGTAAGTCTTTATCAGACAGAATGGCGGCGATTAAAAGTACGGCATCAGCGCCGTGAATGCGGGCGAGATAAATTTGGTAGGGATAGATAATAAACTCTTTGCAAAGTAAGGGTAAATCGACGGCGGCACGGATTTTAGCGAGGTTGTCGAAGCTACCTTGAAAAAACTTTTCATCGGTGAGTACGGAGATGCAGCTAGCGCCGTTTTGTTGGTAAGCTAGGGCGATCGCCACCGGATCGAAATCTTCGCGAATTACGCCTTTACTGGGAGAAGCTTTTTTGACTTCGGCGATGATAGCGGGTGTGGTTTTGCCGTTTTTAAGGGCGGCAAGAAAGTCGCGAGTTGGCGGTGCGAAGGGGAGTTTTTTGTGAAGTTCGGATAAGGGAGTGCGATCGCGCTTTTGGGCTACTTCGGCTTCTTTTTCCCAGACGATTTCTTCGAGGATGTGCTGGGGTTCGGCGTCGGGTACCGCGATTTGGTAGCTGAGGTAGAGTACGGAGACGGATGTGCTGGGGGGACGACGGCGGATTTGAAGCATGATAGGGGGATAAAGGGCGATCGTAACAAGTTTCTATTATATAAGGTCGATCGCTCTTTTCAATTTATGATAAAATGCGAGGCTCTCCTGAGTTTATGGTGTAAAATGTACCTACTAATACATTTACCGTTATGAGCTTCCATCTAGACTATCTATTAGCCTTGCCTGGAGTCAGGGTTGAAACTTGTACTCAAGTTGAGGGAAAAATTTTCTTGGGACTGAGCATTTTATCAGAAAGAATTGTTTGTCATCATTGTAACAATCCTACCGAAAAACTGCATCAAAATTGACCAATTTTAGTAAGAGATTTGTCGGTTTTTGGTCGTCCTGTATATCTAAAAATCCCACGACGGCAGTTTTACTGTCCTATATGTCAACGGTATCCCACAGAAAAATTAGATTGTTGGGACGTTAAAAGACGGCATACTCAACGATATAAACAAAATATTTATGAGCGTGTTAAACAATCGAGCATGGAGCAAATTGGACGAGAAGAAGGACTGAGTTATGACGAAATAAAAGGAATATTTGAGCAGGTAAACACCCTAAAAAAAACCGAATTGGCAACGGGTTAAACAAATTGGTCTGGATGAGATAAGTATGCGAAAAGGTCAAGGAAATTTTGTTACTGTTGTGAGTGACCTGGGCGAAGGTAATTTAATTGAGATGATTGATTCTCATCGCTGTGAAAAAATCATTCAAGTCAGAAGTGCAACAAGCAATTGAGGTTCGTGAGCAAGTTGAGGAAGTCAGTGTTGATATGTGGGGAGGATTCCCTAAAGTTATCAAAAAAGTATTCCCAAATGCCAAAGTTATTATTGATCGTTTTCATGTCATGAAAGTAGTTAATAAAGACTTAAATAAGTTACGTAGAGCAGCCGGAATAACAGATAGGCAAAGTAAATATTTATTATTAAGTAATCGAGAAAATTTGAATCAAGACCAGATTGATAAATTAGAAGTCACACTAGGGCGTCGGTTCAGTATTAGGAGTTGACAAAAAAAGGACTTTATGAAATTAGCCAGTGCATGAGTTAGACTTTATGCCCGGTTTAATTGGCAGAACCTCAGCCATTCGAGCAATGACATGAAGATTATGGACAACAGCGACTCGCCGTAGATCGAAGAGATTTTTCCGCTGTCCAATATAGCGAGCACGGTTAAGAAAGCCAATGGCCAATATGAGCCAGAGAGTGTTCAACTGTAGTACGTTTTCTCAAGTCTTGGCGACCAATAGCAGTGGATTGACGTGCTCGCAACTCTTGCATTAAGGCTTCATCAGGATGAATTGATACAGT